>JAKBBQ010000179.1 GCA_021808405.1 Pseudomonadota bacterium | reverse complement strand
GGGGCTGACACCACTCAATTCGTCCCGCGTGAAGGAAACGGTCATGGCCATCATCAAATGGGATCCCTGGCAGGAAATCGAGGACATGTTCGATCGCTACACCCGCGCGGTCGGCTGGCCGCGACGCGGCCTGGCGGCCACCGAGTCGGCTGCCAAGGTCGACTGGTCGCCACGGGTGGACATCAGCGAAAGCGAGCAGGAGTTCACCATCAAGGCCGAGATCCCCGAGGTCGACAAGGACGACGTGCGGATCACCATCGACAACGGGGTGGTCACGCTGCAGGGAGAACGCAAGCAGGAAAAGGAGCAGAAGGACAAGACCTTCCATCGCATCGAGCGCTACTACGGCAGCTTCAGCCGCAGCTTCTCGCTGCCCGACACCATCGACGAAGCCGCCGCCAAGGCCAGCTTCAAGGACGGCGTGCTGACCTTGCAGATCCCCAAGCGCGAAAGCGCCAAGCCGCGGGGGATCGAGGTCAAGGTCGAATAGCGGCGACCGCGATGTACCGCCGCCTGCTCGTCGCGCTCGACGGTGGCGCCGCCTCCCAGGCGGCGCTGGACCATGCGGTCGCGCTGGCCGCAGCGCTGGGCGCACGGCTGCGGGTGGTGCACGTGATCGACACCACCGAGTTGCCGCCCGCGACGAGCGGCGCCGGCTCGCAAGCGCCGGCCGCGGACCCGGCGCGGCTGCAGGGGCAGGAACTGCTGCAACGCGCGCTGCGCCAGGCGCAGGCCGCCGGAGTGCAGGCAGACACGCGGATGCTCGAGGGCCAGGCGCTGGGCAGGCCGGTGGGCGAACTGCTGGCCGACGAGGCGCGCGCAGGCGGCGCCGACCTGGTGCTGGTCGGCAGCCAGGGCCGACGCGGGCTGGACCGGCTGTTCCTGGGCAGCGTGGCCGAACAGATGGCCAGGCTGTGCCCCATGCCGGTGATGATCGTGCACGCCGCGCAAGCAGCCGGCTGAACCCCTTCCGTCGCGCTCCCGCGGTCGGCCACCCGGCGTTCGCGAACGGCTCGCGGGAACGACTGGTCGCTGGCGCACGACATCGCGGGTTGGCGCGGTGGGGGCGCCGCCGAAAGGCGTCCCAGTGCAAGCAAACGTAACATTCGGCTACCAATCCCGCAAGTCGGCCCGGCCGGTGCCGACGCTCCCTTAGGATGGAGGGGTTGGTGCTTGCGCGCGACCGGCACGGTCGGCGCAGTCAAACGGGAAACAGGGAGGGCAAGCCATCGCCCGGGCCTGTGCTGCCCCCGCAACGGTCAACGGCACGGCCCCTGCCTCGGCGCAGGGGTCGCAGCCCGGACGAACACGCCACTGGGCCCGGTGCAGGCCTGGGAAGGCCGTCCGGGTGGCCGCCAGCCCGGATACCGGCCAACACGCTGGGAACAGGTCCTCCGGGTGAGGCGGGCGTGTTCGACGCGCCGGCGCGCGGCTCCCGCCACGGGGTCGCTGGCTGCGGTGTCCCGGTTTTCCAGCGTTCCAAGCGGCCCGTGCGGGAGGCACGGGGTTCACTTGTCCCTGCTGTGGAAATCCGATGTCCCCTTACCTTGTTCCGCAGGCCGCCGAAGCGTGCGCGCCGGCGGCCGTCCGTCCTCTCCCGCGCCGTCCCCGCCCACGCCGTCTCGTCCCCGGCGCACTGGCGCTGCTCGCCCTCGGCTGCGGCGGCGCACGCGCCGCGCAGCCTGCCGCCGATGCGCTGAACCTGCCCCCGGTGGTGATCTGGGAGCCGACCTTCTCCCAGCCGCTGGCCCAGGCGCTGCCCAGCGCCAGCGTGATCACCCGCAAGCAGATCGTCGATTCCGGCGCGAGCAACCTGACCACCCTGCTGCAGCGCATCGCCGGGGTGCAACTGACCTTCAGCGGCGGCCCGGGCCAGCCGAGCACCGCGTTGCTGCGGGGGTTCGGCAGCAGCGAACTCGGCGTGCTGGTGTTGCTGGACGGAGTCCCGCTGACCGCACAGGACACCACCGGAAGCTCCGGCTACCTGCAGAACCTGGGCACCGACCAGATCCAGCGCATCGAGGTCGTGCGGGGCAACGTGTCGGCCATCTACGGCTCGGGAGCGATCGGCGGGGTGATCCTGATCACCACCCGCGAGGGCGCGGCGCGACGCCGCGCGTCGATTTCGGCGATGGCCGGCAGCCAGGACACGGCCTCGCTGTCGGCCAACGCCGGCCAGCGCATCGGCAACACCCGGGTGCATGCCGGATTCAGCCGCTACACCACCCAGTCGATCCCGTCGATCAACCCGGCGCAGAACCCCTTCGTGCAGGGGCAGCACAGCGACGGCTACAGCAACTCCACCGCCAACGCCTCGCTGGTGCAGCAACTGGCCCCCGGCCAGAGCCTGGGGCTGCGGGCCTTCCGCAGCGACGGGCTGTACACCTATTCCAACACCCAGGGCAGCGGCGAGACCCTGCAGCAGCTGGTCCAGTTGTTCAGCGACAACCGGATCGACTCGCGCTGGCACTCCCATGTCAGCCTGTCGCAGCAGACGGTGGACAACCGCAACGACTACGCCGGGGCCTACGACGGCAATTCGCGCACCCGGGTGCAGCTGGCGCAGTGGAACAACCGGGTGCGGCTCGACCGGCGCTGGAGCCTGACCGGCGGCGCCGAATGGCAGCACCAGGGCGTCGAAACCGACGGCCCCAATTCCTTCCCCAACGTCACCCGCAACGCCCGCGCGGTGTTCGCCGGCATCGTCGGCGAGTTCTCAGGCAACCAGTTGCAGTTCAACCTGCGGCGCGACGACGTCGACGGCCTGGCCGGCCAGACCACCGGCTACCTCGGGCTGTCGCACCACCTGGACCGCCACTGGAAGGTGCTGGCCAGCTATGCGACCGCGTTCAACGCGCCGCCGCTGGGCTATCTGTACGCCTCGTCGCCGGGCTACTCCGAGGCCAACCCGGCGCTGCGCCCGGAAAAAGCCCATTCCTCGGAGGCCGCGCTGCAGTGGCACTCCGGCCCCAGCCTGGTCCGCGCCACGCTGTTCGACACCCGCATGACCGATCAATGGGTGTACACCACCGATCCCGCCACCGGGCTGTACCGCTTCGACAATGTCGCGCGTTCGCGAACCCGCGGGCTGGAACTCAGCGCCAGCAGTTCGTGGCGCGGCTGGATGCTCGACGGCAACCTGACGCTGCAGCAGCCGGTCGACCTCAGCCAGGCCGGCGATCCCACGCTGCAGCGCCGTGCCCGCAGCCTGGCCAACCTGGGGCTCAGCCGCGTCTGGCACGGCGTGCTGCTCGGCGCCAGCGTGCACTACAGCGGCGGCCGTCCCGACCTCAACTACGCCAACTACCCGGCCACCCCGGTGGTGCTCGGCTCCTACACCACCGTCGACCTCAGCGCCAGCGGCAAGCTGGCGCGCGACTGGAGCTGGCGCCTGCATGTGCGCAACCTGCTGGACAAGGCCTACCAGACCGCCTACAGCTACAACCGCACGCCTTTCGGGGTCTTCCTCGGGCTGACCTGGCATCCCCCGGGCTGGTAAGCCCTGGCACGGCGTCGCGCTGCGACTGGATACATCGCGGTTTTGGTATTCTTCGTACCATTTCGTGAACTCCAGCGCAGCGCAGCGCCGCCCGGTCCCGGATGACTCCCAGCCCCAGCCCCAGCCAGCATTCCCCCCTGCCCGTCTCACCGTCGCTGGAGCCGCTGACGCGGGCCGCGAACATCGGCAGCGACCCCGGCGGAGTCGGGTCGCGCACCCTGTACGTGCTGCTGCTGGCTGCAGCGGTCGGGCTGGCGGCGGTGCCGGTGGCCAAGCTGCTGATGGCGCTGATCGGGCTGATCACCCACCTGTGCTTCCAGGGGCGCTGGGACCTGCGGCTGGGCGACCCGGCGCACAACCACCTGGGGCTGCTGGTGGTCGCGGTGCCGGTGCTGGGTTCGCTGGTCGTCGGACTGATGGCACGCTACGGCTCGCCGGCGATCCGCGGCCACGGAATCCCCGAGGCGATGGAGCAGATCCTCACCAACCGCAGCCGCATCCCGGCGCGCGTGCTGTGGCTCAAGCCGCTGTCGGCGGCGATTTCCATCGGCACCGGCGGGCCGTTCGGCGCCGAGGGCCCGATCATCGCCACCGGCGGCGCGCTGGGCTCGCTGGTCGGCCAGTGGCTGCACATCACCCCGGACGAACGCAAGACCCTGCTCGGCGCCGGGGCCGCGGCGGGAATGACCGCGGTCTTCGGCACCCCGGTTTCCGCGGTGCTGCTGGCGGTCGAGCTGCTGGTGTTCGAATTCCGCCCGGCGTCGCTGCTTCCGGTCATCGCCGCCTGCGCGTCGGCGGCCACGCTGCGCATCGTGCTCGACGGCAGCCAGCCCTTTTTCGCGATGCCCCAGCTGGCCTGGCCGCACGCCGGCGCGCTGCTGGGCTGCGCGCTCGTCGGCCTGCTCAGCGGGCTGGCCGCGGTGCTGGTCACACGCGCGCTGTACGCCCTCGAGGACGGCTTCGAGCGCCTGCCGGTGCACTGGATGTGGTGGCCGGCGCTGGGCGCCATCGCCGTGGGACTGATCGGCTGGTGGCAGCCGCGCACCCTGGGGGTCGGCTACGACAACATCACCGCGGCGCTGTCGGGCAACCTGGCGGTGCGCGCGCTGCTGCTGCTGGGCACCGCCAAGCTGGTCTCGTGGGCGATCGCGTTGAGCAGCGGCACCTCGGGGGGCACGCTGGCGCCGCTGATGACCGTGGGCGCCTGCCTGGGAGCCGTGCTCGGGCAGGGCATCGCGCTGGCCATGCCCTGGCTGGGACTGGACCCGCGGCTGGCGGCGCTGGTGGGCATGGCGGCGATTTTCGCCGGCGCCTCGCGCGCGCTGTTCACCTCGGTGGTGTTCGCCCTCGAGGCCACCTGGCAGGGCTCGGGGCTGCTGGCACTGCTCATCGGCTGCGCCTGCGCCTACCTGGTGTCGGGGCTGCTGATGCGCGAGACCATCATGACCGAGAAGATCGCCCGCCGCGGGGTGCGCGTTCCCAGCGCCTACCAGGCCGACCCCTTCGCCCAGGAGCAGGTCGCCGGGCATGCCAGCATGCAGCCGGTCAGCCTGCGCGCCCAACAGACGCTGAGCGAGGTGCGCGACTGGCTGGACAGCGAGCCCGCGGCGCGCCACCAGGGATACGCGGTGGTCGACGGCGAAGGCAGGGTGCTGGGGGTGCTGACCCGCAAGGACCTGGCGCGCCGCGACCTGGCGCCCGACAGCCGGCTCGACGCGCTGCTACGGCGCGCGCCGGTGGTCATCCGCGCCGGCGACACCCTGCACGAAGCGCTCAACCGCATGGTGCTGCACGACATCGGGCGGCTGCCGGTGGTCGACGACGACGGCGCGACCCTGCGCGGCATGCTCACCCGCAGCGATGTGCTGGGCGCATGGCGCAAGCGCACGCTGAACGCCACCCTGCTGGGTCACTGAGGGCGCTCTTCCAGCCGCAGCAGCCAGCGCTTGCGCTCGATTCCGCCGGCATAGCCGTGCAGCGCGCCGTCGCTGCCGACGACGCGGTGGCAGGGCAGCAGCACCAGCAGCGGATTGGCTGCCACCGCGCGCGCCACCGCGCGGCTGTAACCGCGGCCCAGCCCCAGGCGCTCGGCCAGTCCGGCGTAGGCGATGCGCTCGCCGTAGCGCAACTGCCCGAGCTGCCGCCAGACCGCCTGCGCGAAGGCGCTGCCGCGCGGGCGCAACGGCAGATCGAAGCCGGTGCGCAGGCCTGCGAAGTATTCCCCCAACTGCCTGGCCACCTCGCGCTCGAGCGCGCCGGCGGGCGCGTCGGCCGGGGCCCCGGCGGCCATCCCGGGCGCCGAGACGAAGCTCAGGCCGCACACGGCCCCGCGGTCGACTCGCAGCAGCAGTCCGCCCAGCGCAGACGCGAGCACGCAGCGACCGTTCATGCCGCCTCCGGCCACGCGGCACGCTGCCGCAGGTGCATCGCAGCGTAGGCGCGCCAGGGCCGCCAGTCCTCGGCACGCGCTGCCAGCGCCGCGGCGTCGCCGCAGCCGGCGGCCCGCTGCAGCGCCGCGTCGCCGGCGGCGAAGGCGTCGGGCCAGCCCAGCGCCTGCATCGCCACCCACTGCACCGCCGCTTCGTCCAGCCCGGGAAGGCCGCGCAGCCACCGCAGCGTCGGCTCCAGCGGCGACCAGGGCTGCAGCTCGCATTCCCCGTCGACCAGCCCGCGGGCGGCGGCCAGCAGGCCATCGGCACAGGCCTCCGGCCAGCCGCAGTCAAGCAGTTCGCTGCGCGGCCGACCGGCCACTTCGGCGGCAAGGGGAAAGACCGCCTGCAGCCCGGCCGGCGCACCGTCCAGCGCGGCCGGCGCGAGCGGCGCAGCGCACAGCGCGGCCAGGCGTTCCAGCAGGCGCTTTGCTGCGCGGCCCTGGCCGCGCAGCAAAGCGCGCGCCAGGGTCTCGAAACCGTCGGCGTGGCCGGGCACGCGCAGCCCCGGCAGCCGCAGCGCGAGCTCGCCCAGCCGCGCATCCACCGCCTGCGGGCTGGCACCGAGGTCGAACATCCTGCGCAGCCTCGCGAGCAGCAGGGAAATGGCCGGAGCCAGGCTGGCGCTGGCGCGCACCCGCAGGGTGCAGTGCGGCGCATCGTCCCACGCCAGCAGCCAGCCCTCGCAGCGGCCGTGGCGCCCCTGCAGCCGCAGCGCGCGGGCGTAGCGCCCCTGGTCGATGGCTTCGATCCCGGGCAGCGCCTGCGCTGCCGCGTCCTCCAGCCAGGACTGCCAGGCCAGCGGCGGACGGTAGCCCAGCGCGAGCTCGAGCCGCGCCCCCTGGGCAGCCGGCGTACCGCGACGGATCTGTCCGGCGCGCAAGCCCCAGCGCTGGCGCAGCACCGCATGGAAGCGACGCTGGCTGCGAAAGCCGCAGGCCAGCGCGACCTCCGACACCGGCAGCGCGGTCTGGGTCAGGCACTGCTTGGCCAGCAGCAGGCGCTGGGTCTGCGCCAGCTCGAGCATCGACACCCCGAACTCGGCGCGGAACAGCCGCCGCAGGTGGCGGCTGCCGACCCCGATGCGCGCGGCCAGCGCCTCGGTGCCCTGTTCGTCGAGGAAGCCCTGCTCGATCAGCAGCGCCGCCGCCTGCGCCAGCCGGCTGCCCAGGTCGGGCAGCCCCCAGCCGGGCGCCAGCTCCGGGCGGCAGCGCAGGCAGGGACGAAAGCCGGCCTTCTCCGCGGCCGCCGCGCTGGCGTAGAAGCTGCAATGCTCGCGCCGCGGGGTGCGCACCGCGCAGATCGGCCGGCAGTAGATGCCGGTGCTCGACACCCCGACGTAAAAGCGCCCGTCGAAGCGCCGGTCGCGAGCGCACAGGGCGTCGAAGCACTGGGAC
>JAKBBQ010000178.1 GCA_021808405.1 Pseudomonadota bacterium | reverse complement strand
GCGCATGCCGCCGAGGACCGCGATGATCACCAGGTCGCCCGACAGGTTGTTGGCCAGGCTGTTGGGCGAGGTGAAGTTGTCCAGCAGCGCGTTGAGCCCGCCGGCCAGCGCGACGATGAACCCGGAAATCGCGAACGATGCCGCCGCGTAATGGTTCACCCCGACGCCGAGGAAGCGCAGTCGCTTGTGGTTTTCGCGTACCGCGACGAAGGTGCGCCCGAGCGGCGACTGGAGCACCATCCAGATCAGCCACGCGCCGATCGCGAAGCACAGCAGCACCAGGTAATAGAAGCCGGTGGAGCCGAGCGTCCAGCGCAACCCGGGCAGCAGGTGGATGGCGTGGCGGGAGAAACCGGTCAGGCCGTCGTAGCCGCCGGTCACCGACGCCCAGCGGATGGATACGAAGTAGAACAATTGGCCGATCGCGATGGTGATCATCGCGAAGTAGATCCCCCGCCGCCGCACCACCAGCGGCGCCAGCAGCGTGGCCACGATGCCCCCGGTGAGGGTGCCGACCACCAGCGCCAGCGGCACGCTGTGGGTGGCGTACTTGAGCATCAGTCCGACCGCGTAGGAGCCCAGGCCGAAGTACGCGGCGTGGCCGAAGGACAGGCCGCCGGTGAAGCCCAGCAGCAGGTTCAGTCCCATCGCCGCCAGCGCGTAGATCAACACCCGCGACGCGATGTCGGTGTAGCCGCCGACATGGGCGATCCATAGCGGAAGGGTCAGCAACGCCAGCCCGAGCACCGCGGTGCCGGGGCGCAGGCGCATGGGCAGGCGCTGCGCTGCGGGCGCGGCGGGCAGCTTGGCTGCGCTTTCGCTAGCACTCATTCCAGAAGTCCCTCCTGACCGAGCAGGCCGCGCGGGCGCACGATCAGCATCAGTCCCATCAGCAGGTAGATCACGGCCTCGCTGGCCGACGGATAGAAGGCGGTGGTCAGCCCGGAAGCGACCCCGATCAGCAGCCCGCCGAGCAGCGAGCCCAGCAGCGAGCCGACGCCGCCGACCACGATGGCCACGAAGGCCGGCATCAGCAGGCCGTCGCCCATCGTCGGGTCGAGACCGAGCTGGCCGGCTGCCAGGATGCCGGCGATGCCGGCGAACATGATGCCGATGACAAAGTTGGCGCTACGCAGGAAGTAGATGTTGACCCCCAGCGCGGCGACGGTCTCGAGGTCGGCGTTCCCGGCCCGGATGCGGATTCCCAGGCGGGTGTAGCGCAGCAGCCCGAACAACACTCCGGTGCCGACCAGCGCCACCGTGACCACGAACAGCCGGTAGCCGGTGAGGAAGAAATAGGTCTGGCTCAGCGGATGCGCCAGCGCGTCGGGGATGCTCAGCGGCACACCGACCGGTCCCCAGATGGTGCGGATCATGTCTTCCATGATCAGCGCCAGGCCGAAGGTCATCAGCAGGGAATACAGCGGGTCGCGCTTGTACAGCCTGCGCACCAGCAGCACTTCGACCACCAGCCCCAGCACCCCGGAGAGGATCGGCGCGAGCAGCAGCGCGCCCCAGAACCCCACATGGGGAACCAGGGTGTAGGCGAAGTACGCCGACAGGGCCATGAACGTGCCCTGCGCGAAATTGATGGTGTTGTTCAGCCCGAGGATCAGCGCCAGCCCCAGCGCGAGCAGCGCGTAGAAGGCGCCGGTGATCAGCCCGTTGAACAGGTTGAAAAAAATGACAAGGCTCACAAATGGACTCCGCGGCGGCCGGTGCCCGCACCGGCCGCCGTAGCGTTGGCAAGCCCCCGCGGGGGCCGATGGTCAGGCCTTGTGCAGCATGCAGCCCATTTCCTGGGCCGACTTGGCGATCGACGCCCCCGGGACGATGCTCGAGACGTCGAACAGGTTGGGGTACTTGCCGCTCGAGTTGACGTGGCCCGGGAACATGCTGATCAGCAGCTGGTGGTCGGCAGCCCGGTACATCGGCAGGTGCGGCTGCAGCGCGACTTCGGGCGGCAGCACCAGGCCTTCGAGCGCGGCGATGACCTTTTCGCTCTCGGTGGACTTGGCCTTCTCGACGGCCAGCCTGAAGGCGTGGGTGCTGGCGTAGCCGAACCACACGCGGGCGGTCGGATACTCGCCGTTGTGGGCCGCGGTGAAACGCTTGACGAAGTCCGCGACATGCGGGGTCTTGGGCTGGTTCCAGTACCACTCCATGGTCCACCAGCCGTAGCGGGCGGCCGGAGGCAGCGCCTGCGCCTGCTCGAGCTCGAACAGCGCGCCGCCGACCGCGATCTGCTTGTCGATTCCGAACTGGGCGATCTGCTTCATCGCGTTGACCTGGTCGTTGCCGGCCAGCAGCAGGCACAGCACCTGCGGGGCCTTGGCCTTGACGTCGATCAGGTAGGACGAGAAGTCGGTCGTGCCCACCGGAGCCAGCGCGCCGCCGACCACGGTGCCGCCGGCCTTCTTCAGCTGGGCTTCGTAGTCGGTCTGCTCGGACTTGCCGAAGGCGTAGTCGGTGGTCAGGAAGTACCACTTCTTGCCGAATTTCTTGAACAGGGTGTCGAAATCCCCGGCGGTCAGCATCCAGGTCGTCGAGCAGGTGCGGAAGGTGTAGCTGTTGCAGGCCGTGCCGGTCAGCGAATCCACGTGGCCGCCGGTGGCGATGAACACCTTCTTGTGACGTTCGGCGAACTGCGAAACCGCCAGCGAGGCGGCGGAGTTCACCGTGCCCATCAGGAAATCGACCTTGTCCTGGCTGAGCAGGCGCGCGCACTTGTCGACCGCGGTGCCGGGGTTGCCGGCGCTGTCCTCGACCAGAACCTGCAGCGGGCGGCCCATGACTCCGCCCATCTTGTTGATCTCGGCCTCGGCGAACTTGGCGCCCTTGATCTCGCTTTGCCCCAGCGCGGCGAAGGTGCTGGTGATGGGGTCGACGAGCCCGATCTTGATGGGCTTCTCGCTGGCCGCCCAACTCGGCGTCGGGTTGGCCAGCAGGGTGGCCAGGCCGGTGGCCCCGGCGGTCTTCAGGAAGTCGCGGCGGTCGAATTCGCCGCTGCCAAAGCCATTCTTACGCGGTAGCTGCATTGCGGTCTCCAGTGGAAGTCTCGTGGGCCTTGGCGAGCCTCTTCTCAGTATGTAGGCATCGTGCAACGCGGATGCTAGAACCCCCCTGCCGTCGAGGCATGGGGGTTTGCCGGGGTTGCGTGCAACAAATGAGTAAATATAACTAACAGTCGCCGGGCGGTCGCGGGGATTTGTCGCGGACTTTGCGAACGCTTGACGTTGCGCAAGCGACCGCGAGCGCAAGCGGAGCTTACAGCAGGTGCTGCAGCCGCCCCAGGATTTCGCCCAGCGCGGCCACCGGCCGCCGCAGCAGCCCGCGTCCGGGAAGGCTGGCGTGGGGCAGCGCGGCGTAGAGTTCGAAGTCGGCGCAGTCGGCAGGCCCGGCGAGCAGGGCCTGCGCCGCCAGTTCGCCGGCCAGCCCCGACAGCGCCAGGCCGTGGCCCGAGAAGCCCTGCACGTACACCGCGCCCGGGCCGAGGCGGCCGAAGTCGGGAGCGCGGTTCGCGCTGGCGTCGATCCAGCCGCCCCAGTCGTGGGTGATGCGCACGGCCTGCAGTTGGGGAAACACCCGCAGCATCGCCTGGCGCAGCAGGCGACGCCGCAGCGCGGCATCGCGCAGCACGCGCCCGCCGTGGTAGGCGCCGCTGCCGAACAGCAGCCGGCCGGCGGCGTCCTGCCGGTAGTAGTCGGGGATGAAGGAGGTGTCGCACACGGCCGGCGGCGGATCGCCATGCAGCACCGGCCGCGCCAGCGGCTCGGTGGCCAGCATGCAGGTGGCCACCGGCAGCACCCGCGCGCGCAGCGTGCGCAGCGGGGCGCCGGGTACCGCGCCGGTGGCCAGCAGCAGCCGCGGCGCGCGCAGGCTGCCGTCGGCGCACTGCAACAGGTAGCCGTCGGCGCTGCGCTCGATGCGCAGCACCGGGCTTTGCTCGTGCAGCTCGACCCCCAGTCGCAGCGCGGCGCGCGCCAGGCCCAGGGTGTAGCTCAGCGGTTGCAGCTGGGCGCCGTGCGGGTCGTACACCCCGCCGTGATAGAGCGCGCTTTCGACATGGCCGGGGACCTGCGCGGCCTCCAGCCAGCGCAGGTGAGTCGCGCCGTAATGCAGCTGCCGGTGGCGCAGCGCAGCATGCAGGCGCGCCGCATCGCGCGGCGTGCGCGCCACGCTCAGCGTGCCGCAGGCCCAGTCGCAGTCGATGGCGTGGTCGGCGATGCGCTGGCGCAGCCGTTGCACCGCCAGCTCGGCGAGCTGCCACGCGCGCAGCGCGGCCGCCGGGCCCAGCCTGCGCTCCAGCGCCTCGATGCCGCAGGCGTAATCGGCCAGCGCCTGGCCTCCGTTGCGCCCCGAGGCGCCGCTGGCGATGCGGCGGGCCTCCAGCAGCGTGACCTGCAGGCCCTGGCGTGCCAGCGCCAGCGCAGCGCACAGCCCGGCGATCCCCGCGCCCACCACGCAGGCCTGCGCCTGCTGCGCGCCGCGCAGCGGCGAGAGCGACGGCAGCGGTTGCACGCCCTCGGCGTACACGCAGCGGCCGTCCAGCGTGGGCAGCGGGCGTTCGGCCAGGCAGCGCAGCAGGGGCATCGTCCGAGCCTAGGCCGATGCGCCTTTCCCCTGCTTCGATAGGGGCGCAGGCGCAGGCCCCGGCCCCGCGCCCGGCGTCTCGCTCAGGGACGGATGTAGGCGAAGCCGGCCTTCTGCAACTGCATGATGCGCACCACGCCGGCCGGCACGACCACCGCCTGCGGGGCCAACACCGGCATATGGCCGATCTTGCGCGCCATCGCCTTCATGGTGTTGTGGCAGGCATCGAACTCCACGCCCTCGCTGTTCTCCGACTGCAGGCGCGCGGCCACCGGGCTGTTTTTCAACAGCATGCGCAATCCCGGGCCGAAGGCGACGACCACCACGCGTATGTTCGGCTGGCCGAAGTAGTCCAGCAGGTTCTGCGCGTTGTTCAGCACCAGGTTCCAGTATTCCGGGCCGCCGGAGCTGACCTGGATCACCACCTCGTGCTTGGCGAAGGGCAGTTCGTGGGCGAAGGTCGGATGGTTGAAGTCCAGGCGCGCCGGGGTCGCGTCGGCCGCCTGCGCCGCACCGATTCCGCCCAGGCGCAGGAACAGCGCCAGCAGCACAAGCACAGGAACGCGCAAGCCGAGCCATGGTCGCAAGGTATTCATCGAAAACTCTCCTTCGTGGTGATCACGGAACCGGCTCCTGCTTTCTGGAGCCATCGTCTGCCGTGAAATAAGTCAATCGCGATATGCACAGAACCCTATGCATTGTGCGTGCTACCGCCTCCGAGTCCAAGGGACTCCTGCAGCGCAAGGCCGGGATTTTGCGGTCCGGCGATCGCGCGGTGTACCCGGGTGGACCCTCAGGTTTGCACCAGGCGGCGCGAACGTGCGATCGAAAGCAGGATTCCGGTACCCAGCATCAGCGTGGCCAGCGCGGTTCCCCCGTAGCTGACAAAGGGCAGGGGGACCCCGACCACCGGAAGGATGCCCGACACCATGCCCATGTTCACGAAGGCATAGGTGAAGAAGATCATGGTGATCGAAGCCGCCAGCAGGCGCGAGAACAGGCTCGGCGCCTGCGAGGCGATGTACAGCCCGCGGCCGATGAAAAACACATAGACCAGGCTCAGGAACACATTGCCCGCCAGCCCCCATTCCTCGGCCAGCACCGAGAACACGAAGTCGGTATGCGACTCGGGGACGAAGTTCAGGTGCGCCTGGGTTCCGTGCAGGTAGCCCTGCCCCCAGACGCCGCCGGAGCCGATGGCGATCATCGACTGCAGGATGTTGAACCCGGTGCCGAGCGGGTCGGCCTGCGGGTCGAGCAGCATCAGGATGCGCTGGCGCTGGTAGTCGTGCATGAAATGCCACAGCACCGGCGCCGCGCCGGCCGCCGCGAGCGCTCCGGCGAGCAGCACCCGCCACGACAGGCCGGCGAAAAAGATCACGAAGAACCCGGTCGACAGCACCAGCATCGCCGTTCCCAGGTCGGGCTGCTTCATGATCAGTCCCACCGGAAGCGCCAGCAGCACGCCCGCGACCGCGTAGTCCCGCAGCCGGATCAGGCCTTCGCGCTTCTGGAAATACCACGCCAACATGAGGGGCATGGCGATCTTCATGATTTCCGAAGGCTGCACCACCACGCCCAGGTCCAGCCAGCGCCGCGCTCCCTTGCGCACCAGCCCGAAGCTGGCGGTGGCCACCAGCAGCGCCACCCCCAGCAGGTACAGCGGAACGGCGATCTGCATCAGGCGTTGCGGCGGCACCTGCGCGACCACGAACAGCACGACAAAGCCGATCACCAGGTTGCGCACCTGGTCGCTGAACGGAATCGCCTGGCCTTGCAGCGCCGAGAACAGCACCACGCAACCCACGCTGACCAGCAGCAGCAGGCCGGCGAGCAGCGGCAGGTCGAAGCCGCTCAGGTAGGGCCGCAGCCGCCTGCGCAGCGACGGACGGTCGATGACGGCGTTCACAGGCGCTCTCCCTCATCGTCATGGCAGCGGTCGGGCTGCGCGCCGAAGCGGCTGAACAGCGGGCCCGGGGTGCAGCGGGGTGGCGCGTAGCGGCCTTCGGCAGCGGTCGGCGCGGCGTGGGCCGTGGCCGCGCCGGACGCAGGCCGCGGCCACGGCGTCACCGGCCGCACCGGCGCGCTGGAGGACTCGGCCGCCGAAGCGGTGGGCACGACGGGCGCCGGCTGCGCTCCCGGCACCGCGGGCAGGCCGTCGCCCGTGCCGGCGTAGCGCAAGCGCAGCTGGCGCGGCGGCTGGCCGGAGATCTTCTCGATTTCCTGGTCGCTGGGCAATTGCCCCAGCAGGTGGTAGTCGACCAGCTTGCGGGCGATCGGCGCCGCGGCGCCGGCTCCCCAGCCCGCGTGCTCGACGACCAGAGCCACGCACACGACCGGGTCGTCCGCCGGTGCCCACACGGTGTACAGCGCGTTGTCCAGCAGATGGTGGGCGAGGTCGGAGGCGTTGTAGTGCTGCCCCTTGGGCACGCTGAACACCTGCGCCGTGCCCGTCTTGCCGGCGCTGGTGTAGGGGGCGTCGTGGAACACCGCGTAGCCGGTGCCGGCGGCGGAGTCGTTGACCGCCTCCATGCCGTCGTGCACCACCTGCCAGTCGGCATCGCGAAAATGCAACTGCCGGTCGACCTGCGGGCGCGTCGGCTCGAACTTCCGGTGGGCGACGTCTTCCACCATGCGCACGACCCGGGGCTTGTAGCGCGTGCCCCGGTTGGCCAGCGTGGCCAGCGCGTTGCCCAGCTGGATCGGCGTGAAGCTGTTGTAGCCCTGGCCGATCCCCAGGCTGACCGTCTCGCCGGCGTACCAGACGCGTTG
>JAKBBQ010000177.1 GCA_021808405.1 Pseudomonadota bacterium | reverse complement strand
GCCGCCGCACGCGACCCGGTGGTCGGCGCGGCAAGCGCGGCGCCCGACCCGCCTGCGGCCGGCGCGACCGGCGCGGCCACCGAGCTGGCCGCGCCTTGCGGCGGGATCACCAGGCTGATGTTGGAGGAGATCGGCTTGGGCTGGGTCTCGAAGATCAGCGGAAACACCACCACGCCGGTGAGCACCAGCGCGACAGCGCCGATCAGCCTGCGGCGCGCGCGCAGCCGCAGCACTTCCTCGCTTTGCGGCTGTCGCGCGGGCGAACCCGGGCCCGGGGGGCCTTCCCTGGCACGCTTGGCGGGCAGTTTCATGGCTTTGGACGGTTGGCAGGCTCGTCACCCCGGCCCGCCCGCACCGGCCGGGCGCCGGACTCAGCCCGCCGGCCCACTGCGCGACCGGGCATGCTCGTCCCGGCTGCGGGCGGCGCGTTGCGCAAGCACGTCTCCGACGGTGTAAAAGGAGCCGAAAACCACCATTCTATCGGTGGCCTGCGACTGCGCCAGTGCGTCGGCCAGCGCCAGGCTCGGCGAGCCGTGGCAGCTCGCGCGCGCCCCGGCAGGCAGCAGCTCGCGCAAAGCCTGCGCCGACGCCGCGCGGGGTGTCGGCAGGTCGCACAGGTGCCAGGACTGCGCCAGCGGCGCGATCGCCTCGATGAGCCCAGGCAGGTCCTTGTCGGCCATCGCCCCAAAGACCACCCTGGTGTTGGGGAAATAACCCATCGCGTCGAGGCTCTCGGCCAGCACCGCGGCCGCCTCCGGGTTGTGGGCGACGTCGAGCACCACCGCCGGCTGCCCCGGCAGGACCTGGAAACGCCCGGGCAGCTCGGCCAGCGCCAACCCCATGCGCACGTGCTGCGCGGCCACCGGCAGGCGCTCGCGCAAGGCCTCCAGCGCGGCCAGCGCCGCGCTCGCGTTGCGCAGCTGCCGCACTCCGCGCATCGCCGGATAGGCCAGGCTGCTGAGCCGTCGCTCGACCCCGAGATAGTCCCACTGCTGGCGATCGGCGCTGCTCCAGCCGTAATCCCGGCCGACCAGCCACAACCGGGCCCCGATGGCCTGCGCATGCTCGAGCAGGCTGCGCGGCGGGTCCGGGTCGGCGACCACGGCCACCCGCCCGGGGCGGAAGATGCCGGCCTTCTCGCGCCCGATGGATTCGCGGTCGCCGCCGAGGAACTCGACATGGTCCAGCGCGATCCCGGTGACCACCGCGCAATCGGCATCGAGCACATTGACCGCGTCCAGCCGGCCGCCCATGCCGACCTCCAGCACCACGGCATCGAGCCGGGCCTCGGCCAGCGCATGCAGGATCGCCAGGGTGGTGAATTCGAAATAGGTCAGCGCGACCGCCGGCTGCAGGCTGCGCCTGGCGCGCTCCACCGCCAGCATGTGCGCCGGCAGGCGCGAGGCGTCGATGGGCCGGCCGTCGAGCCGACAACGCTCCTCGAAGTCCACCAGGTGCGGCGAGGAATAGACGCCGACACGGTAGCCGGCCGCCAGCAGCACCTGCTCGATGAACGCGCAGGTCGAACCCTTGCCGTTGGTGCCGCCGACGGTGAACACCGGACAGTCCAGCCGCAGCCCCATCGCGTCGCGCACCTGCCGCACGCGCTGCAGCCCGAGCGCGATGGCCTGGGCGTGCAACTGCTGGGCGTGCTGCAGCCACTGCTGCAGGTCCCACTGCGCCTGCGGATCGTCGGCTGGCTCAACCGACGACGGCATCGGCAGGCTGGCGTTGCAGCAGCGCGAGCATGCGCGCCAGTTCGCCGCGCAGTTCGCGGCGGTCGACGATACGGTCGATCGCTCCCTTGTGCATCAGGAATTCCGAGCGCTGGAAGCCCTCGGGCAGCTTCTCGCGAACCGTGTTCTCGATCACCCGCGGCCCGGCGAATCCGATCAGCGCCTTCGGCTCGGCCAGCACGAGGTCGCCGACGAAGGCGAACGACGCCGACACCCCGCCCATCGTCGGGTCGGTCAGCACGCTGACATAGGGAATGCCGGCGGCAGCCAGACGGGCCAGCGCGGCATTGGTCTTGGCCATCTGCATCAGGCTGAGCAGGCCTTCCTGCATGCGCGCGCCGCCGGTGGCGGTGAAGCACAGGAACGGCACCTTCTGCTCGATGGCGGTCTCCACCGCGCGCACGAAGCGCTCGCCGACCACCGATCCCATCGAGCCGCCCATGAACTCGAACTCGAAGCACGCCACCACCACCGCAATGCTCTGGATCGCGCCACCCATCGCGACCAGCGCATCGGTTTCCTGCGTCGCCTCGAGCGCCTCGCGCAGGCGCTCGGGGTACTTGCGGCTGTCCTTGAACTTGAGCGCGTCGATGGGCAGCACTTCCTGGGCGATTTCGTAGCGCCCCTCGCCGTCGAGCAGCGCGTCCAGGCGCTGGCGCGCGCCGATGCGCATGTGGTGGGAGCACTTGGGGCACACGAACAGGTTGTGCTCGAGGTCGGTCTTGTACAGCACGGTCTCACAGGACGGACATTTCAGCCACAGGCCCTCGGGCATCTGGCGCCGGCTTCCCGCCTCGCTGGGCTGGATCTTCGGGGGCAACAGCTTTTCGAGCCAACTCATGGTCAGGACTCCTGGAAGGGGGTGGGCGCCGGGCTCACGCGGTGCCGGCGCCGGCCTGCGCGGCGGCGCCGTCGACGGCCCGGCGCAGTTCGCCAAGCAAGGCAGCGGCCGCCGCGATGGCCTGCTGCGTGTCCGCCTGCTGCTCCATCACTTCGATGATCCGCGAGCCGACGATCACCGCGTCGGCGCAGGCGGCGATCGCCGCCGCGCCGGCGGCGTCGCGGATGCCGAAGCCCACCGCCAGCGGCAGGCGCACCTGGCGCCGCAGTTCCTGCACCCTGCGCGTCACCTGCTGAACGTCCAGGTGGGCGGCACCGGTCACGCCCTTGAGCGAGACATAGTAGACATAGCCGCCGCCCAGCGGGTCGACCTGGGCGATGCGCTCCGCGGTGGAGGTCGGAGCGAGCAGGAAGATGGGATCGATCCCGGCCTTGCGCAACGCCGCAGCGAACTCCTGCGCCTCCTCGGGCGGGTAGTCGACGACCAGCACGCCGTCGACTCCGGCGCGGGCGCATTCGCCGACGAAGGCCTCGACCCCGAAGCGCTCGATGGGGTTGGCATATCCCATCAGCACCAGCGGGGTGGCGGGGTCGGCGCCGCGGAACTGCGCCGCCCAATCCAGCACCTGGCGCAGGCTGACGCCGCGCTCCAGCGCCCGCTCGTTGGCGCGCTGGATGACCGGGCCGTCGGCCATCGGATCGGAAAACGGAACCCCGAGCTCGAGGATGTCGGCGCCGGCGGCCACCAGCGCGTGCAGCAAGGGCACGGTGGCCTGGGGCGCCGGGTCGCCGGCGGTGACGTAGGGAACCAGCGCCTTGCGCCGCTGCTCGGCCAGGCGGGCGAAGGTGGCGGCGATGCGGCTCACGACCGGCCTCCGCACGAGGGGCGACAGTAGAAGGCGGCGCCGCTGAGGTCGGCGACATGGCCGATGTCCTTGTCGCCGCGTCCGGACAGGTTGACCAGCAGCAACTGGTCGGGCCGCATCTGCGGCGCCATCTTGATCGCCTGCGCCAGCGCGTGGCTGGACTCGAGCGCGGGGATGATCCCCTCGGTGAGGCACAGCCGGTGGAAGGCCTGCAGCGCTTCCTGGTCGCTGATCGCCACGTACTGGGCACGCCCGCTGTCCTTCAGCCAGGCATGCTCGGGTCCGACCCCCGGATAGTCCAGCCCGGCCGACACCGAATGGGTCTGCGCGATCTGCCCGGCCGCGTCCTGCAGCACGTAGGTGCGGTTGCCGTGCAGCACGCCGGGGCTGCCGGCTTCCAGCGAAGCCGCGTGACGACCGCTGTCCAGGCCCTCGCCGCCGGCCTCCACGCCGATCAGCCGCACCTCGGGGTGCTCGATGTAGGGATGGAAGATGCCCATCGCATTGCTGCCGCCGCCCACGCAGGCCAGCACCGCGTCGGGCTGGCGTCCGGCCAGCTCGGGCATCTGCCACAGGCATTCCTCGCCGATCACCCGCTGGAAGTCCCGCACCATCATCGGATAGGGGTGCGGCCCGGCGACCGTGCCGATGATGTAGAAGGTGTCCTCGACGTGGGTCACCCAGTCGCGCAGCGCCTCGTTGAGCGCGTCCTTCAGGGTGCGCGAGCCGCTGTGCACCGGCACCACCTCGGCGCCCAGCAGGTGCATGCGGTAGACGTTGGGCGCCTGCCGCTTGACGTCCTCGGCGCCCATGTAGACCACGCATTGCATGCCGTAGCGCGCCGCCACGGTCGCGCTGGCCACGCCGTGCTGGCCGGCGCCGGTCTCGGCGATCACCCTGCGCTTGCCCATGCGGCGTGCCAGCATGGCCTGGCCGACGGTGTTGTTGATCTTGTGGGCGCCGGTGTGGTTGAGGTCCTCGCGCTTGAGGTAGACCTGCGCTCCGCCGAGTTCGCGGCTGAGCCGCGCGGCATGGTAGATCGGCGTCGGGCGGCCGACATAGTGCTTGAGTTCGCTGCGCAGCTCGGCCTGGAACTCGGGATCGGCGCGATAGCGGGAGTACGCGTCCTTGAGTTCGTCCAGAGCCTGGAACAGGGTCTCGGCGACGAAGCTGCCGCCATAGGGGCCGAAATGGCCGCGTGCATCGGGAAGGTCGTAGGGCAACATCGTGGTCTGCTGAGGCTGTGGGGACTGGGTCTGGCGGCGGCCGGCGGCTCGCTGACCGCCTCAGGCGCCGCGCTGCGCCGGGGACTGCGCGAGAGCGTCGTCGGCGGCGCGCGCCGCGGCGACGAAGGCACGCATCGCCGCCGCATCCTTCACCCCCTTGGCGGCCTCGACTCCCGAGGAGACGTCAACCGCCCAGGGGCGCACGCAGCCGATCGCCTGCCCCACGTTTGCAGCATGCAACCCACCAGACAAAACGACCGGACAGCCGA
This sequence comes from Pseudomonadota bacterium, assembly GCA_021808405.1. Taxonomy (GTDB): domain Bacteria; phylum Pseudomonadota; class Gammaproteobacteria; order Burkholderiales; family Burkholderiaceae_C; genus Thiomonas_A. Next base: position 2,441 of record JAKBBQ010000177.1, on the reverse strand, counting down.
CGTCGGCTGGAATCAGTGACCAATCGAACACCTCTCCGCCACCGCCGTAGCCCTCGACATAGGCATCGAGCAGCAAGCCGCGCGCGTGCCCCCGAGCCTGACGGTAGCGAGCTGCCAAGTCTAGCAAATCCAGCCCCGGGCGGACGCGGGCCGCACGCAGGTAGGGGTGGCCGTAGCGCTCGCAGTCCTCGGGCGTCTCGTCGCCGTGGAACTGCAGCAGCGAAGGCCGCAGGCGGTCGATCACCTCGAACACCTGTGCGGGCTGCGCATTGACGAACAGCGCCACCACGCCCACCAGCGCCGGCAGCGCGCGCACGATGTCCCCTGCGCGCGGCAGGTCGACGGCCCGCGGGCTGGGGGGGTAGAACACCAGGCCGATCGCGTCGGCGCCGGCCCGCGCGGCCGCCAGCGCGTCCTCGGGACGGGTGATTCCGCAGATCTTGATACGCGTACGGTGCATCGCGCCCGCTCTTGCAACAGTTGCCGCGTCAGGCCAGCAGCAGCGGCAGGCCCGCGGCAGGCCCGGGAATCTTCCATTGTGCCGCATACACCGGGCCCGCGAAATACAACCCGTCGGCCATGAAGGTCGGCGCGGCCAGGCTGCGCGACCCCGCGCGCAGCACCTCGCCCAGCCAGCTCGGCACTCGCCGGCCGCTGCCCACGGCGAGCAGGCAGCCCATGATGTTGCGCACCATGTGGTGCAGGAAGGCGTTGGCGTGGAAATCGAAGCACCAGGTGCGGGCGTCGTCGGCCAGCGTGATGTCGATGGCATGCAGGGTCTTGCAGGGGCTTCGCGCCTGGCAGGAACTGGCGCGGAAGGCCGAGAAGTCGTGGCTGCCGAGCAACTGCGCTGCGGCCTCGCGCATGGCCGGAAGGTCCAGCGCGTCGTGGGTCCAGCCCACCAGTCCGTGCAGCAGGGCCGGACGCACGCGCTGCTGCACCAGCAGGTAGCGGTAGCGCCGGGAGAGCGCGCTCTTTTGCGCATGGAAGCCGGCGCCCGGCTCGCGCGACCACAGCACCGCGACGTCCTCGGGCAGGAAGGTGTTGAGTCCGCGCACCCAGGACTCGGCGCTGCGCGTCACCGGGGAATCGAAGTGCACCACCTGCTGCAACGCGTGCACCCCGGCGTCGGTGCGGCCCGCGCACACCACCCGCAGCGGCGCGCCGGTGAACTCGCGCAGCGCATGCTCCAGCCGGTCCTGCACCGTCGCGCCGCCCGGCTGGCTCTGCCAGCCCCGGTAGGCCCGGCCGCGATAGCTCAGGCCCAGCGCGATGCGCAGCGGGGGTTCACCACTCACCCGAGTTCGGCCAGCAGCTTCTCCGCCTGGGCTCGGGTCTCGCCTTCGCTTTCGGCGAGGATTTCGTGCAGCAGATTGCGCGCGGTCTCCAGGTCGCCCATCGCCCGGCATTCCGCCACCAGCGCCAGCCGGGTGTCCAGGCTGCCCGCGGGCTGGGCCGTCGCAGCCGCCTCGGTCTGCGCGGCGCCTGCGGCCGGCTGCAGGGGCTCCAGGCTGAGTCCGCCGAGGTCGAATTCCAGCGGCGGCGGCTCGGCAGCGGCCGGCGCGGGCGGCGCCTCCTGCGGCGCCGGCGCCGACAGCGCCGACAGGTCGAACTCCAGCGGCGCCTCGGGCTCCGCGCTCAGCGGTGCGGGCGCCGCGCCGGCGGCAGCCGCGCCGCCGGCAGCCAGATCCAGCGCCAGGTCCAGCGTAGCGGTGCCGGGCGATTCGCCGGGAGGCGACAGGCTCGGCAGGCCGGCCAGCAATTCGGTGGGCGGCACGGTAGCCCCGGCATCGACCATCGACGAGGCTGGCTGGCTGGGGTCGAAGTCCGGCGCCGTGACGGTCGTCGGCGCCACCCCCAGGCTGGGCGGCTGGGTGTTGTGGTAGAGGGGGTTCACCGGATCGAGGTCGCGGCCGATTTCCTGCGCCTTCTTCCAATCCTCGCCGACACCGTCGGTGCGGGTGAACAACTCGGCGGCCATCAGCTCGAAGGATCGCGCGTCCTTGCGCTTGGCGTAGATCTCCAGCAGCTTGAGCCTGGCTGCGTTGCGCTCCGGATGGTTCTTCAGCGCCTCTTTCAGGATTTCCTCGGCCTGCAGGTCGCGCCCGTAGGCCAGGTAGACATCGGCCTCGGCCACCGGATCGACGTCGACGCTTTCGACCTGGCTGGGCGAGTACTGCATCGACGAGCCCAAGGTGCTGTTGTGGGTATCGACCCGCTCGCCGCCGCTGGCGCCGAAGAAACTGTCGGTGCCGCCCATGCGGCTGTCGAACACCGAGGCGCGGGAGTCGCCCGAGCCACGCCGTCGCCGCAGCACCGCCCAGCCGACCAGCAGCAGGCCGATCAGCAGCCCGGCCGGCGCGAGCAGAGGATTGGCCAGCAGACCGCTGTACCAGCTGCGCCCGCGCGCCGCGGCCGGTTGGGCCGGTTGGGCGGGAGCG
>JAKBBQ010000176.1 GCA_021808405.1 Pseudomonadota bacterium | reverse complement strand
AGCACCCGCTGGGCGATGTACTGGTTCATGGTCCAGTAGTAAAAGCCCACCACCGGCAGCCCGGTCAGCAGCCCGGGCCAGGGCACGCCCGGGTCGCCCGGCGGGCGGATGAGCGACAGGTGGCTGTGGGGGACTCGCGCCAGCACCGCCGACCACGAATGTCCGTACTGGCCGAACACGATCCAGGCCAGCACGCTGGCTCCCAGCAACAGCACCAGCGCCTGCATGACGTCGGTGTAGACCACCGCCCGCAGCCCGCCGGCCGCGGTGTAGGCGGCCGTGAACAGCGCGATCGCCAGCGTGGCCTGCCATAACGCGAAATGGCCGATGAAGGTGGTCAGCACCAGCGCGCCGGCGTACAGCGTGCCGGCGGTGTCCAGCACCACCGACAGCAGCAGCGTGACCACCGACAGGTAGGTCCGCATGCGGCGGTCGAAGCGGCGTTGCAGCAACTCCGGCATGGTGCTCACCCGCGCCCGCGCCAGCACCGGATAGACCGCGACCAGCGAGACCACGAGCACCACGCTGGCCATCCACTCGTAGTTGGCCGCCGAGATGCCGGTGGCGTAGGCGGCGCCAGGCAGGCCGATGATGGTGTCGGACGACACGTTGGAGGCGAACAGCGAGAACCCCACCGCCAGTGGCCCCAGCGAGCGTCCGGCGAGGAACAGTTCGTCGCTTCCGGCGTGGCGCCGCGAAGCCCAGGCGCCGATGGCCAGCGTGAGGGCAAAGTAGCCGGACAACGCCAGCCAGTCCGGGATCAGCAGATGCCGCAGGTTCATGGTAGCCGCGCGCGGCGCCCCGGGCGCATCGCCTGCGCGGGGACCGCGACGTTGCCGGCCGCAGCAGCGGCCGCAGTTCCAGGGATCGGCCGCGCGACGCGATGTCCAGTCGCGCGTGCCGGGCGAAGCGTCTTGCGGCGGCGCGCCGCGGGTCGCGCTGCGTGCCGCCCGCCGCATGGCGGGTGCGGGCCGTCGGGCCGCCGCCGTGCAGGAGGGATGCCGACGATGCTACCGGGCATCGGCCGGGCTTTCAACCCGGCGGCGGATCGAGCAGTTCGAGCTGGGCGCCGCCGCGAGCTTGCGCGGCCGCGTCGTCGCGCTCGACCAGTCCGCTGGCGCGCACCCCCAGCAGGCGCAGTCGGCTGCCCAGTTCGACCCGGCGCAGGCATTGCCCGGCTGCGCGCCGGATGTCCGCCGCGGCCAGCAGCGGGAACGGCCAGGTCAGTTCGCGGGTGACGGTGCGGAAATCCTCGAAGCGCAGTTTCACGCCGATGGTGCGCGCCGCGCAGTCCTTGGCGCGCAGGTCGGCCGCCAGGCGCTCGCACAGTTCGGTGAAATGGGCGGAGAGTTCGGCGCGGTCGCGCCGCGCATGCAGGTCGCGCTCGAAGGTGGTCTCGCGGCTGATCGACTTGGGTTGCGAGTCGGTGATCAGCGGGCGCGCGTCGCGGCCATGCGAGGCCTCGACCAGCCAGGCCGCGTAGCTGCGCCCGAAGTGTTGCTGCAGGCGCTGCGGCGGCGCGGCCGCGAGTTCGCCGATGCTGACGATTCCCAGCTGCCGCAGGCGCGCAGCGGCCTTCGGGCCGATGCCGTTGATCCGCGCCGCCGGCAGCGGCCAGACCCGGCTGGCCAGTTCGTGCATCCGCAGCACCGTGATGCCGCCGGGCTTGCGCATGTCGGAGGCGAGTTTGGACAGCAGCTTGTTCGGGCTGATGCCGATCGAGCAGCTCAGCCCGGTGGCTTCGAGGACCGCTCGCTGGATGTCGGCCGCCAGCGCCTCGCTGTCGGGCTGGGCGTGGTCGCTGAGGTCGATGTAGATTTCGTCGATTCCGCGATCCTCGATGCGCGGGGCGATCGCAGCCACCGCGGCCTTGAAGCGCCGCGAGTACTCGCGGTAGGCGTCGAAGCGCGCCGGCAGCAGGATGGCGTCCGGCGCCAGGCGCGCTGCCTTCATCATGCCCATCGCCGAGTGCACCCCGAGCGCGCGCGCCTCGTAGGTCGAGGTGGTGACCACGCCGCGGCCGCTGTAGTCGCGCAGCCGGGCGAAATGCCACCCGCCGCCTGCCAGGGGCTGCGGCTGCCAGCGATGGCGGCCGCCCACGACCACCGGCAGGCCGCGCAACTCGGGGTAGCGCAGCAGCTCGACCGACGCGAAGAACGCGTCCATGTCGAGGTGGGCGATGCGGCGCGGCGGCGCCTGGGTAGGATCGTTGGCCATGCTCGGGTCGGGCAGTGCGGGCATGCGGCGGCGCCTGCACGCGCCCGCCGGCCATGCGCGGGCGGGCCGTCTGGACCTGATCATATCCACAGTCCTGCAGGCCGGTGCGCCATCCTCGGCGCCGGCAGCGCCAGCGGGGCCGGCGCACTAGACTGCAGGCGGGCGCCGCGGCGCCCGTGCCATCCACGCAACAAGACAGGAGACGCGCATCATGGACACCATCCAGGTCGTCTACACCACCAGCGCCACCGCGACCGGCGGGCGCAACGGGCACACCCGCTCGCAGGACGGGCAGGTCAGCGTCGACCTGTCGGTCCCGAAGGCCATGGGCGGCCCGGGGCGTGCGCAGACCACCACGCCCGAAGACCTGTTCGCGGCGGGCTATGCCGCCTGCTTCGGCGGCGCGCTGGACTTCGTCGCCAAGCAGCACCACAAGAATGCCTCCGCCGCCAGCGTGACCTGCACGGTCTCGATCGGGCCGCGCGACCAGGGCGGCTTCGGGTTGGCGGTGAAGCTGCGAGTCGAGGACGCCTCGCTGCCGCAGCACGAACTGCAGGCGCTGGCGACCGAGGCCCACGAAAAGGTCTGTCCCTACTCGCATGCCACCCGCAACAACGTGGACGTGCAGATCGAGGTGCGCGGAGCTTGAGCGCCGCCGCGCGCGGCGTGCCGTAGCGCTTGCTTGCATCTGTCGGGGCGGTGCGGGAGGAAAATCCCTGGGGTCATCGACAGCAAGGCGCCGGCGTTCCCCCGGGACGTCGCGCGCGCAGGAGTCGCGCAATGGGTGAGTTCAGCATCTGGCACTGGCTGATCGTGCTGCTGATCGTGGTCATGGTGTTCGGCACCAAGAAGCTGAAGAACATCGGCAGCGACCTCGGCGAGGCCGTGAAGGGCTTCAAGCAGGGAATGAAGTCCGCCGAGGAGCCCGAACAGGCCTCGGCGCCGGAGGCGTCGCCGCAGTTGGTCGAGGCGCAAGCGGCGGCGCCGCCGAGCGCCCCGGCCGGCCAGCAGGCGGCGCAGGACGTCGCGTTCCGGTCCAAGGGTTGAAGCCGGGCGCGCGCCGGCAACCCGGCTGCGGCCGACTCGAGGCCGGCGCCCGGCTCAACGGCTGCGCTTGCGCGCGAGCACGACGAGGTGGTCGCAACCGGCGTCCGCCGGCGCTGCGCCGCCGGCCGCAGCCGTGGGCACGGCGGGGCCTTCGCGCAGATGACGGATCGCCTCGACGAGTTCCAGGCCGGGCGTGTCGCGGACGGCTTCGACATAGGCGCTGGCCGGATGCCTGTTCAGCGCATACGGCCTGCCGAGGTTGACCAGCCGCCAGGCCAGGCGGCCGTAGCAGCGGTGGCCGTTCCAGCTGCGCGTGGCGCCGATCGACGTCAGGTCGACCTGATGGGACATCACCCCTCCCGGGCGCAGGATCGCCGCCATGTACCGGAAGATGCGCCGCAGGTCGGGTTCGTATTGCAGCGCGCTGTGCGAGAACACGACGTCGAATTCCGCGGGCGGAGCCGGCAGGGCATGCCACGGCGCGATCACTCGCAGCCGGCCGCGCGGCTCCGACACCCTGGCCAGCGCCGTGCGGATGGCCTGCGCGCGTTCGCCCAGCGAAGCCTCCGCCGGCTGCCCCGGGAAACCCAGGCGCGAGGGGCGAAGATCCTCGCCGAGCATCTGCTCGAGCACCAGCCAGCCGCCGTGGGGGCGGCGCGGCGCATCCGCGGCCACCAAGGGCAGCAGCCGCTCGAGGATCAGCAGGTTGCCGCGCTCGGTGGTGAAGTCGCGTACGTCGAACGCGGCATACCTTTGCGCACCCGTCAGCAGCGCCGAGATCCCTGAACCCAGGGTATCGCCGGGGCCGAATTCGGCCACCGCGCGCGGCGCGCCGTCGAGCCCGGCACGCCGCAGCAGCGCCAGGTGCTTGACCCAGACGCCGTAGAAGTAGGGCGCGTCGCGTTCGTTTCCCCAGCGGACATCAGGGCCGCCGCGTGGACCCAGAGCGCGCGCCACGCTGCGCAGGGGTTGGACCATGGGCCTGACGAGGCCCTTGACAATGGGCAGGACTTCGGCGCACATGGGCACGCTGTCTCCTTGCGGTCGCGATCTGCGGCACGGCCCTTTCGGGCGGCATGGCCGATTGTCGAAATCCGCCTGGAGGCTTGTCCTTGCACGGGATCAAGTTTCGGGTCCCGCCGACATGGCCGGGCCCGGCGCGCCGCGCGAAGTCTGCCCGGGCGCACGCATCACGCTTGGCGCACGCATCACGCTTGGCGCAGGCGTCGCCGACGCTGCGTCGGACAGCCGGAGCGTGTCGGCTTGCGCTTGGCTTGCGCTTGGCTGGAGGTTCGCCGGCGCTCGGCCGGAGTCGATCTGGGCAGTCGCGCCGCCCGCCGCTGCCGGCCGAGTCGTCCGCGGGTGCCTTGCAGCGCGGCCATCGGCCGCAGCGGGCGGCTCGATCGGCTGTCTTGGCGGAGACGGTGGGATTCGAACCCACGATGCGGCTCTACACCGCATACTCCCTTAGCAGGGGAGCACCTTCGGCCTCTCGGTCACGTCTCCGTATCGTGCCGCTCCAGGGCAGGCAGGCATGCCTTCAGGTAGGCATGCGTTCGCCGGCTGCAGCACAATACAAGCCTTTCATTATTGCATACCTCGATGCCCTCGCTTGCCAGCACCGCGCAGCCGGCCCAGCGGTGGATCGACACCCACGTCCACCTGGATGCGCCGGAGTTCGACCGCATGCGAGCCCAGGTGCTGCGGCGGGCGCGCGCGGCCGGCGTGGGCTGCCTGGTGGTCCCCGCGGTGCATCCGGGGAACTTCGACCGCGTGCGCCGCCTGGCCCATGCCGCGGGCGTGGCCTACGCGCTGGGGGTGCATCCGCTGTACGTGCAGGGATGGCCGCGCAGCGGCCTGCAGCAGCTGCGCCAGGCGCTGCGACAGCGCATCGACGATCCGCGGCTGGTCGCGGTGGGGGAGATCGGGCTCGACCACCTGGTGGCGACCTCGGCCGAGCAGCGCGCCGAGCAGGACTGGTGGTGGCAGGAGCAGCTCGACCTGGCCGGCGAATTCGGTCTGCCGGTGTTGTTGCATGTGCGTCGCGCGCAGGACGCTCTGGGCGCCGCGCTGCGCCGCCGCGGCTGGGGCCGCGCCGGCCGCGGCGGAATCGCCCATGCGTTCAACGGCAGCGCGCAGCAGGCCGATGGCTTCACTTCGCAGGGGCTGTGCCTGGGCTTCGGCGGCACGCTGAGCTTCGAGGGCTCGCGCAACATCCGCCGCCTGGCCCAGGGCCTGGACCCCCGGTTCCTGGTGCTGGAGACCGACGCGCCCGACATGCCGCCGCAATGGGTCGCCGCGGCGGCCGGCCGGCGACCCAACGAGCCGGCCGAGCTGGCGCGCATCGGCGGCGTGCTGGCCGGCTTGCGCGGCTGGAGCGCCGAGCACACTGCCGAGCTGACCCGCGCCAACGCGCTGCGGGTGCTGCCGCGGCTGGCGCGGCTGCCGGAGGCGACTGGCGCCGCGGGGGCTTGAAATCCCTCGCGCCGGCCCCATCTGCCGCTGACGACGCGGCGCGCCTGCGGCAGCGCGGCGTGCCCAGGGCCGCTCGCGCGGCGTTCACCAGCAAGCCATCGACATGAGCACATCCACCCCGACCCCGGCAGCGTCCTCGGCGCAGCAAGCCCATACCCACGCGTTCCAGGCCGAGGTGCGGCAACTGCTGCACCTGGTCGCCCATTCGCTGTACTCCAACCGGGACATCTTCCTGCGCGAACTGGTGTCCAACGCGTCCGATGCCTGCGACAAGCTGCGCTACCTGGCGATCGACGACAGCGCGCTGTGGGAGGGCGACAGCGCACTGCGCATCCGCGTCGACTTCGACGCGGATGCGCGCACCATCACGGTCAGCGACAACGGCATCGGCTTGTCGATGGAAGAGGCCATCGACCACCTCGGAACCATCGCCAAGTCGGGGACGCGGGAGTTCATGCAGCGCATGGGCGAGCAGCCCAAGGCCGACGCCCAGCTGATCGGTCAGTTCGGCGTGGGCTTCTACTCGGGCTTCATCGTCGCCGAGCGCATCACCGTGGAAAGCCGGCGCGCCGGGCTGGCCGCCTCGCAGGCGGTGCGCTGGTCGTCCGACGGCACCGGGGAGTTCAGCGTCGAGGCCATCGAGCGCGCCGCGCGCGGCACCGACGTCGTGCTGCACCTGCGCGCCGACGCCGAGGACCAGCAGTTCGGCGACCTGCTGGCGCAGTGGAAGCTGCGCGGCATCATCGGCCGCTACTCCGACCACATCTCCCTGCCGATCGAGATGCGCAAGCGCGAGTGGGACGAGCAGGCCAAGCAGGAAGTGGCGCGCGACGAATGGGAGCAGGTCAACAAGGCCGCGGCGCTGTGGGCGCGCGCCAAGTCCGATCTCGACGACCAGCAGTACATCGACTTCTACCAGCAGATCGCCCACGACAGCGAGGCCCCGCTGGCCTGGACCCACAACCGGGTCGAGGGCCGCAGCGAGTACACCCAGTTGCTGTACCTGCCGGCCAAGGCGCCCTTCGACCTGTACAACCGCGACAGCCACTCCGGGGTCAAGCTGTACGTCAAGCGGGTGTTCATCCTCGACGACGCCAGCACCCTGCTTCCCGGCTACCTGCGCTTCGTGCGCGGTGTGATCGACAGCGCCGACCTGCCGCTCAACGTGTCCAGGGAACTCCTGCAGGAAAGCCGGGACATGCGGGCCATTCGCGACGGATGCACGCGCCGCGTGCTGGGCCTGCTCGAGGACATGGCGGGCAGCGAGGAGCCGGCGCAGCGCGACAAGTACGCCACCTTCTGGAAGGAGTTCGGCCAGGTGCTCAAGGAGGGGGTCGCGGAGGACCTGGGCAACCGCGAGCGCCTGGCCGGGTTGCTGCGCTTCGCGTCCACCCACGACGACTCCGACCGGCAGGACGTCCGGCTTGCCGACTACGTGGCGCGCATGAAGCCCGAGCAGTCGGCGATCTACTACATCACGGCCGACAGCCCGCGCGCCGCGCGCTCGAGCCCGCAGCTGGAGATGTTCCGGCGCAAGGGGGTCGAGGTGCTGCTGCTGACCGACCGCGTCGACGAGTGGATGCTCAGCGCGCTGCACGAGTTCGACGGCAAGCCGCTGCAGTCGGTGGCGCGCGGCGGCGCCGACCTGGG
>JAKBBQ010000175.1 GCA_021808405.1 Pseudomonadota bacterium | reverse complement strand
CGCAGCCCCTGGTCGTAGCCGCCATGCTCGAGCAGGTCGGCCAGCGCCCACTCGACCACGCTGCTGCCGCCGCCGCTGAACGAGCGCTTGAGGTTGGCCACCTCGGCGCTCCAGCGCCCCGCCTCGACCCAGCCGATTCCCCGCAGTCCCGGCGCCAGGGTCTTGCCGAAGGAGCCGCACAGCATCACCCGGCCGTCGCGGTCGAAGGACCGCACGGCGCGCCGGGCCTCGTCGCTGGGGGCGAGGTCGCTGCAGATCACGTCCTCGATCAGCGCCACGCCGCGCCTGGCGAGCAACTCGGCCAGGCGCTTCTTCGAGGCCGTGGGCATGATGGTGCCCATCGGATTGGACACCGTGGGCACCGCGATCACGGCCTTGATCGGCTGGGTGTCCAGCGCGACCTCCAGCGCCTCGATCGACAGTCCGGTGCGCGGCTGCATCGGAATCTCGACCGCGCGCAGCCCCAGGCCCTGCATGGCCCGCAGGAAGCCGAAGTAGGTCGGCGACTCGATCGCGATGACATCGCCGGGCTGGGTGAGCGCGCGCAGGCACAGGGTCACCGACTCGGTGCAGCCGTTGGTGACCACCACGTCGCGATGGTCGAGGTGGCAGCCCAGACTCATCGCCCGGTGCGAAATCGCCTGGCGCAGCTCGGGCACCCCCAGCGACGTCACGTAGCGCCCCAGGCTGCCGGCGTGCGCCTGCGCGCTGCGCGCCAGCGCGCGGCGGATGCGCTCGATTCCGTACAGGCTCTCGGCCGCCGCGGCCGCGCCGAAGGAAATGAATCCGGGCTCGCCGAGCAGGTCGTAGACCGCGTCGGCGATGGCCTTGACCTCGACGGTGACCGGCCGCGCGGGCGGTCGCGTGGTGGCCGGTACCGGCGGCAGGCTGCGCGGGCGCCGGACGAAAAAACCCGACTTGGGGCGCGCCTCGATCACCCCGCGATCTTCCAGCGTGCGGTACGCCTGCACCGCGGTCGACACCGACACGCCGTGCTGCTCCGACAGCGCGCGCACCGACGGCAGCCGCGCGCCGGGGCGCAGCGAGCCCGAGGCAGCCAGGCCAGCCAGCCGGTCTGCCAATGAAAGATACAGCGGAGTCTCAGTGGACATGGCGAGATGATGGCAGAAAGCCGTCGTCCCCACACCATACAGTCGGGCTGCGAACGAACCAGTACAGATTCTGCAATGCCTGGTCTGTGCCGGCACAGATTCCAGTCGCGTGGATCTGTCGCGTTCGGTCCGAGCTGCCTAGAGTGCAGGCATGTCGAATCGAAGCAGGAGACGATCATGCAGGGCCTCGATCCGGGTAGGGTGTGGAGTCTGCAGCGCGCCGCTGGAGCGCGCATCACGGTGCGCGCGGGGAAGGTCTGGATCACCGAGAGCGGTTGCGCCGACGACGTGTTCCTGTGCGCCGGCCAGCACCACGTCGTGGCCGGGCAGGGGCGGGTGGTGATCGAGCCGCAGGGTCGGGGTGCCGTGGCGTGGGTCGACATCAGCGGGCCAGGGCGTCCGGCTGCGCCGCGCGGGGCGCAGCGCGCATGGGGCATGCTGGCGCGGCTGCGGCCCGCCCTGCGAGAGCGCCATGCCGCATGACGGCGTGCTGGCGTTCGCGCTGTTCGCGTTCGTCTCGTCGATCACCCCGGGCCCGAACAACCTGATGCTGCTGGCGTCGGGGGCGAACTTCGGCTTTCGCGCGTCGGTGCCGCATGTGCTGGGGATCACCTCGGGCTTCATGCTGCTGGTGGCGTCGGTAGGGTTCGGCCTCGCCGCGGTGTTTTCCCGCTGGCCGTGGGCGTACGACGCGATGCGCTGGATCGGCGCGGCGTACCTGCTGGTCCTCGCGTGGCGCATCGCACGCGCCGCGCCGCCCGACCCCTCGCGCGGCCGGGTCGGCCGGGCGCGGCCGATGCGCTACTGGGGCGCGGTGGCGTTCCAGTGGGTCAACCCCAAGGCCTGGCTGATGGCCCTGAGTGCCTTCAGCACCTACGTTCCCGCGACCGGCGGCCTGGCCGTGGTGCTCGGTGCGGTCGCGCTGTACGGAGCGATCAACCTGCCGAGCGTCACCGCGTGGGCGCTCGGCGGCTCGCAGCTGCAGCGCCTGGTGGGCACGCGCCGGCGGGCCGCGGCCTTCAACCTGGCGATGGCCGGCTTGCTCGTGGCCTCGCTGCTGCCGCTGCTGCATGGGGCGGCCTGAGCGCTGGCGCGGGCAGCCCGCGCCAGCGGCGCGCCGGCAGCGCGAGCCGGCGACGAAGGCGGCAGCCTTGGGCGGCGCGCGCCGTGGCCCGATAAGCTGGCGGCCATGCACCCGACCGCAGTGGCCGCGCTGGCCGCCTTCGTCACGGGCCTGGGCCTGGGCCTGGGGCTCATCGTGGCCATCGGCGCGCAAAACGCCTTCGTGCTGCGCCAGGGGCTGCGCCGCGAACATGTCGCCGCGGTGGTGGGCTTCTGCCTGGCGGCGGACGCCGTGCTGATCGTCGCCGGAGTCGCCGGCGTCGCCGCCGCGCTCGGGCAGCGCCCCTGGCTGGCGCGCACCCTGGCGCTGGCAGGCGGGGTCTTCCTGGTCGTCTACGGTGCGCGCGCGCTGCTGCGGGCACGGCACGCGCGAGGCCTCGACGCGGCGAGCGCCGCCGGCGCGCCGGGACTGCGAGACACCCTGGGCCGGGCCGCCGCCTTCACGCTGCTCAACCCCCATGTCTACCTCGACACCGTGCTGCTGGTGGGCAACGTCGGCGCGCGCCAGCCCGGGGCGCTGCGCGCGGTGTTCGCGCTCGGAGCCATCTGCGCCAGCCTGCTGTGGTTCAGCCTGCTGGGCTTCGGCGCCCGCTGGCTGGCGCCCTGGTTCGCGCGGCCCAGGGCCTGGCAGGTGCTCGACCTGCTGACCGGGGCCACGCTGCTCGTGTTGGGCTTGCGCCTGCTGCCGCAGGCCTTGGCCTGACCGCGCGGCGCCGCGCGCTGCGAGCACCCCCGGCTGCGCGGCGCGGGTGCAGCGCCCGCCGCGCAGCCCGGATCGGCTCAGCTCGCCGCGCCGGTGTCGGCCACCAGGCCGAGCGCCCGCACCGCGGCCACCGCGCAGATTTCGTCGTGGTCGGCCGTGTCGCCGGTGACGCCGATGGCGCCCAGCAGCGCCCCCCGCGCATCGCGCACCAGCACGCCGCCGGCCACCGGAACCACCCGGCCCGCGCTCAGGTCCGACAACGCGGCGTAGAAGGCCGGCTGCAACGCGGAGCGCCGCTCGATCTCGCGGCTGCCGAATCCCATCGCCAGCACGCCCCACGCCTTGCCCATCGCGATCTGCGGGCGCAGCAGGCTGGACCCGTCGGAGCGCAGCAGCGCCATCACATGCCCGCCCGAATCGAGCACCGCCGCGGTCAGCGCGGCCAGCCCGCGCTGCCGCCCCTCGGCCAGCGCGCGCTGGCACAGCTCCAGCGCGACCTCCATCGTCCAGGTTCCGGCTTGTTCGTTCATCGGTGGTGTCTCCCGTGCGCGCGGTGCTCGCGCCCGGCGCCCAGTGTAGGTGCGTCGCGGCGATAGGCCTCGACAGCTGGCCGACGGGGATTCGCTGCCGGAGCAGTCCGAGGCCATCCAGAAGAAGCTGGACGCCCTGATGGGCGACCTCCGCGTCGTCACCACACCGCAGAAGTGGGCCTCCGGGGAAGACCGTGTTCCTTCGTGGACGGCTGCGCTCAGGCGTGGAGACGGCACGGGTATCGCCGGGCATCGGCCGCGCGCTCCGCGCCCAGCGGCCAGGCCATGGGCTGGGCGGCGGGCAGGATCGACACCACGACGACCACGACTGCCTTGCGGAGAAGCGAAGCGCATGGAAGGCATGCCTGGCCTTGCCGCATGTCGCGCCTGCTTCCAGGCAAGAGGAGGTTGCACGCAAGGCTGCTCGAGCTGAGGCGATTCCAACCACCCGATGCCGGGCAAGGCGCTGGCTAGCCGTTCTCCAAAGAAGTTGGTAGGACTGGCCTAACGGTCCCCACTATCCGTCCTGGGCAACGGACTGGGACGCTCCCTTAGCGAAGGTGAATCGCTTTCGGTGAGCGACGGGGCTGCCAAGCGGTCGCCGCGGTTCCCTCCAACTGCGGCTGGCATCCAGGACAACCACAGGGGCGCATCTCGCGCCTAAAGCAGTTCCTGCGCCCAGCGAGCGAATTCCTCGAGGTCCGCGAGCAACCGGCCGGCTTCATCACGCGTGGCTTGACGGGTGCCGTACTGCACCTCATCCTTGAAACTCAGGATGCGACGGTAGCGACGGTCGTGGCCGTCGGGCAGCAGATTGCCCAGAACGTCCCGCAGGAGGCGGGGCGCCTGGGCATGGTCCTGCTGGTTGACGACCTGCGCTCGCTTGGCTGTGAGGCTGTCGCCAAACGCGATGGCCGACAACACAATCTGGCTGATCACGGGATTGCAGTCCCGGCCCACCTCCGCAAGCAGATGCGCCTGCTGGGCAGCTTCGAGGTACGCCTGCGCTACGCGCAGGCGGCCCTGCCAATACAGCGCGTCGACCTTCTTGCGCGCGCTCTTGCCTGTCATGCTGGCTGCGCCGCCTTGGCGCACCGAGCTGCTTCCTTGGCGGGTGAGACTCCCTTGAGCACTTTCGCGTCCCGGCTGACCTCTGACCACCAGGGGTCACTGGGTGACAGCTTGGTCAGTTCCGAGGGCGTGAGAACCACCGGGGAGATGTGCACCCCTAGTCGGTCGCCCAGCTCCTGCACGGCGTCGCGCACCTGGCGACTTGCGTCCAGGCTGTCCTCGTCCAGCACGAGTGCGACGTCCATATCGCTACGAGGCTCATCGGTGGCACGCGCGACGCTGCCGTACAGCCATGCCGAGCGAACGTGTTTTTCAGCGGCCAGCCCGTCGTGCAACTGGTCCTGCAACTGCCGCCAGTTCTGGCGCTCCGCTTCGAAAAGCTGCGCCAGCGCTGATACCAGCGGCTGGTTCAGTGCCGGTGCGAAGAGCCTGCCGCTAGCCGGCCCGAGCACCTTGACGGCGCCCTGCGCCGCCAGCGCATCGAGCGTGTTGCGCACGCCCCGCGCAGTCATGGCGCAGTCCGAAGCCAACTGCGTTGCACTCTGGGCGCCGCCGTGGTTGAGCAGCGCGCGGAGCACACGGACGTGCCCGCCGCTGGCCAGCAACTGGGTCAGCGGAAAACGCAAGAAGCTCTGAACGGACGAAGGCTGCATGGTGCACAGGATAGATGGTGCTGAAAAGGAAGTCAAGTTCCCTATAGGGAAGTTTATGTTGCTTTCAGGAAGTCTAGGTTCGTCGTACCCGGCCCCGGCGAGCAAGCAACCGCCTGCCGCCGTGGCGGGCAGCCAAGCCAGCGCTGCGCCCACGGTTCCAGGCATCACCTTGCCACGGAGCAGCACCATGACCATCCCCGAGACCACCCATCCGGCCTGCGCCGCGAACGAGGCCCGCGTGCGCGCCAGCGGCATCAACCCGACGAACGACTACGGGAAGTGGGTGCTGCAGATGGCCATGACGTCGAAGGCCCCCCTGTGCCTCGCGCGCAAGGACTTCGATTTCCTCTGCGTCCAGCCAGGCGACGGTGCTGGCCATCGCTGCCAGCTGCAGGGTGGTGCCAGCCGCGGCCCGAAGACCGAGGAGGGCAGTGCGCGTGCCGCAGGCAACCTGCGGCAGAACCCCATGCGCGGCCCGATCCACTGGCGCTCTGAGGAGCCTGGCGAGGTGGTTCTCCAGCCGGCGCCGGCGGTGCCAGAGGCTCAGGCCCTCGGCGAGTACCTCAGCCAGGCCGAGCTGGTCACCCTGACCGGCAAGAAGCGTGGCGGCGCGCCGATCGTGTCGCGCGTGCTGGTGCAGCAGGCCATGTCGGGCGCCGGCCGCGCGCGGTAGGTTCGGCGGGGTTCGAATGGCCGCCGAGGCGGCACGAAGTCCGATCGAGCTGCCCGGCGCGAGCCTGGGTGGCCAGTGGTGCAGGCCCCTCCAGGTAGGCCAGCGAGGCGGCAGGGCTGCCGATGGAGGGGGTTCGGCGAGGGTTCGGTGGCTGCGGCCTTTTCGCCTGGAGTAGGCGGAAGCGGTTCGGTCCGAACCCCCGAATTGCCACAACGATAAGTGCAATTATCGGTGTGGGCAACCCACTTTTCCGATCGCCGCGGTCGCTGTACACGGTGCGCGCCCGCGCCACCTGACGGCCGGCGCAACACAGCGGTGAGTCGTGACGGCACGATGGGTGCCGGCAGCATGTGCTGTCGCCACCGGAGGCCATCATGGCCGATCTCGATCTCCCACGCTCGGCAGTCCTCGCACCGCGCCGTCTCATCCAGCAGGGCACGTTGCCCGACATCCTGGATGCTCAAGTGCTCGGCGCCGCCGGCCTCATGACCCAGCAACTGCCCGGACCGATTCGGGCGACGGACCTCGGGCGCGAGGTGCTGGAGTCGCTGTCCAAGGAGTGACATCCGCGCCACGCGGCGGCATCAAGGCGGCGCCTGGTGGTGCCGCCGCGTTCACGGGGCATTTCGCTCGGAACCTTCCCCAGCCATTACACGGACCCGGTTGCGGGCTCCGGGCTCCAAGGGTCTTGCTCGCGCAAGCCCTTGATTTCACTCTGGTGCCGGGAGGGGGACTCGAACCCCCACACCATTTCTGGCGGCGGATTTTGAGTCCGCTGCGTCTACCGATTCCGCCATCCCGGCCAAAGCGGGCCATTATTCCATAGCCGCCTGCGCTCAGCCGGTGTTGCGCAGTCCGGCGGCGATGCCGTTGATGCTCAGGTGGATGCCCCGCACCGTGCGCTCGTCGGTGTGGCCTTCGCGGAAGCGCCGCAGCAGTTCGACCTGCAGGTGGTTGAGCGGGTCGATGTAGGGGAAGCGGGCGCGGATGGATCGCGCCAGCGTCGGGTTGGTCTGCAGGAACTGCGACCAGCCGGTGATGTCGCGCAGCGCCTGCACGCTGGCCTGCCATTCGCGCTCGATGGCGCCGAACACCTTGCGCCGCAGCGCCGCATCGCCGACCAGCCGCGCGTAGTTGGAGGCCACCGCGAGGTCGGTCTTGGACAGCACCATGTCCATGTTGGAAAGCAGGGCCTGGAAGAAGGGCCACTCGCGGTGCATGCGCAGCAGCAGCGCGCGGCCCTCGTCGCCGTGCTCGGCGGTGTAGGCGCGAACCGCGGTGCCGAAGCCGTACCAGCCGGGCAGCGCGACGCGGCATTGCCCCCACGAAAAGCTCCAGGGGATGGCGCGCAGCTCGCCCAGCGCCGCGCCGGGCTTGCGCGAGGCCGGGCGGCTGCCGATGTTCAGCGAGGAAATCTCGCGCACCGGGGTCGCGGCGTAGAAGTACTCGGCAAAGCGCTGGTCGCGGTACACCAGGTCGCGGTAGGCCTGCATCGCCGCCTGCGACAGCTCGGCGGCCGCCTCGCGGAAGGCCGCCGGCGCCGCGCTGCGCGTGCCGCGCGCGCGTCCCGCCGGGGGCGG
>JAKBBQ010000174.1 GCA_021808405.1 Pseudomonadota bacterium | reverse complement strand
GCTGCTGGCCGCCGGCGGCGGCGCGCTGCTGCAGTCGCGGGGCATCGCCTGGGCCGCCTGGCTGCGCGCCGCCGGCGAGGCCGCGGCGGTCGGCGGGCTGGCCGACTGGTTCGCGGTGGTCGCGCTGTTCCGCCATCCGCTGGGCCAGCGCTGGATTCCCCATACCGCGATCATCCCGGCCAACAAGGCGCGCATCGCCGACAACCTGGCCGGCTTCGTACGCGACCAGTTCCTCGAACCCCAGGCGCTGGTGGCCAGGCTCCGGTTGTTCGACCCCGCCGAGCGGCTGGCGCAGTGGCTGGGCGAGCCGGCGCGGCTCGACGGGTTCGCGCGTCGGGCGCGGCAATTCGGCCTGCGGGCGCTGGACTGGCTGGACGACTCCCGGCTGCGCGATGCCTCGCGCCGGCTGCTGCTCGACGCGCTGCAGCGCTGGGACGCCGCGCGCAGCGCCGGCCAGCTGCTGGAGCTGCTGACCCGCGACGGCCGCCACCAGCAGCTGCTCGACGAGGCGCTGGGGCGCGTGGGCGACTACCTGGCGCGCGACGAGGTCAAGCAGCGGCTGTCGGCGCTGATGGTTCGCCATGCCCGCCAGCAATGGCCGGCGGTCACCGCGCTGGTCGACAGCGTGAAATCCGTGGACTCGATGGGGGACTACCTGGCCGACAGGCTGGCGCGCGCGCTGCTGCAGGAACTGCAGGACATCCTGCAGCAGCCCGACCACCCTCTACGCGCCGACTACGACGACAAGGCCCGGCAATGGATCGAGCGGCTGCTCGGCGACCCCGCGCTGCAGGGGCAGCTGCGGGACCTGAAGGCGCGGCTGCTCGACCAGCCGACCGTGCAGGCCTACGCCGATGCGCTGGCGCGAGAGGCGCGCGACTGGCTCGCGGCCGACCTGGCGCGCGAGGACTCGACGCTTGCGCTGCGGCTGCGCGGCGCCCTCGCGGCCTTCGGCAGCAGCCTGGGCGCCGACCCGGCGCTGCGCCAGGCCATCAACGACCATGTGCTGGACGGCGCTTCCCGCCTGGCCGCGCAGCTGCGCGAGGCGCTGAGCGCCCATATCGCGCACACCGTTCGCGCGTGGGACGACGCGACCATGGTGCGCGAACTCGAGCTCAGCATCGGCAAGGACCTGCAGGCCATCCGCCTCAACGGCACGCTGGTCGGCGCGCTGGCCGGGCTGGCGCTGCACGCCGTGCTGCAGTGGGCGCCCGTCGTGCCTTCCTGGCTGCACTGACGCCGCGCTTCGTTCAGCCCTCGTAGAGCTTGAGCAGCGCCTGCGTGCCGTCGCGTCCGCAGCCGCGCGCGGCCATGCGCTCGTACAGGCCCTTGGCCAGCGCCAGCCCCGGCAGTTCCAGCCCCATGCGCTGGGCTTCGCCGAGCGCGATCCCCAGGTCCTTGAGGAAGTGCTCGATGAAAAAGCCCGGCGCGAAGTCGCCCTGGATCATGCGCTGCCCCAGGACGTTGAGCTGGAAGCCCGAGGCCGCGCCGCCGCCGATGGACTGCAGGACCGTCTGCGGGTCGAGTCCGGCGCGGCGCGCGTAGGCCAGCCCCTCGGCGACGCCGACGATGGTCGAGGCGATGACGATCTGGTTGCACATCTTGGTGTGCTGGCCGGCGCCGGCCGCGCCTTGCAGCACGATGCTCGTTCCCATGCGTTGCAGCACCGGCAGCGCGGCTTCGAAGTGCGCGCGATCGCCCCCGACCATGATCGACAGCTTGGCGTCGCGCGCGCCGATGTCCCCGCCCGAGACCGGAGCGTCCAGCGACGCGCATCCGGCGGCGCGAGCCGCCTCGGCGATGCGCACCGCCAGCGCCGGGCTGGAGGTGGTCATGTCCACCAGCAGGGTACCGGGGCGCGCGCGCGCCACGATGCCGCCTTCGCCGAGGTAGATCTGCTCGACGTCGGAGGGAAATCCCACCATGGTGATGACCATGTCGCAGGCCGCCGCCACGTCGCCCGCGCTGTCGCACCAGTGCGCTCCGCGGGCCAGCAGTTCGTCGGCCTTGGCGCGCGAGCGGGTGTGGACATGCAGTTCATGGCCCGCGGCCAGGATGTGCCCGGCCATGCTGCGACCCATGATGCCCAGTCCGACAAAGCCGATGCGGCGGGGTGGTCCAGGTTCGTTCATCGTGCTGCCTCCAGGGTGTCGGGGGGAAGGCCGCGTCGTGCGGCGCCTCGCGCCCGGCATCGTAGAACAGCTTGGCCAGGGCGCGCCGGTCGCTCCGCGCTGGCTACACTGGCGAACCGGAGCACCCAGCGAGGCGATGCAGTCGATGTACCAGCTCGTGATCGGCAACAAGAACTATTCGTCCTGGTCGATGCGCCCCTGGGTGCTGCTGCGCGGCCTGGGAATCGACTTCGACGAGCTGCGACTGCGCTTCGACGGTTTCGGCGCCGATTCGGGCTTCAAGCGCAGCCTGCAGCGCTACGGCGGCGCGGGGCGCGTTCCGCTGCTGCTCGATGGCGACCTGGCGGTATGGGACAGCGCGGCGATCGCCGAATACCTGCACGAATGCCACCCCGCGGTCTGGCCCGCCGAGCGCCGCGCCCGCGCGCAGGCGCGCAGCGCATGCGCCGAAATGCACTCCGGCTTCCAGGCCTTGCGCCAGCACTGCCCGATGAACATCGAGGCCGATCTGCACGAGGCCGGCGTGGCCGTCTGGCGCGAGCAGCCGCAGGTCCGCATCGACCTGGAGCGTATCGCCCAGCTGTGGAGCGCCGCGCTGCGCGCGCATGGCGGGCCGATGCTGTACGGCGAGTTCAGCTACGCCGATGCCTGCTTCGCACCGGTGTGCATGCGGGTGCGCAGCTACGGGCTGCCGCTCGACGACACCGCGCAAGCCTACGTGCAGCGGGTGTGCGAACTGCCGGCGGTTGCGCAGTGGATGGCCGGCGCCTGCGCCGAGCACGATTTCCTGGACTGGGCCGAACCCTACCGCCAGCCGCCGCGCAGGCCTTGACGCGGCGAGGGCTCAGGCGGCGGCCGCCTGCGGGACTTCCAGGGTATAGCGGAAGGACTCGACGCGCGCCGGCGGCAGGTTGCGCCACACCAGCTGGGTGTACTCGCGCTCGAAGCCCTGGGCCATGCCGATGTAGCTGGCGTGCAGCGCGTAGCTGAACTGGATGAACACCGTCCGCGGCGAAGCGATCGCCGAAACCTGGTCGAGGATCTGGCGCACCTGCTGCGCAGGCAGGCTGCGCAGCGGCAGGCTGGAGACGATCGCCCGCACGCGGTGGCAGCGCAGCAACTCGAACGAAGCCAGTTGCGCCGCGTCGCCGTGGATCAGGCGTACCGCGGGGAAGCGCCTGGACAGCTGGCGCGCCAGCGCCTCCGAACGCTCCACCAGCACCAGGTCCTTGGCCGCCACGCCGTGGCGCAGCAGCGCCGCGGTGACCGCACCGCCGCCGGGGCCGAGTTCCACCACCAGGCCCTTGCCCTGGGGCACCAGGCTGGCGATGCGCCGCGCCAGCACCGGCGAACTCGGGCATAGCGCACCGATCTGCCGGGGGTGGCGAAGGAATTCCCGCATGAACTGCCAATACGCCGCCGCGGCCGATCCGGAGCGGCTTCTCCCTGCTTTGTGCATGCTTTTTTGTCGGTATCGCCAAACCACGCGCCAGGCCATGCGCCGGGCGCGCCGGTCACGGCGCCCCGCCTCGGCACGCCGGGCGGGTGCTGCCGCGGGCAGTTTAGCCACCTGCGCGGCCTGCCGGCAAGCTTGCTGCGAAGGCGTCAGCGCAACCGGTAGGCGGCGACGTTGGCCGTTTCCGGCTGCGGTCGCTGGTAGAAACCGTGGCGGTTGGGCATTTTCACCTGCGGCAGGGTCTTGCGGTCGATCACGTCGTGTTCGCCGATGATCCGGTTCTTGTAGAGGATGAAGGCCGTCAGCGAATACACCTGGTCGGCCGAAAGGGACTCCGGCGCGTTCAACGGCATCGCCCGCCGGATGTAGTCGAACACCCCGGTGGCGTAGGGCCAGAAGCTGCCGACGGTCTTCACCGGCTTGCCGCTGGCGATCGTTCCGATGCCCCCGACCAGCCGCGGGAAGGCGCCGCGACCCTGGACCGCCATGCCCTGGCCCTGCGCGCCATGGCAGGAAGCGCAATCGGCGGCGAACAGCCGCGCGCCCTGCACCGCGTCTCCCCGGCCGTCCGGCAGCCCCTGGCCGTCGGGCAGCACGTCGAGCTGCCAGCCCGCCAGCTGGCGAGCGCTCGCCGGCGTGCCGAACACCAGCGGCTGCGACGGCGCGGCGGCCGACGCCAGCTGCGGCAGGCACCCCGCGCACGCGCAGGCCGCAACGGCCAGCGCCCCCCTGAACCATTCATGCGTGGACATTGCGCACCTCCCCGTCGCGGCCTACCCCCCAGCTCTGGATGCCGTTCATGTGATAGACCGACGTCGTGCCGCGCGCCGCGACCAGCTGGGCGATGGTCGGCTGCACGTAGCCGGTCTCGTCGACGCAGCGGCTTTGCAGCACCGCGGGAGACCCGTCCCAGTTCCAGTCCATGCGAAAGCGCGTCAGGCAGCGCGACTGCACCGGCTGCTGCAACTGCGCCGGGCGCCAGCTGCGCCCGCCGTCGGTGGACACGTCGACCCGCGCGACGCGGCCGTTGCCCGACCACGCCAGCCCGGAGATCTGGTGGTAGCCCGGGCCGGCCAGCTTCATCTCCCCGGAAGGAGAGGTGATCACCGACTTGGCCTCCATGATGAAGTTGAACTGCCGCGCGCGCCCGTCCTTCATCAGCTCGGTGTAGTAGGCGGTCTCCTCGTAGGTCTCGAAGGGCGCCGGGCCGAACTTGAGCCTGCGGATCCACTTGATGTGGGTGTTGCCCTCGTAGCCCGGCAACAGCAGCCGCAGCGGGTAGCCCTGGGACGGCCGCAGCATCTCGCCGTTCTGGGCGTAGGCCAGCAGCGCGTCCTCCCACAGCTTGCCGACCGGGATGCTGCGCGCCATCGCCGCGGCGTCCGCGCCCTCGGCGTAGGCCCAGGCGGCTTTCGGGTCGACGCCGACGGCGTCGAGGATCGCCGCCACCGGAACCCCGGTCCACTCCGAGCAGCTCAGCAGGCCATGGGTGGACTGCACGGTCTTGCCCACCGGCTTGACCCACTCGGTGAGGGTGTTCCCCGAGCACTCGAGGAAGTGCATGCGGGACACACTCGGGTAGCGCAGGATGTCGTCCATCGACAGCACCAGCGGCCGTTTCACCATGCCTTCGACGACAAGGCGGTGCTGGTTCGGGTCGATGTCGGGCACCCCGGCATGCAGCCGCTCGAAGTGCAGGCCGCTGGGGGTGATGATCCCGTGCAGGTCCTGCAGCGGGGTGAAGTTCCAGGACGACAGCTCGGTGGGCGTCAGGCGGGTCGGCGTGCGTACCACGCCCGACTCGAAGCGCGAGGGGTTGCCGTAGGGCGACAGCGGCCGCCCGGGGGCTTTCATCCAGCTCGGCACGGCCGGCGGCAGATCGGCCTGGTCCGGCGGCTCGAGCGGCCAGCCGCCCCGATCCTGCACGCCGGCAGGCGGCGCGGCCGCACGCGCCGAGCGGCCCCAACCGAGTCCCGCGCCGGCCGTCGCCGCGGCGATTCCCGACAACGCCGCACGGCGGGACAAGCCCTTGTTCGACTGGCTCATGGTGCGTCTCCTCCCCTTGTTGTTGCGAAGCCGAGGGATAGGCACCGATGCTAGGCGCAAATTTTGCGATATGTCAAAAATAGAAAGTCGGCGCGACGCATCCCCGGCGCGGCCTGCCTGGCCAAAGGCGGCCGAACGGCAACGTGCGCGACCCGGGCAGTGGCGCTCAGGCGGCGTCGCGCCTGCCGCACAGCACCAGCGTGAGCAGCAGCACGCAGTCCTCGACGGCGCGCACGCTGTGCGCGACCCCGCCACGCAGGTACAGCAGCTCGCCGCCGCGCAGCCGCTGCGTGCTGCCGTCGGCGGCCACGCTGGCGCTGCCCTGCAGGCACTGCAGGGTCAGCTCCCCGGGAACGCTGTGCTCGCCCAGGCTGCTGCCGGCGGCCAGCACCAGGCGCATGACCTCGAGCTGGGCGGACTTGAACAGCGCATGGCTGCGCGCGCCCGCGGCGGCGAAGGCCTGCTCGGCAGCCTGCGTCTGCAGAGCCACCACCTGGCCGGAACGTGCATGGTCGAGAGCCATGGGCCCAGTATGCTCCCGCGTCGGAACGGCCGCGGGTAACAACCATTCCTAAAGAATGGTCATGGCGCGTCCCGGATCCGCGGCGCGCCGGTGCTCAGCGGCGGCGCGCCGCGGCCTCCACCGCGACATAGCGGTGGCGCTTGATCGCCTCGGTGAAGCCGCCGCGCGCGTGGCTGGCGCGCTCGATGAGGCCGACGCGGCGCAGCACCTGGCCACTCGGCAGTTCCAGCACCCGGAGGGCGCGGTCGCCGCGCCAGTTGACATTGGCCAGCCGCGGCACGATCGACACCCCGAAGCCCTGGCGCACGATCTCGACGATGGCCTCCACCGAATTGAGTTCCATCTCGTCGCGCGCGCGCACCGCGCAGCCGCGCAGCGCCTCGTCGACCAGCAGGCCGGTCCAGGTGTGGCGGTCGAAGCGGATGAAAGGCGCCTGGCGCAGCGCGGGCAGCGGCTGCGCCGGCAGGTCGAACTGCGGCTGCCGCGGCACGATCAGCACCATCGGCTCGGTGTACAGCTCGGTCCAGCGCAAGCCGGCATGCAGGTCGTGGGGCGGCCGGGTGACCACCGCGGCATCGAGTTCGCCGCGTTCGACCCGGGCCACGAAGTCGCTGGACAGCCCGGCGAAGATCCTCACGTTCAGGCGCGGGTTGTCGCGCTTGACCGCGCGCAGCGCGTCGGCGAAGGCTCCCATCAGCGCCGACACCAGCGCGCCGACCACCACCGTGCCCGCCAGCGCGCCGTCGCCGTCGGAATCGGCCAGCGCCTCGTAGGCCTGCACCAGTTGCTCGACGCGCGGCAGCATCGCCCGCGCGGTCGGGTTGAGCACCACCGCGCGCGGTCCGCGCTCGAACAGCGTCTGCCCCAGCTCCTGCTCGAGGGCGCGCATGCGCAGCCCCACCGCGGCGGCCGTCAGTCCGACCTCGGCCCCGGCGGCGGCGAAGGTGCCCAGGCGAGCGACCGCGAGGAAGGTGCGCAGGGAGCGGATCGACGACATCGGGACGGTGCGCGCGGCCTGGCGGCCCGAGCAGCCGCGGAAGTGGCGGCGCGGATTGGCAGCCAGGCCCTCATGCTAAATATTTCCTTGGGCATTCGCAAAAAAACATTCGCTTTTGTTTTGCTCGCGGACGTCCGACAATGGCCTCCCTGCCCGAACCGAGCCTGCCCACGATGACTGCCGAATCCCCGCCCCCGATGCTCAACGTCTCGGTCTGGCGCGGCAAGCAGACCGGGGAGTTCGTGCGCTACCAGGTGCCGCGTCTGCCCAGCCAGACCGTGCTCGACGTGGTCACCCATATCCAGCGCCGTCTCGACCCCGAGTTGAGCTACC
>JAKBBQ010000173.1 GCA_021808405.1 Pseudomonadota bacterium | reverse complement strand
CAACTACGGCCCCGCCTACACCCAGCGCTTCGCCGACATCTTCCCGCAGGTGGCGCAGCTCGAGCACACCGCGCTCGTGCCCTTCCTGCTGGCGCGGGTCGTCGACCATCCCGACTGGTTCCAGTCCGACGACATCCACCCCACCGCGAAGGCGCAGCCGACCATGCTCGACACCGTGTGGCCGCAACTGCAGCCGCTGCTGCGCGCCGGCGGGGCGCGCGGCCGATGAACCCGCACGCCATCGAAGCCGCCGACGCGCTGCAGCGCCTGGGCGATTTCGACTCCCTGCTGGACGTGCGCAGCCCCGGGGAATACACCCTCGACCACCTGCCGCGGGCGCGCAACTGGTGGGTCCTCGACGACGCCCAGCGCGCCGAGGTCGGCACGCTGTACAAGCAACGCGGCGCCTTCGAGGCCAAGCGCGTGGGCGCGGCGCTGGTGGCGCGCAACATCGCGCTGCACCTGGAGGCGGGGGCCTCCGAGTGGCCGCGCCGCCAGCGCGTGCTGGTGTATTGCTGGCGCGGCGGCACCCGCTCGGCGGCGATGGCCCACGTGCTGGCGCAGGTGGGCTTCGCGGTCAGCGTGGTGCGCGGGGGCTACAAGGCGCTGCGCGCCGCGCTGGTGAGCGACCTGGCGCGACTCGCCGGCGCCCAGCGCCTGCTCATCCTGTGCGGCCCCACCGGCTGCGGCAAGAGCCGGCTGCTGCAGGCGCTGCAGGCGCGCGGCGCGCAGGTGCTGGACCTGGAAGCCCTGGCCGCCCATCGCGGCTCGGTGCTGGGGGCCCTGCCCGGCGTCGAGCAACCCTCGCAGAAGGCCTTCGAGACGGCGATCTGGGAGCGCCTGCGGGGCTTCGACCCCGAGCGCGTGGCCTACGCCGAAAGCGAAAGCCGCAAGATCGGCCGCCTGCAGGTGCCCGGCACGCTGCTCGAGGCCATGCGCGCCTCGCCCTGCGTGCTGCTGCGCGCGGCCGACGAGGTGCGGGTGCGCATCCTGCGCGAGGACTACGCCGGCGTGAGCGCCGACCTGCCGGCGCTGCAGCAGCGCCTGCGCGCGCTGCGCGAGCTGCGCGGCCACGCGGTGGTCGAGCGCTGGTGCGAGATGGCCGCGGCTGGCGAGCTCGATGCCCTGGTGGGCGAACTCCTGCAGCAGCATTACGACCCCAGCTACCGGGCGTCGATGGAACGCAATTTCCCCGGGCTGGGCAGCGCGCCGCGGGTGGACATCCGCGCCGCCGATGCCTTCGCCGAAACGGCCGCGCGCCTGCTGCGCGACGAAGGCGCGGGGCCGGCCGGCGCCCTGGTCGCGGCCGACGCCTGAACCCGCTGTCGAGCCGGCGGGCTCAAGCGGCGCGCGCGCGCACCGCCTGCAGCATGCCGGCCAGCAGGTCGCGCGGCGTCGGCGGGCAGCCGGCGACGTAGACGTCCACCGGCAGCAGGCCCTGCAAGCCGCCGCGGCAGGCATAGCTGCAACCGAACACCCCGCCGTCGCGCGCGCAGTCGCCGACCGCGACCACCAGCCGCGGCTCGGGCATCGCGGCGTAGGTGCGCTCCAGCGCCTGCTGCATGTGCAGGCTCACCGGGCCCGTGACCAGCAGCAGGTCGGCATGGCGCGGGCTGGCCACCAGGTGGATGCCCAGACCCTCCAGGTTGTAGTAGGGGTTGCCCAGCGCGTTGATCTCCAGCTCGCAGCCGTTGCACGAACCCGCGTCGACCACCCGCACGGCCAGCGCGCGGCCCAGCAGGCGGGCCATCTCGGCCTGCAGCGGCTGCGCGTCGCCGTCGCTGCAGCGCTCGCTGCCGCGCGTCGCCGGCTCGCTGATCAGCCCGACGCGGGCGATTTGCTTCAGGGTCTGCCACATGGTCGCGTCTCAGCCGTCGTGTCCCGAGTAGGACAGGTTGAAGGACTTGTTGATCAACGGGAAATCGGCGACGATGTCCTGGATCACCGCCCACTCCAGCGCCTGCCAGTTCTGCCACGACGGGTCGTGCGCATGGCAGCGCACGATGCGCCCGTCGTCGCCGAGTTGCAGCGCCACCAGCACCGGCCCGCGCCAACCCTCGACCAGCCCGATCCCCAGTCCGGCCCGCGGCGGCTGCGGCAGCGCGCTGCGCAAGTCCCCGGCCGGAAGGCTGTCGATCAGGTCGCGGCAACCCTGAAGCGAAGCCAGCAGCTCGTGGTAGCGCACCGCGAAGCGGGCGGCGACGTCGCCGTCCTGCTCGAGCGCCGGCCGCATCGGCAGCCCGTCGTACGGCGCCCAGCGGCCCAGCGCGCGCAGGTCCAGCGGCTGCCCGCTGGCCCTGCCGGCCAGCCCGAGCAGGCCCAGGCGCAGCGCCAACTCCGGGGCGACGCGCCCGGTGCCGCGCAGCCGGTCGTGCAGCCCCTCGTGCTCCTCGAGGATGCCGCGCAGGCGCACCGCCTGCTCGCGCAGCGCCCGGCCCTGCCGGCGCAGCGCGAGCAGGCCGGCCTGATCGAGGTCGCACGCGACCCCGCCCGGCAGCAGCGCGTCCATCGGGTAGCGCGCGCCGAACAACTCGGCGTTCAGTCGCAGCACGTCTTCCTTCAGGCGCGAGAACTGGGCCAGCGCGAACGCGAAACCGGCGTCGTTCGCGATGGCGCCCAGGTCGCCCAGATGGTTGGCTATGCGCTCGCGCTCGAGCAGCAGCGCCCGCAGGTGCAGCGCCCGCGGCGGCGGCCGCAAGCCGGCCAGCGCCTCCAGCGCCATGCAGTAGGCCCAGCCGAAGGCCGCCGCGCTGTCGCCGCTCAGGCGTGCGGCCAGCCGCAGTCCGCCTTGCGGGTCGAGTTGCTGGAAGCGCAGCGCCACGCCCTTGTGGGTGAACCCCAGGCGTTGCTCGAGCCGCAGCACCTTTTCCCCGACGACCGAAAAGCGGAACTGGCCCGGCTCGATGATTCCCGCGTGCACCGGCCCGACGGCGATTTCGTGCACGCCGACCCCGTCGACCTCGACAAAGGCGTAGCGCGCGCCGGCGTCCGGCGTGGGAGGCGTCGTGTCGCGCAGCGGATGCCAGTCGGCCGCCCAGGCGCCGTGGCGCAACCAGGGGCGCGCATCCATGCCCTGGGCCTGCGGCCCCAGCAGATCGCGCAGCGCGCGTTGCAGCCGCCCGGCCACCGGGAACAGGTCCTGCAGTCCCGGGTAATGCTCGACCCCGGGCGGCAGGTCCAGGCAGCCCAGCACGAGTTGCCCGTCGGCCAGCCAGCAAGCCCAGATGCGGCTGCCCGCCCCCTGCGCCTGCCCCCACAGGCTCAGCAGCAGCGCGCGGCGGTCGTGCAGTTGCTGCGCCAGCGCACGCCAGGCCAGCGCGTCGACCACCTGCACTTGCAGTGGCCAGCAGCCCGCGAACACCTGCGGCGGATCGGCACCCTGCTCGCTCATCGCGGGTCTCCCCCGGCTGCGCGCGCTCCCCCGAGGGGGTGGAGCACGCCTGCGCATCGGCCGCGCCGACTCATGTCCCGCCTCCGATCATGCCGGCCGCCAGGTGCCACCACGAGGCCAGGAACCCCGGGACCCACAGGCCCAGCAGCAGCACCAGTCCCATGTGCACGAAGGCCGGCAGCATCCAGGGCTGGTGCGGCAACCGGCGCAGCCGCCCGGCGCCGAACACCATGCCCTGCACACGCAGGAAGATCGCGCCGAAGGCGACCCCAAGCGCCAGCAGCAGGATGGGCGTCGCCCAGGGCTGGGCCTGCATGGCCTGGGTGAGGATCAGGAACTCGCTGGCGAACACCCCGAAGGGCGGCATGCCGATGATCGACAGCGCCCCGAGCATCAGCGCCCACCCCAGCGCGGGCGAGCGCTCGAGCAGGCCTTCGATCGCATCGATGCGCTGGCTTTCGGCCTTTTGCGAGGCGTGGCCGGTGCTGTAGAAGATCGCGCTCTTGGTCAGCGCATGCCCGGTCATGTGCAGCAGCGCGGCGAAATTGGCGATCGGCCCGCCCATTCCGAACGCGAAGGTGATGATCCCCATGTGCTCGATGGAGGAGTAGGCGAACAGGCGCTTGACGTCCCTCTGGCGCCATAGCAGGAACGAAGCGACCACCACCGACAGCAGCCCGAAGGCCATGAGCATCGCGCCCGGCCAGGTCGCCTGCACCGCGCCCTCGACCAGCACCTTGGCGCGCACGACCGCGTACAGCGCGACGTTGAGCAGCAGTCCGGACAGCACCGCCGAGATCGGCGTCGGCCCCTCGGCGTGGGCATCGGGAAGCCAGCTGTGCAGCGGCACCAGCCCCACCTTGGTGCCGTAGCCGACCAGCAGGAACACGAAGGCGATGCCGACGATGGCCGGCTGCAGCCGGGTGCGCGCCGCGTCCAGCCGGGTCCACAGCAGAGCGCTCATTCCGGTGGCCCCGAGCACGCGCTCCGCGGCCAGGTAGAGCAGCACGGTGCCGAACAGCGCCAAAGCGATACCGACCCCGCACAGGATGAAGTATTTCCATGCCGCCTCGAGGCTGGCCTTGGTGCGGTACAGCGACACCAGCAACACGGTCGACAGGGTCGCTGCCTCCATCGCCACCCACAGCAGGCCCATGTTGTTGGTCGTCAGCGCCAGCAGCATGGTGAACATGAACATCTGGTACATGCTGTGATACAGCCGCAGGCGCGCCGCGTCGACCCTGCCGTGGGCCTGCTCGATGCGCATGTACGGCCTCGAGAAGCCGGCCGTGGTCATGCCGATGAAGGCCGTCAGCACGACCAGGAAGACGTTGAAGGGGTCGATGAAGAACTGGCTGTCGAAGGCCTGGAACGGCCCGCCGGAGATCACCCGCAGGGTCAGCGCGCAACTGGCGACGAACGTCGCCGCGCTGGCCGCCAGGTTCAGGTGCGGCGCCTGCCGGCCGTGGCCGAACAACGCCAGCAGCCCCGAGGCCAGCAGCGGCAGCAGCAGAACGGCGGCCAGTTCCACTCACTCGTCCTTGAGGTTTTCCAGATGGCGCAGTTCGAGGCTGTCGAACTGCTCGCGGATCTGGAAGAAAAAGATGCCCAGCACGAAGACCCCGACCAGCACGTCCAGCCCGATCCCCAGCTCGACCACCATCGGCATGCCGTAGGTCGCGCTGGTGGCTGCGAACAGCAAGCCGTTCTCCATCGCCAGGAAGCCGATCACCTGGGCGATCGCGGTGCGCCGCACGATCATCATCAGCAGCGCCAGGAACACCACGGCCAGCGCGATTCCCAGCGTGCCCCGGGTGAGCGCGCCGGCGTAGCGGGAGATCGGCTGCGCCAGCACGAAGGCGAACATCACCAGCAGAATGCCCACGATCTGCATGGTGGGGATGCGCAGCAGGGTCTCGGTATCCCATTGCGCGTCCAGCCTGCGGATGAGCAGGCGCAGGACCCAAGGCAGCACCAGCACCTTGAGCAACAGGGTCAGCGCGGCCGACTCGTAGAGCTCGGTCTGCCCGGTGCTGGCCGCGACGACGGCGGCGCAGGCGGCCAGGATCAGGCCCTGGGCGGCGAACAGTCCGACCAGGTTGGCCACCCGGCGCTGCGCCAGCATCGCGAAGGCCAGCAGCAGCAGCAGCGCCGCGCACAGATGGATCAGCTGGGTCGACAGCGGGGCCACGTCAGTGCTCCAGCATCAGGCCGACGAGCAGCCCGATCACCGCCAGCAGGAAGGCGCTGGCGAGGAACTCGGGCACGCGGAAGATGCGCAGCTTGGCGCTGAGGGTCTCCAGCAGCGCGATACCCATGCCGGCCAGCGCCAGCTTGAGCAGCAGAGGCGGCAGCGCGGGCAGCAGCCACAGCAGCCCGTCGGCGTGGCCGGCCAGCCCCCACGGCAGGAACAGCGCGAAGCCGATGCAGGCGTAGTTGAACAGCTTCAGGCTGTTGGCCCATTCCACCAGCGCCAGGTGGCGCGCCGAGTACTCCAGCAGCATCGCCTCGTGGATCATCGTGAGTTCGAGGTGGGTGGTCGGGTTGTCGACCGGAATGCGAGCGTTCTCGGCCAGCAGCACCATGACGAAGGCCACCGCGGCGAAGTCCAGCCCCGGGTGGATCGCCAGCGACTGCCGCCGCAGCGCCTCGGCGATGGTCGGCAGCAGCGTGCTGCCCGATACCAGCGACGAGGTGAACAGCACCATCAGCAGCGCCGGTTCGGCCAGGAAGCCCACCAGCATTTCGCGCCGCGACCCCATGCTGCCGAAGGCCGTTCCGATGTCCATTCCGGCCAGCGCGATGAACACCCGCGCCAGTGCGAAGCATCCGACCAGCGCGATGGCGTCGGCCACCGCCGCCAGCGGCAGGTCGGTCGACAGCGAGGGGATGATGGCCGCCGCGGCGACCATCAGGCCGAACAGCAGATAAGGCACCGCGCGAAACAGCGGCGAGGCATCGTGGGCCAGCACGGCGTCCTTGGCGAACAGCTTGCGCAGCCGCAGGTAGGGCTGCCACAGCGGCGGCGCACTGCGATTGCTCAGCCAGGCACGGCACTGCGCCAGCCAACCGGAGAACAACGGCGCCAGCGCCACCGACAGCAGCACCACGATGCACTGGGTGAACAGCCCGGACCAGCTGAGGGCGATTCCGGGAAGCGCGGGCAGTCGGCTCATCGCAGCACCACGATCAACATGACCAGCAGCGTGACGAAGCTGTAGAGCAGGTAGATGGAAATGCGGCCATGCTGCAATCTGCCCACCTGCTGCGCCAGCCACAGCACGGCGTCGGCGGCGGGCTGGTACACCTGGGCGTAGAAGCGGTCGGCGATGATCACCCGGTAGCGCGGCGCCTCGTCGCCAGGCGACGGCAGTTCGACATGGCTGAGGAAAAACGGCGCGAACAGCCGTCGCACCGGTTGCCCGAAGCCCTCGGCGGTGTCCTGCAGCCGCGGGCTGGGATCGGGATAGCCGCAGTCCCACGCGTCGGCGCGGCGGGTGCGGCCGGTGTACAGCCGGTGGGTGACCCAGGCGGTCAGCAGCACGACCGGGACCACCACGGCGACCAGCACCAGCGGGTCGTAGGCCGCCTGCGCGGCGTTCTGCGGGACCAGCCGCAGCCAGTCCCCGGTGCCGGCCAGGCCCTGGCCGAGCAGCAGGGTGTCCACCGGGTCGATCAGGCGCAGCACCAGTCCCGGCAGCAGCCCCAGCAGCACGCAGGCCAGCGCGAACCAGATCAGCGCGACGCGCTCGAAGCGACCGCAATCGTGCGCATGCTCCAGCCCCGGCTCGCGATGGCGGCCGAGGAAGATCACGCCGTAGAACTTGACCATCACATAACCGGCCAGCGCCGCGGTCAGCACCAGCAGCGCGGCGCCGAGGGGGATCAGCAAATTGAAGAACGGATGGGGAAGCCGCGGGCTGAACAGGAAGGCCTGCAGCAGCAGCCATTCGGAGACGAAGCCGTTGAGCGGAGGCAGCCCGGCGATCGCCAGCGTGCCCACCAGCGCGGTCCAGCCGACCCAGGGCATGCGCCGCAGCAAGCCGCCCAGGCTGCCCAGGTTGCGGCTGCGGGTGGCGTGCAGCACCGAGCCGGTG
>JAKBBQ010000172.1 GCA_021808405.1 Pseudomonadota bacterium | reverse complement strand
AGGCGGCGCCGTACGGGGTGCGTCCGTATGGCGAACGTCCGTATGGCGAACGTCCGTATGGCGATCGATCCTATGGCGAGCAGCCCTATGCGAGATGGGGACGCGAGGGCGGTCGCGAGGCCTGGCACGGTCGCTGGCAGCAGGGCTGGCGCGGCGCTCGCGCGGGCTACGACTCCGGCGGGGACGGCCCGCGCTGGGGCGGCGACGCCGGCCGCTGGCGCGGGGAAGACCGATTCCGGCGCTGAACCGCCGTGGCGCAGGCGGCTGCGTGTATTCTTGGTGCTGACCGGGCGGCGCCGGCCAGGGCCGGCGCCGGGCGCAGCGGGGGAGGCCCCGCGCGGCCGCGAAGCCTCTCGCTCCGGACGACCGCCATGGGGGCCGGATGAGCCTGGGAATCGCTGACGAGCAGGCGTACGG
This sequence comes from Pseudomonadota bacterium, assembly GCA_021808405.1. Classification (GTDB taxonomy): domain Bacteria; phylum Pseudomonadota; class Gammaproteobacteria; order Burkholderiales; family Burkholderiaceae_C; genus Thiomonas_A. The sequence goes on along the minus strand of JAKBBQ010000172.1, from coordinate 7,072 downwards.
CCAGGCGGCCGCGCGCTGCCTGGAGCCGCTGCAGCCCCTCGTCGCCGAGCGGGCGCAGCGCTTCGCCGAGGAATTCTTCGACGCGGTGGCCGGGACTTCCGAAGGCGCGCAGGTGCTCAACTCGCTGCTGCCGGAGGAATTCGCCCAGCTCAAGGCGGGGCAGGCCGAGCACCTGCGCCTGCTGTTTTCCCCGCAGCTCAGCCAGGCACGACACCAGGCGCTGGCGCAGCGTTCGGGGCGCGCCCACGCGCTGGTGGGAATCGACGTCACCGATCTGATCGAGCGCTTCGCGGCGTACCAGTCGGAACTGCAGGAGGAGATCCTTCCGCTGGCCAGCCCCGACTCCAGGGACGAACTGTTGCGCATCGTCGGCCAGAGGATTTTTGTCGACCTGCAGGCGCAGGCTTTGAGCTACCGGCGGATCGACACCCAGCTCGCGCTGGCCATGTCGCAGATCGACCAGGTGATCCAGGCTACCGGCAATCTGTCCGACCTGGTACGTGGGGTCATGCGGGTGATCGGCGACCTGGACGGCGACACCGCGGCCTTTTTCGCGCGCTGCGACGCCTCGGGGGAGTTGCAGATCGAGGCTTCGCAGGGCGTGACCGGTCATCGCTACCACGAGGCGATGATGAGCGGGCTGGTGCCCAAGATCAGCGTCGACCCGTCGCGCAGTTCGGGCCAGGGGCCGGGGGGCGAGGCGTGGCGCAGCGGCCGTATCGTCGCGTCCGACGCCTGGGCGCTGGAGGCGCGCAATCGGCCCTGGCAGGGCTTCGGCGCGAGCCTGGGTTTTCGCGCGAGCGCGGCGGTGCCTCTGCTCGACGACACGGGGCAGACGATCGCGCTGCTCAGCCTTTACAGCGCCTGGCCCAGGTTCTACTCGACCCTGCGCATGAAGAATTTCCTCAATCATGTGCAAAAGGTGCTGAGCCATGCCGTCGAGCGCCTGAACGCCGCCCCGGTGGTGGCGCTTCCGTTGCGCCAGACCTATCGCGGCTGGATCGCCGCGCATCGCGTGGTTTTCGTCTACCAGCCGATCCTGGACCTGCGCAGCGGCAGCCTGGTCAAGGTCGAGGCGCTGGCCCGGCTGCGCGACGCCGACGGGCGCCTGGTGAGCCCCGAGCGCTTCCTGCCGGCCTGTGGCGCCGAGGAACTCTACACCCTGCTGCAACTCGGGCTCCGGCAGGCTTGCGGCGACGCTCGCGCGCTGGCCGCCGAGGGGCTGCAGCTGGGGATCGCGCTGAACTTTCCGGCCGAGGGGATCGGCGACCCGCGCTACGAGCAGGCCGTGCTGCAGGCGCTCGACAGCTGCGCTCCTCAAGCCCCGTCGCTGGAGCTGGAATTGCTGGAAAGCCGCGAAGGGCAGGGCAGCGACGAGCGCCGGCAGGCCTTCTTGCACAGGCTGCGCAGCGCGGGAGTGCGCTTCGCCGAGGACGACCTGGGATCGGGCCACAGTTCGCTGCTGCGGCTGGAACAATACGCCTTCGACGAGGTGAAGATGGACCAGGGCCTGGTGCGAGGCGCCACGCGGCGACCGCAGCGCGCGCTGGAGTTCATGTTCAACCTCAGCCGCCTGGTGCATGCCTTCGGCATGCGGCTGACCGTCGAGGGGCTTGAGCATCGCGCGCTGATGGAAAGCGCGGCGATCCTCGGCGCCGACCACGGCCAGGGCTATGGCATCGCGCGGCCGATGCCGGTGCAGGACATACCCGCCTGGCATCGCGGCTTTCGCTACGACATCGATCCGCGGCGCCCTCGCACCGCGCTGGGCGCGCTGGCCAGCTACCTGTTGTGGGACATCCAGTCGGGATCGTCGAGCGTGCTGGCGGCCGGCGGAGCGCTCGATCCGCGCCGCACGGTGGAGGATTTCCTGGCGCTGCGCGCCCTCGAGCGAAGCCGGCTGGCGAGCTTGCTGGCCGAGCATTTCGATGCCGGCACCGCCGCCAGCCCCAGGCTGCGCGCGCGGGTCATCGAGTGCTTCACCGAGGTCTGGCGCGAGGAGGCGCAGGCGCTGCCCGACGCCGCCGCCTGAGCGCGACGTCGGCTCGGACGAGCTCCGCTCAGACGCGTTCGAGGATGCTGGCGATGCCCTGGCCGACGCCGATGCACATGGTGCACAGCGCGCGGCGCGCGCCGCGGCGCGCGAGTTCGTAGCTGGCCGCCGTGAGCAGCCGCGCTCCGCTCATCCCCAGCGGGTGGCCGAGGGCGATCGCGCCGCCGTTGGGGTTGACGTGCTCGGCATCGTCGGGCAACCCCAGCCCGCGCAGCACCGCCAGCGCCTGCGCGGCGAAGGCCTCGTTGAGCTCGACCAGGTCCATGTCGCGCAGTTCCAGTCCGGTGCGCGCGAGCAGCTTGCGCACCGCAGGCACCGGGCCGTAGCCCATGATGCGCGGCGCCAGCCCGGCGACCGCCATGCCGACGATGCGCGCGCGCGGCGTCAGGCCGTGCCGCCTGGCCGCCGCCTCGGAGGCGATGACCAGCGCGCAGGCGCCGTCGTTGACCCCGGAGGCGTTGCCGGCGGTCACGCTCAGCTGCGGGCCGTTGATCCCCTTCAGGCGCGCCAGCGCGTCCAGGCTGGCGTCGGCGCGCGGGTGCTCGTCGACGCTGACCAGCCGGGGCTCGCCCTTTTTCTGCGGAATCGCGACCGCGACGATTTCGTCGCGGAAGCGCCCGGCCGCCTGCGCGGCCGCCCAGCGCTGCTGCGAGCGCAGCGCGAACGCGTCCTGGTCGGCGCGGCCGATGCCGAACTCGGCGGCGACGTGGTCGGCCGTCTCCGGCATCGAATCGATCCCGTACAGGCGCTCGATCTGCGGGTTGACGAAGCGCCAGCCGATGGTCGTGTCGTGGATCTGCGCGCTGCGCGCGAACGCGGTCTCGGCCTTGCCGAGCACGAAGGGCGCGCGCGACATGCTTTCCACGCCGCCTGCGAGCACCAGCTCGGCCTCGCCGGACTTGATCGCGCGTGCGGCGATTCCGACCGCGTCCATCCCCGAGCCGCAGAGCCGGTTGATGGTGCTGGCCGGCACCTCCACCGGCAGCCCGGCCAGCAGCGCGGCCATGCGCGCGACGTTGCGGTTGTCCTCGCCGGCCTGGTTGGCGCAGCCCAGCACGACGTCGTCGACTGCCGTCCAGTCGACCTGGGGGTTGCGCTCGCGCAGCGCGCGCAGCGGGATCGCCGCCAGGTCGTCGGCACGCACCCCCGACAAGGCGCCGCCGTAGCGCCCGATGGGCGTGCGCACGGCATCGCAGATGAAGGCTTCGGTCATCGCTGGGCTCCTCAGGATTGCTTGGGTCGCTGGTCGATCACCCGCCTGGCCTTGCCCACCAGGGTGCGCGGGATGGCGTCGGCCTCGAGCACCGTGACCTGGGTCGACACGCCGATCATGGTCTTGATGTGGTGCTGCAGCTCGCGCCCGATGGCCTCGAAGTCGGCCGGGCTGAGGCGCCCCTGCAGTTCGCGCTGCACCTCGCAGCGCACCTCGAGTTCGTCCATGTGCCCGGCGCGGCTGATCACCAGCTGGTAGTTGCCGCTGAGGCGGCGGTCGCGCAGCACCTGCTCCTCGACCTGGGTCGGGAACACGTTGACCCCGCGGATGATCAGCATGTCGTCGCTGCGGCCGGTGATGCGGCCCATGCGCCGGAACGAACGGGCGGTCGGCGGCAGCAGCCGCGTCAGGTCGCGGGTGCGGTAGCGGATCACCGGGAAGGCCTCCTTGGTCAGCGAGGTGAACACCAGTTCGCCCTCCTCGCCGTCGGGAAGCACCTCGCCCGACTCGGGGTCGATGATTTCCGGGTAGAAGTGGTCTTCCCAGATCACCGGGCCGTCCTTGCTCTCGATGCACTCGCTGGCCACGCCGGGGCCCATCACCTCGGTGAGCCCGTAGATGTCCAGCGCGTCGATTCCCAGCATGCGCTCGATCTCGCCGCGCATGCCTTCGCCCCAGGGCTCGGCCCCGAAGATGCCCACCTTGAGCGAAATGCGCTCGGGCGCAACGCCCTGGCGCGCGAACTCCTCGGCGATGACCAGCGAGTACGAAGGCGTGACCATCAGGAAGTCGGGCTCGAAGTCGAGGATCGCCTGCACCTGCTTCTCGGTCTGGCCGCCGGACATCGGCACCGCGATGCAGCCGGCGCGCTCGATGCCGTAGTGCGCGCCCAGGCCGCCGGTGAACATGCCGTAGCCGTAGGCGTTGTGCACCATGTCGCCGGGGCGCGCGCCGGCGGCGCGCAGCGAGCGCGCGACCACGTCGGCCCAGTGATCCAGGTCCTGCCGCGTGTAGCCGACGACGATGGGCTTTCCGGTGGTTCCCGAGGATGCGTGCAGCCGCGCCAGGCGCTGGCGCGGAACCGCCAGCAGACCGAAGGGGTAGTGCTCGCGCAGGTCGACCTTGGTCATGAAGGGGAACTGCGCCAGGTCGGCCAGGCTCTTCAGGTCGTCGGGGTGCACGCCGGCCTGCTCGCAGCGCGCGCGGTAGGGCGCGACGTGGTCGTAGGTGTGGCGCAGCGACCAGCGCAGGCGCTGCAATTGCAGCGCGGCGATCTCGTCGCGGCTGGCGCGCTCGATGGGCTCGAGGTCGCCGGGGGAGGGTGTGCGGGTGGGCATGCTGGTCTCCTCGTGTGCCTGTCTTCGGCGGGCCCGCGCGGGCCCCCGCTCAGCCTTGCGCCGTGGCCGCCAGCGTCGCCGTGACTTCGCCCTGCAGGCGATGCGACTTGCCGCGGAACAGCGCCACCGTCGCGCCGTCGACGGTCTGCACGGTCACGTCGTAGACCCCGGTGCGGCCGCTGCGCGAGCGCTCGCAGGCCTCGGCGCGCAGCGTCTGGCCGACGCGCCCGGGCGCGATGAAGTCGACGTGGCAGGCCGACGCCACGGTGATCTGGTCCTCGGTGTTGGAGGCGTAGGCGAAGGCCGTGTCGGCGAGCGCGAAGATCATCCCGCCATGGCAGATGCCGAAGGCATTGACCATGTCGTCGCTAATGGTCATCTCCAGGCTGGCGCGGCCCGGCGCGATTTCCACCAGGCGCATGCCCAGCAGGCGGGCGACGCGGTCGCGGGGCCACATCGCGTCGGCGGTGCGCTGCGCGCGCTCGCCCGCGGTGCTCAGGTCGCTGAGGTCATTCATGGCAATTCCATCCGGCAAGCGCGCGTTGGCGCAGGTAGGGCGAAACACGATAGCGGTCCTCGCCATAGGCGGCCGCGAGGTGGTCGAGCACGCCGACCACCTGGCGCACGCCCAGGGCGTCCGCCCAGGCCAGCGGGCCGAGGGGATAGTTGGTGCCCAGGCGCATCGCGGTGTCCACCGCCGCGGCCGAACATACGCCCTGCTGCACGGCGTCGGCGGCCTCGTTGGCGAGCATGGCCACGGTGCGCATCAGAACCAGTCCCGGAGTGTCGGCCAGGCGGCTGACCGTGTAGCCGGCGCCCTGCAGCAGCCCGGCGGCGGCTTGCGCCTGCCGCGGCGGACACTGCAGCGCCGGGGCGATCGCCAGGCGGGTGGCGCTGCGGTAGTCGCGCGCCAGGTCGACGACCACGCTGGCGGCCACGCTCGATTCGGCGGCGCGACGCGTCGCGGTGCGGCCGTCGCTGAGGTACAGCGTCGCGCCGTCGGCCAGCGCGATGCGCTCGCCGTCTCCCGGGCCGCGGCTGAAGGCCACGCCTCGCTCGGCCAGGCGTTCGGCCAGCGCCGCGGCCGCGGCCGAGGCGCCGAGGACCTCGATGCGCGAAGGCAGCGGGTGCGCAGGCTCGTGCGCCGGCGCGGCAGGGCCGGCGCCTTCGCGGTAGTCGTGGAAGCCGCGCCCGGACTTGCGGCCCAGGTGCCCGGCCGCGACGAGTTCGTGCTGCATCAGCGACGGCGTGAAGCGCGGGTCGCGAAAGAAGCCTTCCCACACCGAGCGGGTCACCGCCAGGTTGACGTCCAGCCCGATCAGGTCCATCACCTCGAACGGGCCCATGCGAAAGCCCCCGCAGTCGCGACAGACGGCGTCGATGGTCGCGGGGTCCGCCGCGCGCTCGCCGGCCAGGCGCAGCGCCTCGCCGTAGAACGGCCGGGCGACCCGGTTGACGATGAACCCGGGGGTGGAGGAGGCCAGTACCGGGGTCTTGCCCCACGCCGTCGCGGTGGCCAGCAGGGTACGCAGCACCTCGGGCGCGCTGACCATGCCGGCGACCACCTCGACCAGCGGCAGCACCGGCGCCGGGTTGAAGAAGTGCAGCCCGGCCACGCGCTGCGGGCGGCGCAGCGCGGCGGCGATGGCGGTGAGGGAAATCGACGACGTATTGCTGGCGAGGATGGCCTCGTCGGCGAGCAGCGCCTCCAGGCTGCGCAGCAGCTGGCGCTTGGGCTCGAGCTCCTCGACGATGGCCTCGACGACCAGCCCGCAGCAGGCGAGCTGCTCCAGCTCTTCCACCGCCTGCAGGCGCTCGCCGGCGGCGCTCGCCTGGGCGGCATCGAGGCGCCCCTTGTCGACCAGGCGGGCGAGGCCCGCGCGCAGCGTGGCGATGGCCGCGGCGGCCGCGCCGGGGCGCGCGTCGAGCAGCAACACCCTGTGGCCTGCGGTCGCGGCGACCTGGGCGATTCCGCTGCCCATCGTGCCCGCGCCGACCACTCCGACGACCACCGACTGCGGCAACGCCGCCTCGGCATCGTGCATCCGCGGGGCCGTTTGCATCAGCGCCCCGTGAAGCGCGGCGCACGCTTGCCGACGAAGGCCGCGACGCCCTCGGCATAGTCCGCGCTCCAGCCGAGCTCGCGCATGCAGGCGCCTTCCAGCGACAGCTGCTGCTCCAGGGTATGGGTCGCCGCGGCGTGCATGGCCTGGCGGGTACGCACCAGCGCCTTGGTCGGCGCCTGCGCGAGCTGGCGCGCCAGCGAGGCGACCGTGGCCGGGAACTCGGCATCGTCGACCGCGGCCCAGATCAGGCCCCATTCGGCGGCCTGGGTGGCCGGCAGCTTGGGTGCCAGCAGCGCCAGGCCGAGGGCGCGCGCCATGCCCACGCGCTGCGGCAGGAACCAGGTTCCGCCGGTGTCGGGAAGCAGGCCGATCCGGGTGAAGGCCTGCAGGAACGAGGCCGAGC
>JAKBBQ010000171.1 GCA_021808405.1 Pseudomonadota bacterium | reverse complement strand
GGACTACAAGTCCAATGCCCTCGGCGAGGACGATGCCCACTACCACCACGACGCGCTGGCGGCGGCGGTGGCCGCGCAGCGCTACGACGTGCAGGCCATGTTGTACCTGCTGGCGCTGCACCGGCTGCTGCGCTCGCGCCTGGGGTCGGGCTACCAGCCGCGGCTGCAGCTCGGCGGGGCCATCTGCCTGTTCCTGCGCGGCATCGCGGGCCCGCAGCGAGGTTGCTTGGCGATGCCGGCCGACATCGACTGGCTGGAGCGGCTGGACCGCCTGCTGCAGGGTGGCGATGGCGGCGCGGCGGGCGGCGCCGGGGGCCCGCGATGAACCTGGCGCGACGGCCGCCGCAGCCGCAGGCGCGACAGCGCGTGCTGCAGGCACTGCAGGAGTGGGTGGCGCGAGGCTGGCTGCGGCGGCTCGACCGCGCGCTGGCCCTGCTGATCGACGAACTCGTCGCCGCGGGCGACCCCCAGGTGCTGCTGGCCAGCGCGCTGCTGGCGCACCTGGAGGGCCTCGGGCACGCCTGCCTGCGGCTCGACGACGAGCACGAGCTGGTCGGCCTGGGCGTGCAGGCGGAGCTGGCCGAGGCGCTGCGCGGTTTGGCGCTGGCCCTGCTGCCCGCCGGCGCCCGCTCCTTCGCCCAGGCGTGGCAAGGCGCGCTGCAGGACAGCCCGGCCGTCTGGTTCGTCGACCGCGACGCCGGCGACGACCCCGGCCGTCCGCTGGTTCTCGAGGCAGGGCGCCTGTACCTGCGTCGCTACCGCGACTTCGAGCAACGCCTGGCCGCGCAGTGGTTGGCGCGAGCGCGCGACGAGCCGGAACAGCCCGACGGCGAGGTCGCCGCGTGGATGGACAGGCTGTTCGACCCGCCCGCCGACGCTGGCGCGGACTGGCAGCGCATCGCCTGCGCGATCGCCTTGCGCAGCCGGGTGTGCGTGATCACCGGCGGCCCGGGCACCGGCAAGACGCATACCGCGGCGCGCCTGCTGGTGCTGCTGCTGGCCACCGCGGCGCAGCCACGGCAGTTGCGCATCGCGCTGGCCGCGCCCACCGGCAAGGCGGCCGCGCGGCTGAAGGAATCGATCGATACGGCTCTGCTCCAGCTGGCCGGTCGCGTCGGCGAGGACGCGCCGGCGCTGCGGCTGGCCGCCGCGATCGAGCCGGCGCGGACCCTGCACGCGCTGTTGGGCGCGCGCTCGGGCGACAGAGGCTTGCGCCACCACCCGGGCCACCCGCTGCCGGCCGACGTGGTGCTGGTCGACGAGGCCTCGATGGTGCACCTGGAGATGATGGCTCGGCTGCTCGAGGCGCTGCCCGAGGGGGCGCGGCTGGTGCTGCTCGGCGATCGCGACCAGCTGGCCAGCGTGGAGGCGGGCGCGGTGCTGGCGGACCTGTGCCGGCATGCCGCGCAGGGGCATTACCGGCCGGGCACGGCATCGCAGGTGCAGCGCCTGAGCGGCCAGGCCATCGAGCCTGCGCTGCAGGATGCGCAGGGGCCGCTGCTGGCCCAATCGGTGGTCATGCTGCGCCGCAGCCACCGCTTCGGCTCGAGCATCGCGGCGCTGGCCGACGCGGTGCAGCGCGGCGACGCCGCGCAGGCGCGTGCCGCGCTGGCGGGCCACGCCGAACTGCGCTGGCTGGAACAGGCGACGGCGACCCGGGTGGGCGAGCTCGCGCTGGCCGACGGCGGGCTGCGCGAGTGCCTGGAGCTGGCTCGCGCGGGCTGCGCCGGCGACGACTCGCAGCGCGATTCCTGGGCACTGCGGGTGCTGCGGGGGCTGGAGTCCTTCCGCGTGCTGTGCGCGGTGCGCGGCGGCCCGTTGGGGGTGGAGGCGATGAACCGCGAACTCGAACGCGCGCTGCGTTCGCGCGAGCTGCTCGGCAGCGGCTCGCCGTGGTTCGCGGGCCGCGTGGTGATGGTCACCCGCAACGACCCCGATCTCGGCTTGTTCAACGGCGATGTCGGCGTCGCGCTGCGCGGGCCGGCGGACGCGCTGCGCGTGGCTTTCGCGCAGGGCGGCCACGTGCGCTGGGTCGCTGCGGCCAGGCTGGATCACGTGGAGACGGCCTTCGCCATCACGGTGCACAAGTCGCAGGGATCGGAGTTCGGCCACGCCGTCGTGGTGCTGGGCGACGGCCACGGGGTGACGCGCGAGCTGCTCTATACCGCGGTCACCCGCGCGCGGTCGCGCCTGAGCCTGTGCACCGCGCAGCCGCAGGTCCTCGAGCAGGGGCTGGCGCGGCTGACGCGCCGCGGCAGCGGCCTGTGGCGAAGGTTGCGGGCCGGCGAGGCGCTGGCGGACGGCGGATCGGCGAAAGACCCTACCGGTAACATTGGTTCTAATACGAACCAATAATTCCGCTGCACAGACCTCAACAAACCGAGATGCGTCATGCGCGGCGGTTGCGCAGCGGCATCTCGGTTGGCCATCCGATGACCCGGACCCTATCCCACCTGCCGCTGCTGCGCGAACTCGTACGCGCCTACCAGGCTTTCGAGCGCTACTCGGCCGCCGACGTCGCGCGCCGGGGGCTGACCCCGGCGCAGTTCGACGTGCTGGCCACGCTGGGCAACACCCCGGGCATGAATCCCAAGACCCTGGGTGCCCGCACGCTGATCACCAAGGGCACGCTGACCGGGGTCATCGATCGTATGCTGGCCAAGGGCCTGGTGCGGCGCGACCCCGATCCGCAGGACGGGCGCGGCCAGATCGTTCGGCTGACCGAGGCCGGGCAGACGCTGTTCGAAGAGGTGTTCCCGGCCCACGGCCTGTACCTGCAACAGGTGTTCGAGCGCATCCCCGAGGCGCAGCTGCGGCAGGCGCAACAGGCGCTGCACACCCTGCGCAGCACGTTCGAGCAGGCCGCGAGCGAGCAGCGCGCGGGCCTTGCACCGCAGGAGATCTGAAGCATGTCGTCGACCCCGTCCCGAAACCCCGCCGCGCAGCGGTCGCAGCGCTACACCCTGCCGGCGATGCTGCTGCACTGGTTGATCGCCTTGTTGATCTTCGGCCTGTTCCCGCTCGGCCTGTACATGAGCGACCTGGCGCTTTCGCCGCGCAAGCTGCAGCTGATCTCCTGGCACAAGTGGCTGGGCATCACCGTGCTGCTGTTGGTGGTGTTGCGCCTGGTCTGGCGCCTGGGGCACCGACCGCCACCGCTGCCCGATTCGGTTCCGCGCTGGCAGGCGCACGCTGCCGACGCGCTGCACAAGCTGCTGTACCTGCTGATCCTGGCCATCCCGCTGTCGGGCTGGGCGCTGAGCTCGGCCGCCGGAATCCCGGTGGTGTGGTGGGGCGTGCTGCCGCTGCCCAGCCTGCTGCCGGCCGACCATGCGCTGGCCCGCGAACTGGCGCAACTGCACAAGTGGCTGAACTTCACGATGGCGGCGCTGGTCGTCGCCCACGTCGGCGCAGCGCTCAAGCACCACCTGGTCGACCGCGACGGGGTGTTGCTGCGCATGCTTCCCGGCCCTTCCCAGGAGTGATTCGATGAACGTCGTGTTCGCACCTCGGGCGGCGCGCCGCCTGCTCGGGCTGGCCGCCGCGCTGGCGCTGGCCGGCGCCGCCGACGCTGCGTCGCCGCTCTACACCCAGGTGCAGCCCGGCGCCCAGGTGAGCTTCCAGGCCAAGCAGATGGGCGTGGCGATGAAAGGGCATTTCGCGACCGTGCAGGCGCAGGTGCGCTTCGCGCCGGCCGACCTGCAGGCCAGCCGGGTGAGCGTGGCGGTGGCGTGTGCCAGCGTCCACGCCGGCGGCAGCCAGGCCGACAGCCTGCTGCGCGGCCCCGACTGGCTCGATGCCAAGGCCCATCCCCAGGCCCGCTTCGTGTCCACCGCATTCACCGCCGACGGACCCGGCCGCTACTGGGTCGACGGCCGCTTCACGGTGCGCGGAACCACCCACCCGATGCGCGTGCTGCTGCTCACCCACGCCGCGGGCGCCGACCTGGCGATGGACGTCGATTTCCGGCTCGACCGCGGCAGCTACGGCGTCGGCGGCGGCAGCTGGGCCGACACCAGCGTGGTGTCGGGCGAGATCCCGGTGCATGTGCACCTGCTGGTCGCGCGCTGAGCGCCGCGCGGCCCGCGTCGTTGTCGATCGCCGCGTGCGGCGCCTCCCGCGAGCCCTGCTGGCTCCACTCTTCGAAGGAACCTCCCCATGAAAACCCCGTCCCGCCTGAGTCTGGCATTGGGTGCCGGCATGCTGTCGCTGGCCGCGTTCGCCGCGCCGGCGATGGCAGCCGGCGGCACCCCCGCGGTGCAGGCCTATGCGCGCCAGCACGGCGATCCCGCAGGCAGCTACCAGGTCGACCCCGAGCATTCGGGGGCGCAGTTCAGCGTCGGCCACGCAGGCGTGGCCGTGGTGACCGGCGTGTTCAGCAAGGTCACCGGCAGCTACACCTTCGACCCGCGCGATGCGGCCAAGTGCAAGGCCGACATCACGATCCCGGTCGACAGCATCGCCACCTTCCTGGCACCGCGCGACCATGACCTGCTGGCCGGCGCGTTCTTCGACGCAGCCAAGTTCCCGACGATGCACTTCGTCGGCACCCGCTACGTTCCCCACGGCGCGCGCCGCGGCGTGCTGCACGGCGAGCTCACGCTGCACGGGGTGACTCGCCCGGTGAGCTTCCAGGTCAGGCTGGTCGGCGCCGGCAAGGTAGGCTACCTGCCCAAGCCCTGGGGCGGCTACCTCAGCGGCTTTGTCGCGACCACGGTGATCGACCGCACCGCCTTCGGCATGGATGCGTTCTCCGCCGGGATCGGTCACAAGGTGCACGTGCGCGTGGAAATCGAAGGCGTGCGCCAGGGTTCCTGAACGCGCGGGACCGCCGTGCGCGGGCCCGCGCGCGGCAAGGCCCGCCATCCCATGCAACAAGGAGGATCGGATGAAACTGTATTTCGCTCCCGGAGCCTGCTCGCTGTCTCCGCATATCGTGTTGAACGAGCTCGGCCTGCAGGCCGACAAGGTCAAGGTCGATCTCGGCGCCAAGACCATGCAAGGCGGCGGGGACTACCGCAGCGTCAACCCCAAGGGCTACGTGCCGGCGCTGCAACTCGACGACGGCTCGGTGCTTACCGAAGGCCCGGCGATCGTCCAGTACCTGGCCGACCTCAAGCCCGAGGCCCGGCTGGCGCCAGCCAACGGCAGCATCGAGCGCTACCGCCTGCAGGAGTGGCTGAATTTCATCTCCACCGAAATCCACAAGCAGTTCAGCCCGCTGTTCAACCCCCAGTCGCCCGACAGTGTCAAGGAGCAGCAAAAGCAGCGCCTGCAGACCCGCTTCGACTACGTGGCCGACGCGCTGTCCGGCAAGGACTACCTGATGGGCGCGCAGTTCACCGTCGCCGACGCCTACCTGTACACCGTGCTGAGCTGGGCCGGTTTCGTCGGCATCGACCTGGCGCGCTGGCCGCTGCTGCAGGCCTACATGCAAAGGGTGTCGCAGCGCCCGGCGGTGGCGGCCACGCTGCAGGCCGAGCGCGACGCGAAGAAGGCCTGAGGCGATGGACCTTCCGGCGCTCCAGCCGCGTGCCGATGCAGCGGCGGTGTTCGTATCCCACGGCTCGCCGATGCTGCCGCTGGAGCCCGGCAGCGCCGGCCCGATGCTGGCCGACCTCGGCCGGCAGCTGCTGGGTCGCGGCGCGCCGCGCGCGGTGCTGGTGTGCTCCCCGCACTGGATGACCCGCGGCGGCGTCGCGGTCGGCGCCAGCCCGCGGCCGCAGACCCTGTACGATTTCCAGGGCTTCGACCCGGCGCTGCAGCGCCTGCGCTACGAGGTGGCCGGCGACCCGCAACTGGCCGGGCAGGTGCTCGAGCTGTTGCGGCAGGCGGGGATGACGGCCGCGGTCGACCCGCAGCGCGGGCTGGACCACGGCGCCTGGGTGCCTTTGCGGATGATGTTCCCGCAGGCCGAGGTGCCGGTGGTTCCGCTGTCCATGCCGTGGCCGCTGGACGCGGCGGGCGCCTGGCGACTCGGCCAGGCGCTGGCGCCGCTGCGCCGGCAGGGCGTGCTGCTGCTGGGCAGCGGCAGCCTGACCCACAACCTGTACGAGTTCGGCCTGGGCTCGCGCCTCGACGATCCGCCCGCGCCCTACGTGCTGGAATTCGCCGACTGGGCGCGCCAGGCGATCGAGCGCGGCGACACGCAGGCGCTGCTGGGCTGGCGCGAGCGGGCGCCGCACGCCCGGCGCGCCCATCCCAGCGACGAGCACCTGCTGCCGCTGCATTTCGCGCTGGGCGCCGCGGGGCCGGCGGCGCACCCGAGCCGCTTCCCCGGAGGGGTCCACTACGGCATGCTCAGCATGGATGCCTGGGTGCTCGACTGATATCTTCGGGCACGTCGCTTCGCACCGCGGTTCCCGCCCCGTCCACGCATGTCCTCCGACCTGGTGATTGCCCGTCCCGCCGGCCCGGCGCAGCAGTTGATGCTGCTGTTCCACGGGGTGGGCGGCGACGAGCGCCACATGCTCGAACTCGGCCGCCGGCTGGGGACCGAGTTCCCGCAGGCCTGGGTGGTCAGCGTGCGCGCGCCGCAACCCTGCGACCTCGGGGCCGGCTACCAGTGGTTCTCGGTGCGCGGGGTCGGCGAGGACAACCGCGCCGAGCGCGTGGCCCAGGCCTTGCCCGGTTTCCTGCAGACCATCGGCGACTGGCAGCGCCAGGCCGCGGTCTCGGTCGCGCAGACCGCGCTGGTGGGTTTCTCCCAGGGCGGGATCATGGCGCTGGAGGCCACGCGCGATCGCGAGGCCCCGGCGGGGCGGGTGGCGTGCATCGGCGGGCGTTTCGCCCGCCTGCCCAGCCGCGCCACCGCGGGCACCACGCTGCACCTGCTGCACGGCAAGAACGACGCGGTGATGCCCTATGCGCTGACCATCGACGCCGCGCGCCACCTGGTGCGCCTGGGCGCCGACGTCACCGCCGACGTGCTGCCCTTCGTCGGCCACGAGACGGGCCCCGAGGTCGCCGCCTGCCTGCTGCGAAGGTTGCGCACCTACGTGCCGCTGCGGGTGTGGCGCGAGGCGCTGGCCAGCGACCCCGGCGACCCCGCCGGCACCGGCGCAGCGGCGCACTAGCGCGCCGCTAGCTGGTTGATACAGGCGGGTGTTGGCGGGGCTGCGACGCGCGCGCGCGGGCTTGCCACGGCTATAGTCGAGCGCGTGGGGCTTGCGGATCGCTCCGGGAGAAGATCGCGATGGATGCTCGTTTGCGGGCGCGCCGTCGGGTGCAGCCGTGGTGCGCGGCGATGATGCTTGCGCTGGCCTGCTGGACCGCGCCGGCGGCCGATGCGGCGCTGGGCGGCAGCGCGGCCGGCGCGCTGGCCGACGGCCAGGCCGTGGCGCCGCAGCACAGCCTGCGCGCCAGCGCCCATCCCCAGGTCACCGACACCACGGTGGTCACGCCCGCCGGGGTGACGGTGCACGAATACTCGGGCGCCGACGGCGTGGTGTTCGCCATCGCCTGGACGGGGCCGCAGGTGCCGGACCTGCGGCAACTGCTGGGAAGCTACTTTCCCGCCTACGACGCGTGGCTGCAGGC
>JAKBBQ010000008.1 GCA_021808405.1 Pseudomonadota bacterium | reverse complement strand
CTCCCTGTCCACGTCGACCAGCACCGCCGCGGCGAGTTTGAGCTCCGGCCTCGGCAGCTTGAGCACCTCGACCCGCAGTTCGCTGGCCACCCTATCGACCTCGACGAGCACCGCCACGACCAGCCTGAGCACCAGCCTGGGGGCGCTGTCCACCTCGACCACAAGCCTGAGCACCGGGCTTGCGACCGTGTCGACTTCCACCAGCACGGCCCTCGGCGCGCTCGCGACCGCGACGGGCACCGCCACCGCCAGCCTCAGCACCGCTCTGGGTGCGCTGTCCACCTCGACCACGAGCCTGAGCACCGGCCTGGGAGCGCTGAGCACGAGCGTCGGCGCCCTGTCCACGTCGACCAGCACCGCCGCGGCCAGTTTGAGTTCCGGCCTCGGCACCTTGAGCGCCTCCACCAGCAGTTCGCTGGCCACGCTGTCGACCTCGACGGGCACCGCCACGACCAGCCTGAGCACCGGCCTGGGGGCGTTGTCCACCTCGACCAGCACCACCGCAGCGAGTTTGAGCACCGGCCTCGGCACCTTGAGCACCTCGACCAGCAGTTCGCTAACCACCCTATCGACCTCGACGGGCACCGCCACCGCCAGCCTGAGCACCGGGCTCGGTGCGCTGAGCACCAGCGTCGGTGTGCTGTCCACCTCCACCAGCAGCGCCTCAGCCAGCCTGAGCAGCGCCCTCGGCACGCTGAGCACCTCGACCAGCAGCTCGCTGGCCACGCTGTCGACCACGGCAGCCGCCGCCGCGGGAAGCCTCAGCACCGGGCTTGCGACCGTGTCGACTTCCACCAGCACAGCCCTCGGCGCGCTGTCCACCTCCACCACGAGCCTGAGCACCGGCCTGGGCGCGCTGTCCAGTTCCACCAGCACCGCCCTCGGCACACTGTCCACCTCCACCAGCAGCGCGATCGGCACCCTCTCGACCTCGACAGGCATCGCCACCGCCAGCCTGAGTGCCGGACTCGGCGCGCTGTCCACCTCGATCAGCACGACGACCACGAGCCTGAGCACCGGCCTGGGAGCGCTGGGCACGAGCGTCGGCGTCCTGGCCACGTCGACCAGCACCGCCACCGCCAGCCTCGGAAGCGGCCTGGCAGCGCTGTCCAGTTCCACCAGCAGCGCCCTCGGCAGCTTGAGCACCTCGACCAGCAGCTCGCTGGCCACGCTGTCGACCACGGCAGCCGCCGCCGCGGGCAGCCTCAGCACCGGGCTTGCGACCATGTCGACTTCCAGCAGCACAGCCCTCGGCGCGCTGTCCACCTCCACCACGAGCCTGAGCACCGGCCTGGGCGCGCTGTCCAGTTCCACCAGCAGCGCCCTCGGCACGCTGAGCACCTCGACCAGCACCACCGCGGCGAGTTTGAGCTCCGGCCTCGCCAGCTTGAGCACCTCGACCAGCCGTTCACTAGCCACGCTGTCGACCTCCACTGGCGTCGCCACCGCCAGCCTGAGCACCGGTCTCGGTGCGCTGTCGACGTCGACCAGCACTGCCGTCGGCACGCTGTCGACCTCGACAGGCATCGCCACGGGCAGCCTGAGCAGCGCTCTGGGCGCACTGTCCACCTCCACCAGCAGCGCGATCGGCACTTTGGGCGCGAGCGTCGGTGCGCTGTCCGCGTCCACCAGCAGCGCCTCAGCCAGCCTGAGCAGCGCCCTCGGCACGCTGAGCACCTCGACCAGCAGCTCGCTGGCCACGCTGTCGACTACGGCAGGCGCCGCCACCGGCAGCCTGAGTAGCGGGCTCACGACCCTGGCGAGCTCCACCAGCAGCGCGATCGCCAGGCTCTCGACTTCGACCGGTGTCGCCACCACCAGCCTCAGCACCGGGCTGGGTGCGCTGTCCACCTCGACCAGCAGCGCGCTGGGCACGCTGCGCAGCGGCGTCGGAGCATTGTCGAGTTCGGTCAGCAGCGCCCTCGGCGCCACGGCCGCCTCGCTGTCGACACTGGTCGGCAGCACCCATTCGCTCGCCGCCTCGCTCAGCCTGCATGGCGCGAGCACCTCCAGCGCGGTGGCCTCGCTGAGCAGCCAGATCAGCGGAGCACGCACCGGCGTGGTGTCGCTGTCCACCGCCCTGGCCTTTTTCGCCACCACCGGGTCGCCGTCCGGCGCCGGCGCGCCAGGCGGTAGCGGCGCGCTGAACGAGGGAGCGGGCGCCTCGGCGAGCGGCGCCGACAGCGTGGCCATCGGCAGCGGCGCGCACGCGGCGCACCGAGGCTCGGTCGCCATCGGCCACGACGCACAGGCACTGGCCGACCCCACCGTGGCCCTCGGCGACCAGGCGCTGGCCCAGGCCAACGATGCGACCGCGCTCGGCGCGAACGCCCGCGCACTGGGCGCCGATTCGGTGGCACTCGGCCAGGGCTCGGTGGCCAGCCGGCCGAATACCGTCAGTGTCGGCGATGCTTCCACCGGGCTGGCGCGGCAGATCACCAACCTGGCCCCGGGCACCCAGGGCCACGATGCGGTCAATCTCGACCAACTCGATTCCGCGGTCGCGCACAGCGTCGCGCAGGCCGAGTCCTACGCCGCCACCGCCACCGCGCAAGCCGCGGCGCTGGACCAGCCGCCGCAGTTCGGGCCGAGCGGCAACTCCCTGAGCGCCGGCGTCGGCAGCTACGCCGGCTACTCGGCGTTCGGGCTGCAGTATGCCCATCGCCTGCGACTGCCCCACGGCCGGCCCGGCTACCTCAGCTTCGGTCTCGCGGTGGGCAACTCCCAGGCCCCGGTGCTGCTGCGTGCCGGTGTTTCCTTCGGCTGGTAGACCCTGGCGCCAGCTCCACCACTGGGGCCATGATCCGGGACGGCACGCCTGCCGCGATTCGCTGCTAACGTGCCGGCCTTGCCTTCCCACCGCATCCCGCCAGCGATTCCATGGCCCTGCAACGCCTGGACCTCGTCGTCATCGCGCTGTACTTCGCACTGACCGCGGCGATCGGCCTGTGGGCCGCCCGGGGGCGCGCGACTTCGGTCGAACTGTTCCTCGCCGGCCGCTCGCTCGGCCCGGTGGCCGTGGGCTTTTCGCTGTTCTCGTCGAACATGTCCTCCGACACCCTGCTCGGCCTGCCCGGGGCCGCCTACCGCAACGGCATTTCGGTGGCGAATTACGAATGGATGGCCAGCGTGCTGCTGGTGGTCTCGACCTTCTGCTTCCTGCCGGTGATGATGCGCTCCAGGGTCACGACCATTCCCGAGTTCATGCAACGGCGCTTCGACTCGCGGCTGCGCAAGTACCTGTCGGCGATGACCCTGGTGCTGGTGCTGGTCCTGGACACCGCCGGCGCGCTGTATGCCGGCTCGCTGGTGGTGCACACCTTCCTGCCGCAGGTTGCGTTGCGCGACGCCAGCCTGGGCATCGCGCTGTTCACCGCGGTCTACACCGCCGCGGGCGGGCTGCGTGCGGTGGCCTACACCGACGTCATGCAGACCGTCGTGCTGTTGTCCGGCTCGGCCGTGCTGGCGCTGATCGTGTTCGCCCGCTTCGACTACTCCTGGGCGCGGGTGCTGCAGCAGGTTCCCGACGCCCACCTGCATCTGATCCGTCCGGCCGACGACCCGGGCGTGCCCTGGGTCGGGCTGCTGACCGGATTGCCGGTGGCCGCGCTGTACTACTGGACGCTGAACCAGCACATCGTGCAACGCGTGCTGGCCGCGCGCGACCTCGAAGCCGCGGCGCGCGGAGCGATGATCGCCGGCGGCCTCAAGCTGCTGCCGCTGCTGCTCATGACCCTGCCCGGCGCGCTGGCGATCCCGCTGCTGCCCAGGCTCGACCATGCCGACCAGGTCTGGCCGACCCTGGTGGTCCGGCTGGTTCCTCCGGGATGGGCCGGGCTGATCCTGGCCGGCCTGCTGGCTGCGCTGATGTCCACCTGCTCGGCGACGCTGAACTCGGCAGCGACCCTGCTCGCCGCGGACTTCCTGCGCCCGGCCTGGCCCACGCTGTCGCCCCGTCGCATGGCCTGGTTCGGGCGCATCGCGACCCTGGCCATCGCGCTGGGCGCGGGGTTGTGGGCACCGATGATCCAGCACTTCGAGGGGCTGTGGCCCTATGTGCAGGAAGTCCTCGCGTATGTGATCGCACCGGTTCCGGCGCTGTTCGTGCTGGGCATGGTGCTTCCGGGCTTCGGCCCGCGCGCCGCGCTGCGCGCGCTGCTCAGCGCCCATGCCGCCAGCGCGTTGCTGCTGCTGGCCCGCGTCAGCGGGGTGCTGGTGATCCACTACGCGATCGTCGGCGGCGTGGTGTTCGCGATCACCGTGGTGTTGGCGCTGGCGTGGATGCTTCGGCTCGGCCCGGCCGACCGCCCCGCGCCCGGCGATCCGCGACGCCTGCTGGTGCGGCGCGACAGGCTGCCGCGGCTCCCGCGCGACGTGCGCGTCGCGGCCGCGGCGGTGTTGCTGGGCGTGGTCGCGCTGCTGCTGGCGTTCGCCTGATCCGCGCCGAGCGGACCGGCGCTGCCCAGGCCTCGCGCGCCGCGGCCGCGGCGCGCTTGCCGCGCTCGGTCGGCGCATCCTATGATGGAACGGCCAGGCTGTGCCTGCCTGGCCTTCAGCCACGCCGTCCCACCTCGCCTGCCGACTCGCCATGCCATCCGCCGACCCCGACCCGATCCCCCCTGCGATCGAAGCGGAGCAGGAACTGCTGCGCCGTTTCGATGCCCGCATCGACGAAGGCGGGTTCATCGAGGCCAAGGACTGGATGCCCGAGCACTACCGCAAGACCCTGGTTCGACAGATCAGCCAGCACGCCCATTCGGAAATCGTCGGCATGCTTCCCGAGGGCAACTGGATCACCCGCGCCCCCACGCTCAAGCGCAAGGCCATCCTGCTGGCCAAGGTGCAGGACGAGGGCGGGCACGGGCTGTACCTGTACGCGGCGGCGGAGACCCTGGGAATCTCCCGCGACGAATTGCTCGACGCGCTGCATCGGGGACAAGCCAAGTACAGCTCGATTTTCAACTACCCGACGCTGAGCTGGGCCGACGTGGGGGTCATCGGCTGGCTGGTCGACGGCGCCGCGATCATGAACCAGGTGCCGCTGTGCCGTTGCTCGTACGCGCCCTACGCGCGCGCGATGGTGCGCATCTGCCGCGAGGAAAGCTTCCACCAGCGGCAGGGCTTCGAATCGCTGCTGACCATGATGCGCGACGGCACGCAGGCGCAGCGCGACATGGTGCAGCACGCGGTCGACCGCTGGTGGTGGCCCAGCCTGATGATGTTCGGCCCGCCCGACTCCGACAGCACCCACGGCGCGCAGAGCATGCGCTGGGGCATCAAGCGGATGAGCAACGACGAACTCCGTCAGAAGTTCGTCGATGCCACGGTCGAGCAGGCGCGCGTGCTGGGGGTGACCTTGCCCGACGCCGAACTGGCGTGGAATGCCGAGCGTGGCCACTACGACTTCGGCGCCATCGACTGGGACGAGTTCCGCCGCGTGCTCGGAGGCGACGGGCCCTGCAACCACGAGCGCCTCGCGGCGCGGGTGCAGGCCTGGGAGGACGGCGCCTGGGTGCGCGAGGCAGCCCAGGCGCATGCCGCCCGGCATGCCGAGCACGAGCGGCCGGCGATGGAGTCGCCGCGATGAGCCAGCCGCTGCCCGACGCCGAGTGGCCGCTGTGGGAGGTGTTCGTGCGCAGCAAGGCCGGCCTGGAGCACAAGCACTGCGGCAGCCTGCATGCGCCGGACTCGCGGCTGGCGCTGCAACTGGCGCGCGACGTCTACACCCGCCGCCAGGAAGGCTGCAGCAT
This sequence comes from Pseudomonadota bacterium, assembly GCA_021808405.1. Classification (GTDB taxonomy): domain Bacteria; phylum Pseudomonadota; class Gammaproteobacteria; order Burkholderiales; family Burkholderiaceae_C; genus Thiomonas_A. The sequence goes on along the minus strand of JAKBBQ010000008.1, from coordinate 28,763 downwards.
CTGGGTCGTGCGCTCGGACCACATCGCCGCCAGCGACCCGGGCGACAAGGCCACGCTGTTCGACCCGATGGAGGACAAGGTCTACCGCCACCCCAGCTTCTACAAGCTGCCCGGCCAGGTCGACCATATGTGACCCGTGATGCGTGATGCGTGATGCGTGACCCGTGACCCGTGATCCGTGATCCGTGATCCGTGCCGCCGGCGCGCGGCGACCCCCGATGCCCGCGCGGACTCCCCGATGCAACCGTCCATCCGCCTTCCCGACGACCCTGTGCTGCACTACCTGCTGCGGCTGGCCGACCTGTGCCTGATCCACGCCCAGCGTCTGGGCGAATGGACCGGTCATGCGCCGGTCCTCGAGGAAGACATCGCGCTGGCCAACATCGCGCTCGACCTGCTCGGCCAGGCGCGAGGCGTGCTGACCCGCACCGGGCAGCTGGGTGGGGGCTTCGACGAGGACCAGCTGGCCTTCCTGCGCGAGGAGCGGGACTACCGCAACCCGACGCTGGTCGAGCTGCCTCGCGGCGACTTCGCCTTCACCATGCTGCGCAGCCTGATGGTCGCGGTGCTGCTGGAGCTGTTGTGGCAGCGGCTGCAGTCCTCCAGCGACTCCGAGGTCGCGGCCATCGCCGGCAAGGCGATCAAGGAGGCGCGCTACCACCGCCGCCATGCCGGCGACTGGATGCAGCGCCTGGGCGACGGCACCGAGGAGTCGCGTCGCCGAAGCGAGCAGGCGCTGCGGCAGCTCTGGCCCTATCACCACGAGCTGTTCGAATCGGACGCCGGCGATCGCGCGGCAGCCGCCCGCGACCTCGGACCCGATTGGTCGGAGCTGCGCGAGCCCTGGCTCCAGCGCATGCTCGAGGAGTTGCAGTCGGCGACTCTGGCGCCGCCCGCGCAGGGAGCCTTCCGCAGCCAGGGCCGGCACGGCGTGCACAGCGAACACATGGGTCACCTGCTGGCGCAGATGCAGTACCTGCAGCGCGCCTATCCGGGAGGCGTCTGGTGAGCGCGCCCGACGCGGCCACGCGGCGCAGCGAGCGCGCCTGGCAGGTCCTGGCCGAGGTGGCCGACCCCGAGATCCCGGCGCTTTCGATCCGCGACCTGGGAATCGTACGCGGCGTGCGCGAAGGCGCCGACGGCACGCTGGTGGTGACCCTGACCCCGACCTATTCGGGATGCCCGGCGATCGATGCCATCATGCGCGACGCGAGCCAGGCCCTGCTCGCGGCCGGCCTCGGCCCGCTGCGCGTCGAGCTGCAGCGCGCCCCCGCGTGGAGCACCGATTCGATCAGCGCGGACGGCCGCACCAGGCTGCGCGAATACGGCATCGCCGCGCCGCCGCGCGTGGCCCGTGGCGCCGCCTCGCCGTCGTGCCCGCGCTGCGGCAGCACGCGCACCAGCGAGCTCAGCGCCTTCGGCTCCACCCCCTGCAAGGCGCTGTGGCGCTGCCGGGCCTGCGCCGAGCCCTTCGAGTGGTTCAAGCCGCTGTGAGCGCGGCCACGCAGTCGACCATGGACTTGCATTTCTACCCGCTGCGCGTGCTGGCCGTCGAGCCCGACACCGACGAAGGCGTGATCGTCGGCTTCGATGTCCCGGCTGCCTGGCGCGAGCGTTTCGGTTTCATCCAGGGCCAATACCTGACGCTGCGCGCCCGGGTCGACGGCCAGGAGGTACGGCGTTCGTACTCGGTGTGCTCGGCGGTCGACGACGCGGTGCTGCGCATCGGCGTGCGCAAGGTGCGCGGGGGCGTGTTCTCGAACTGGATCGCGCGATCGCTGCGCCCCGGCGACACCGTCGACGTCATGCCGCCGCAGGGTCGGTTCCACGTGCCCATCGACCCGCTGGCGCGCCGCCACTACCTGGGCATCGCGGGCGGCAGCGGCATCACCCCGGTGCTGTCGATCCTCAAGACCACGCTGGAGCGCGAGGCGCTGAGCCGATTCACCCTGCTGTACGGCAACCGGAGCCTGCGCTCGACCATGTTCAAGGAGGAACTGCTGGACCTGAAGAGCCGCTACCTGTCGCGGTTCGACGTCCACTACGTGTTCTCCGACGAGCCGGTCGACTCGCCGCTGCATCAAGGCGTGCTGGACGCGCAGCGCATCGAGGATCTTCTGCACGCCCTGCTGCCCGCCCACCGCATCGACCACGCCTTCGTCTGCGGTCCCTACCAGATGAACGACCAGGCCGAGGCCGCGCTGCTGCACGCCGGGGTCGAGGCCGCGCGCATCCACGTCGAGCGCTTCGGAATCCCCACCGGCAGCACGGCCTCCGCGGGAGCGGTGATGCACCACGCCGAAAGCGCCGATCCGCCGCTGGCGCGCGTGCGCATCGTGCGCGATGGCATCAGCCGGGTCGTGGAATTCCGCCAGGGCGACCCCAGCATCCTCGACGTGGCCATAGCGGCCGGACTCGACCTGCCGTACTCCTGCACCTCCGGGGTCTGCGGCACCTGCCGCGCCCGCGTGCTGCAGGGCAGCGCGCGCATGGACCGCAACTTCGCGCTGCAGCCGGCCGAGCTGCAGGCCGGCTTCGTCCTCGCCTGCCAGGCGCACCCGCTGAGCGAGACCGTCGAGCTGTCCTTCGACGAGCGCTGACGCCTGCCGGGGGCGCATTTCCCCGGATCCTGACACCCGACAAGGCCCAGGTACCGCGTGCTGCAATGCCACGCAGTTCCCCTTGTCAGGAGTCTTCGATGAACAGGCGTATCGCGCTTTCCCTTGCCGCAGCAGGCGCACTGCTTCTGGCCGCCTGCGGCGGTGGCGGCGACCCCGCGGCGACGCGGACCACGGTCGACAGCGTGAACCACCACAGCCGCGCGCCGTCCTCGCCGCCCGCCGGGGGCTTCCGCAACGTGGTCGCGTTCGGCGACAGCCTCTCCGATGCCGGCACCTACACGGTGGCCGCGTACCTGTACTACCACCGCAAGCTCAGCCCGCCGCCCGCGTTCGACTACCCCTTCGGCTACGGCGGCCAGTTCACGGTCAACGGCCCGCAGCGCGCCAACTGGACCCAGGTGCTCGCCCGCGGAATGGGACTGCGGATCAACCCCAACCTGATCGGCTACGACATCGGCGTCGGCAAGGTGTACGCGCTGCCCGGCGGCGCCTTCACCACCGACCAGTCGCAGGCCAGCTGCGCCTTCAACACCGCCGACGCCGGCAGCGCTCCCGACTGCACGAACTTCGCCCAGGGCGGCGCGCGCATCACCGAGGCGCGGGGCATCGGCAGCGACCAGGGGGCATTGACCTTTCCGCTGACCGAGCAGTTGGCCAACTACCTGCAGCAGTTCGGCGGCTTCCAGCCGCAGCAACTGGTCACGGTACTGGCCGGCAGCAACGACGTCTTCGCCGCGCTGCAGCAGGTGCACGACGCCAGGCCCGAAGACCGCGCCGCAGCGGTTCGCCAGGCGCAGGCGGCAGTCGGAGCGGCAGCCGACCAGCTGGCCGGCGCGGTATCGAGCATGCTGCGCAAGGGAGCACGCCACCTGCTCGTGTATACCCTGCCCGACGCGTCGCTGACCCCGTTCGGGCGCTCGCTGGACGGATCGGGACACTGCGACCGCACCGACCCCCGCACCGCCTGCTACCTGTTGTCCAACCTGGTGCAGGTGTTCAACCAGCGGCTGCTCGACGACCTCGACGGCCAGGCGATCAAGGTGATCGACGGCCATGCGCTGCTCGAGCAGGAAATCGCCCATCCGCAGGGCTACGGCTTCGACCGCGTCGACGCGCCGTGGTGCGACCCCGGATCGACCGAGGGCTCCTCGCTGCTGTGCAATTCCGCGACCCCCAACAGCCCGCAGGGAGCCAGCGCGTCGAACCTCGACGCCTGGCTGTTCGCCGACACCCTGCACCCCACTCCCGCCGGACACCGGGTGATCGCCCAGCAGACCCTGCAAGCCATGCGGAGCTTCGGCTGGTTGTCCTGAGCCGCGCCGCAGCGCGGCCCCGGCTCGCGCTGTGGCGCCACAGCCACCACAGCCACCACAGGTACCACAGGCCAGGCTGGCCCCACGGTCCCCCGTCACGGGTCCACCAGCGCCCGATCCTCCGATCACCCGGCCGCCAACCTTCCCCTCCCCTCGCCCACGAGCCCGCCATGTCCCACCCCGTCCGCACCTTGTGCCCATCGCTGCCCAGCTGCGGCGCTGCACGCCACAGCCCAGCCATCCACCCGACCATCTACCCGACCATCCACCCGATCGCGCCGACAGCCGCCCGCCCCATCGACGGCCTGCGCACCTGCATGTGCGCCGCCTTGTGCGCCGGCCTGCTCGCGACTGCCGGGTCGCCGCTGCAGGCGGCGCATGCCCGGGCACGCCATCGCCAGCCCGCAGCCACGCTGCATCCGGCGCATCGCGCACCGGCCTGCCGGCGGCACCACTGCGCGCACCATGCGCCCGCAGCGGTCCCGGCTGCGCCGCTGCTCGCCGCCGAGCCCGCCGCGCAGCCCGCGTGGACGGTCTACGCCGGCGTGCTGGCGCTGCGCAACCAGACCTCGATGGGCGACCTGACAGGGATGAACACCCCATCGGGGCTGCGGCTGCAAGGAGGTGACGCCACCACGCCGGCGCTGGGAATCCTGCGCCGACTCGACGAGCGATTCAGCGTCGAACTCGCGCTGGGGGTTCCGCCGAGCGTGGACACCGTGGCCAGCGGCAGCGGCTGGTCCCGCCTGGGAGTGGCCGGCGCAAGCGTGCTGGCGCGCGCCGACGTGGTGTCGCCGACGCTGTTCCTCAACTGGCACCCGGTGGGCACTCGCGGCCGCTGGTCGCCGTTCATCGGCCTCGGACTGAACTACACCCACTTCGCCGGTACGCGGGCGCAACCGGCGTTGAGCTCGACCTTGGGCCCCACCCAGCTCGGCCTGTCCGACTCCTGGGGCGCGGCAGCCCATGCCGGCCTGCACTACCGCCTGGGCCCGCGCTGGTCGCTGCTGGCGGCGGTCGCGCTGACCCAGATCGACACCACGCTGAGCAGCACCTCCAGCGCGGTCACGGTCGCCGGCCATCCGCTGGTGACTTCGCACAGCACCGCGGGAATCCGTTTCCGGCCGCTGAGCTGCACCCTCGCGCTGGGCTACAGCTTCTGACGTGCCGAGGGGGAGGCGGTCCAGGAATCCTGGGGCGGCCCTGCGATTCCTGGGCTGTGAGCGCCCCCAGGGCCGGGCCGCGCCCGGCGGGTCGTCGCGCGGCGGACTGCGCTACCCTTGCTCCGTGGACTGGCCGACCGGGTGGCGATGCGGGCCTGCGCGGCGGCGATCGACCGGCCGATGGCCCTGGCAGGACGGGGCCGCGGCCGCCATCCGCTGGAGCAAGCGATGACCCTGCAGTGCAAACCCATGCTGGCGGCTGCCCTGGCGGTCGCGCTGGCGGCCGGCACGGCCGCGCCGCAGGCGCACGCCGCCGCGGTCGACGCGCGCGCCACGCTGGCGCTGGCCAAGGCCTCGGGTTGCCTGGCCTGCCATGCCATCGACAAGCCCCGGGTCGGGCCGTCCTACGCCGCGATCGCCAGGCGCTTTCGCGGACGCGCCGACGCGCTGCAGGTGCTGCAGCGAGCCATCCTCGAAGGCCACAGCGGGACCTGGGGCATCGTTCCCATGCCGGCGTACGGAGGGTCGCAGGACATCCTGAGCGCCGCGCAGGCCCGCGATCTGGCGCGCTGGGTACTCAGCCTGGGGGGATGATCGCCCGCATCCACTGCGCCAGTTCGGCGTTGGAATGCGGGTCGCCCGGGTCGGCCAGCGCGGTCAGCACGGCCTGGCGATCCGCGGCTTCGCGGTTCTGGCTGAATTTGAACTTGCCCTCGATCGCCTCGATCTCGACCTGGACCCCGGCGATCGCCTCCAGCATGCGCGAAACGAAGTCCGCGGGCGCGTCGTCGGGGCTCCACGGCGTGGCGCGGCGCTGCTCGCGTGAAGCCGTCAGTCGAGCGACATGCTCGCGCAACCACGCTGCCTCGTCGATCACCCGCGCATGGCCGCGCACCTGCACCACCGCATAGTTCCAGGTCGGAACCACCTGGTGATGCCGCTGCTTCGACGGGTACCACGAGGGACTGACGTAGCCCTGCGGCCCGTGGAACACCACCAGGCACTCCACCCCGCTGCGCAGGTCGGCGAGATGCGGGTTGGCACGCGCCATGTGGCCGCTGAGCGCCCCGCTCGCCCCGGCGTCGGGTTCCCACAGCCAGGGCAGCGGCGACGCCTGCAGCCCCGTCGCGCCCGCGCTGACCAGGGTCCCCAGCGGGCGCTCGCGCAACAGCCGATGCAGCACCTCGGGGTCGTCGACACGGAAAGCCTCGGGCAGGTACATCGCGACTCCAGCGCTGCGCGAGGCGGCTCAGCTATGGGCGTAGAGGAATCCCGCCTGCTCGAGCTCGACCAGTTCCCCGACCACATCGGGAGTCAGGATCACGCCGGGGATCAGGTGGTTGGTCAAGTCGGCGGCCAGCTCCGGCTGCGACAAGCCCTGGGGGTTGTGATGCTTCTTGCGCAACAACCCCGCGAGACCCCAGATACCGTCGTGGCAGGCCAGGAACACCACGCCGCGGCGCTGCAGCACGGTCACGCTGCTGGCCTTGGCGGAAAACGGACCGACGGGGTTCTGCGGCGACACCGGCTTGGCCAGCGCCGCGGGCGGCACGTCGATGAAGGTGTTGCGCTTGAAATGCCCCTTGGTCAGCCGCGGGAAGTCGTACTTGTCCCAGGCCGCCTGGTCGAAGAGGGCCAGCCCGGCCGGGCCGTGGGTGACCGACACCAGCAGGATGTCGGGATGGCCGAAGGCCCAGATCTGCGAGTTCAGGGTCAGCCGCATCAGGTTCAGCCACGGGCCGCCGAGCTGGGTGTTGTGCCAGACCATCTTCGGGCTGCCCTTGTAGTGCAGCACGTCGGACATGGCCCGGGAGTCCCACTGGTCGGGACGGGTCAGGGTCATCGGCACGCTGTGGAATCCCCGCACGCGCGGGGTCGCGGCGAGTTGGCGCATCAGTTGCGCCAGCTCGCCCGAGCCCGGGGGAAGCAGGCTGTCGGCCATGGCCGGTTGGGGCTGCGCCCACGCCGGCAGGCCGCTGGAGGCCCCCAGCACCGCGAGCGCGGACCCGGCCATGCGGTGGATCATCTGGCGTCGCGTACAGGCGTGGATCTGCATGGCGTCTCCTCGAGCGTCGGGCTGGCGGCGGTGCTGCCGGCAGTCCCCTCCGGCAGGACATGCTACCCCGCGCGGCGCGGGCTGCGAAGGCCTGCGCCAGCGGCGCGGGCCTTGCCGAATGCGCTGCGCGACGGGTACAAGACGGGTAGGCCACAGGCAAACCACCACCCCATGTCCACCTCCCCGATCCTCGCCGGAACTCTGGTCACGCTGCGTCCGCTCGAGGCGAGCGACGCAGCGGCGCTGGTCCGCGCCGCCGCCGACGGCGAACTCTGGAATCTGCGCTGGACCGTCGTGCCATCGGCCGCCAGCGTGGACGACTACCTGGCGAGGGCCTTGCGCGACCAGCGGCAGGGCGGCGCGCTGCCGTTTGCCGTCACGCTGCGCTTCAGCGGGCAGGTCATCGGATCGACCCGCCTGTGGAACATCGAACCCGAGCACCGCAAGCTGGAGATCGGCCACACGTGGTACGCCAGGTCCTGGCAGCGTACCGCGGTGAACACCGAGTGCAAGCTGATGTTGCTGCGCCATGCCTTCGAGGCGCTGCGCTGCGTGCGGGTGCAGCTGACCACCGACGTGCTCAACGAAGCCTCGCGCGCGGCCATCGAGCGGCTCGGCGCGGTCGAGGAGGGAATCATCCGCAACGAACGCATCATGCCCGACGGGCGCAAGCGAAGCTCGGTGCGCTACAGCATCGTCGACGACGAATGGCCCGCGGTGCGCTCGCGACTGGAGCTGCGCCTGGCCAGGCTGCTGGCTCCGGGCTGAAGTACGCAGGCCGCCGCGGGGCCGGGTCGCGGGCCTGGGCGCAAGGCTGCCCCCTCCCGGGTCCCGGGGAAGACTACTCGATCGCTGCCGGAACGTGCAGCGATTCGCGCAAGGGCGTGTCGGGCATCAGCCAGGTCGTGGCCAGCGCGATCGCCGCGAAGGCCGCCGCGGTGGCGTATACCAGCGTGAAGCCCCGCTGCAGCGCCGCGGCCGCGGCCACGCCGGGGGCATGGCCCGCACGTCCGAGCATCGCCAGACCCGACGCGATGATCGCCCCGGCCAGGGTCGACCCGCTGGCTCCGCCGACCGATCGCAGCAGCAGCAGGGCTCCGGTCCCGGCGCCGATCTCCTGCCTGCGCAGCAGGTTCTGGGCGTTCATGATGGAGCCGATCAGGCTCACGCCGATGCCGGGACCGACGAGGGTCAGCGCGAGGATCACCAGCCAGAGCGGAGCGCCGGCGGGCAGCAGCGCGAGCAGCGACAGTCCGAGGCACAGCAGCAAGGTGCCTGCGCGCAGGCCCGCGCGCAGGGCTCCGAAACGCCGCGCCCATCGGCTGCCCACCACGTTGCCCAGCGCGTTCGCGAGCATGAAGGGCGTCACGTAGAGGCCCGATTGCGCGGCGGTCGTGCCCCGCACGTACTGGAAGTACAGCGGGATCGCGAACAGGCACATGAACAGCAGCAGCGACGCGACCGTGGAGACCACGAGGTTGGCGCTGAAGCTCGCGCTGGCGAACAGCCGCGGCGGGAACAGCGGGTCGTGCGCGCGCAGCTCCTGCACCACCAGCAGCAGCAGCAGAGCCAAGCCCAGCCCCAGCAGGCCGAGGATCGGCGACGACATCCAGGCGTAGGTGTTGCCGCCCCATCCCAGCGCCAGCAACAGCGCGACGATCGCCGCCGTCAGCAGCAGCATGCCGATGGCGTCCAGCTTGAGCCGGCCATCGCGCCTCGGGCGCGCGAGCTTGCGCAGGCCGTCGTGGCAGACGCCGATCGCCAGCGCGCCCACCGGCAGGTTGATCCAGAAGATCCAGCGCCAGGACAGGTCTTGCGCGACCAGACCCCCGACCAGCGGCCCGCTCAGGGAAGCCAGTGCCCAGACCGCGGAAATGTAGCCCTGGTAGCGCCCCCGCTCGCGCGGAGAGACCACGTCGGCGATGGCCGCCTGGGTCAGGGCCATCAGTCCGCCGCCTCCCAATCCCTGCAGAGCGCGATAGGCGATGAGTTGCACCAGCTGCCGCGCGGTACCGCACAGCACCGACGTGGCGATGAAGATCGACAGGCACAGCATCAGCAGGCGACGCCGCCCGTAGATGTCGGAGAGCTTGCCGTAGATGGGCGTGCTGATGGTCGCGGTGATCAGGTAGGCCGCGACGATCCACGAGAGGTCGGAGCGGGCGTGCAGATCCCTGGCGATGGCCGGGATGGCCGGGATCACCGCCGTCTGGTCGAGCGCGGCCAGCAGGATGCAGATCATCACCCCGAACATCACGCGCATGATCTCGCGGTGCGTGAAGACGAGGTGAGGGGGAGCCGTCGGGCCTGGCCCGCAGGGTATGCCGCTGTCGCCGCTCATTGCGGCACCCATTGTCGCCGGAAAAAGGTTGCGGAGGACCGTCCGCATCCGGCAGGTGCGCATCGGCGTGTCACACCTCAAGGGGACGACCTGCCGAGCCGAAAAGAAAAAGGCGCCAAGTATCCAATACTTGGCGCCTATGTTGGTGGAGCCGGGGGGAATTGAACCCCCGTCCGCAAACTATCGGTCGCAAGCTCTACATGCTTAGTGTCATCGTTTGGTTTTAACCGACCAGGCGGGGATGCACACCCTCCTGGACCGGCGATCCGCTGGGTTTAATGAAGGCGCACGCGGCGCACGTCTTCACGAGCTGATGTGGATGACCTCGCAGGCGTTGCCGCCCCGGCCCATCAGCGAACCGTTGCGAGGCCCGCAGCCCTTAGGCCGCGAGAGCGAAACTTTCGTCGTTCGCGTTTACTTTGTTTCCAGTGGATTTACGAGCGAACTGGTGCTCGGCATGCACTCCACAACTTCAACATTCACGTCGAAACCGGATCGGCCCCGTGAGGCTGCGATGGTACTCCGTTCGCCGCCTGCTGGGCTATCTGGGGGCATCGCCCCGGTCTTCAAGGCCGCTGCGCGCGGCCCGCGGCCGGGGCGATCTGCGGCTGGCTTGATCGGCGTCAGACGGCGCCTGCTTGCGCGCGGCTGCCGCGGCGCACAATGGCGAGGTTGCCTTTGCCGGATGAACGCTGCGCCGTGCCGCGGCGGCGAGGGCCCATCGGAGGGCCTTCGGCCGATGTGCGGAATCTGCGGAGAGTTGCGCTTCGACGGCCTGCCGGCCGACACCCGGGCCGTGGCACGCATGGCGCGCGCGCTGGCGCCGCGCGGACCCGACCACGAAGGATCGTGGAACTGCGAAAGCGTGGCCTTCGGCCACCGCCGGCTGTCGATCATCGACCTCAGCCCGGCCAGCGACCAGCCGATGGTCGATGCCGCCAGCGGCTGCGTGCTGGTGTTCAACGGGGTGATCTACAACTACCGCGAGCTGCGCGAGCAGTTGCGCGCGCTGGGCCATGCCTTCGCCTCCAGCGGCGACACCGAGGTGATCCTCAAGGCCTACGCGCAATGGGGCGACGCCGCGGTGTCGCGGCTGGAGGGCATGTTCGCCTTCGCACTGTGGGATCCGCGCAGCCGCGAACTGCTGCTGGCACGCGACCGCCTGGGCATGAAGCCGCTGTACCTGGCCGAGGACGGAAGCCGGCTGCGCTTCGCATCCAGCCTGCCGGCGCTGCTGGCCGCCGGCGGCGTCGACCGGCGGCTCGACGAGGTCGCGCTGCACCACCTGTTCACCCTGCATGCGGTGGTGCCGGCGCCGCGCACCGTGCTGCGCGGGGTGCGCAAGCTGCCCCCGGCGCACACCCTGCGGGTACGGCTGGACGGGCTGCGCAGCCGCACCCGCTACTGGCGGCTGCGGGCGCTGCGACCGAGCCCGGCGCCCACCGGGCCGCAGTGGATCGACAGGACCCGCGACGCCTTGCAGCGCTCGCTGCGCAGTCACCTGCAGGCGGCCGACGTGCCGGTCGGGGTGCTGCTGTCGGGCGGGCTGGACTCCAGCCTGCTGGCGGCGATGCTCGCCGGCACCTCGGATCTGCGCACCTACTCGCTGGGCTTCGCAACCGATGCCGCCGATGCCGAGCGGGCCGACGAGTTCGAGTACTCCGACCTCGTCGCCAGCCAGGTCGGCAGCCGCCACCACAAGCTGCTGGTGGAGCGCGACGCGGTACTGCGCGAACTGCCGCACACCGTGGCGCGCATGACCGAACCGATGTTCAGCCACGACGTGGTCGCCTTCGACCTGCTGTCGCAATGGGTCGGGCGCGACCTCAAGGTGGTGCTGGCCGGCCAGGGGGCCGACGAGGTGTTCGCCGGATACTTCTGGTACCCGCTGATGCAGGCCCAGCGCGGCACGCCATTGCAGCGATTCGCCGAGCATTATTTCGACCGCGACCACGAAGAATGGCTGCGCTTCATCGCCCCGGAGTTCCACGTCCCCGACTTGACTTCCGAGTGGCTGGACGAGCAGTTGCAGCTCGACGGAGCCGACGAATTCCTCGACCGCGTGCTGCGGCTCGACGCCACCACGCTGATCGTCGACGATCCGGTCAAGCGGGTGGACAACCTGCCGATGGCCCACGCGCTGGAAGTCCGCGTGCCTTTCCTCGACCGCGAGGTGGTCGAGCTCGGCGCCGCGATGCCCCCGGCGCTGCGGCTGCGCGAAGGTGGCAAGTACCCGCTGAAGGCCGTCGCCCGCGGGCTGCTTCCCGACTCCGTGGTCGACCGCCCGAAGGGGTATTTCCCGGTACCTGCGCTGCACCGGGTGCAAGGCCCCTTCCTGGACCTGATGCGCGACATCCTGCTCGGCCCGGCGTGTCGCCAGCGCGGCCTCTACCAGCCCGACTACCTCGCGCGACTTCTGCAGCGGCCGCAGGCGCCGGAGCATTTCACCCGCATCCGCGGCTCCAAGCTGTGGCATGCGGCGCTGCTCGAGTGGTGGTTGCAGGTGCACGTCGATGGCTCCCCCGCCTGAAGCCCTCGCCGCAGCCCCCGCGGCGCTGGATTCGGGGATGCTGCAGTGGAACCGCGACTGCGCCTGCCTGAGCCTGGATCAGCGCCAGTTGCGCCACGCGCTGGAGGTCGAACTCGGCGAACCGGGGCTGTACGAACTGGTGCGCGAGCGCAACCCTCACCTGTTCTCGGCGCTGCCGGTATTCGTCGACGCGGCCTGGCTGCAGGCCATGCGCGAGGTCGTCGAGGCGGTGCACGCGACCAGCCTGCTGCCGGGCTGGCGCGAGCGGGTGCTGCGCTACGCCCCCGCCGCGGCACTGCACGAGCCGGGTTGCCCGGGGCTGTTCCTGGGACTGGACTTCCACCTCGAGTCCGGCGCGCTGCACCTGATCGAGATCAACAGCAACCCGGGCGGCGCGTTGCTGTCGGCGGCGCTGGCGCGCGCCCAGCGCGCCTGCTGCGACGCCATGCGCGAGATGGTCCCGGGAGCCGACTCGGTCGCCGACTTCGAGCGCGACATCCTGCGCATGTTCCTGCGCGAGTGGCGCGCCGCCGGGCGCCACGGCCGCCCGCGACGGATCGTCGTGGTCGATGAACAGCCGACCCGGCAATACCTGTACGCCGAATTCCTGCTCTACGCGCGGCTGTTCGAGCGCGCCGGCCTGGACGCGCGCATCGCCGACCCCGGCGAGTTGCACTGCGCCGACGGCCGGCTGTGGCTGCGCGACGAACCCGTGGACCTGGTGTACAACCGGCTGACCGACTTCGCGCTCGACGGCGATGCGCTGCGGGCGCTGCGCCAGGCCTGGGAGCAGGACCTGGCGGTGGTCACCCCGCACCCGCGGGTGCACGCGCTGCTGGCCGACAAACGCAACCTGGCGCTGCTGTGCGACGCCGCCGCGCTCGGCTCGCTGGGGCTGGACGCGACACGCGCCGAGCTGCTGCAGCGCCATGTCCCGCACACCCTGCTGGTCGGACCGGACAACGCCGGGCCGCTGTGGGAACAGCGGCGGGAGTGGTTCTTCAAGCCCTGGGGGGGCTACGGCGCGCGCGCCGCCTACCGCGGCGCCAAGCTCACCCGAGCGGTCTGGGAGCACATCCGCGGCGGCGGCTTTGTCGCCCAGCGCTTGCAGCCCCCCGGGGTGCGGCATGTCGGAGGCGAGCAGCCGCCGCTCAAGTTCGACCTGCGGGCCTACGCCTACGAAGGCCGGGTGCAATGGTTCAGCGCCCGGCTGTACCAGGGGCAGACGACGAATTTCCGCACGCCGGGTGGAGGCTTCGCCCCGGTGCTGACCACGCCGCCCGGTTCGCCTCCCGAACTGGCGCTTCAGCCGCGCCCGATGCCGTAGTACTGCAGCCCGGCGGCGCGCACGCTGGCAGGCTCCCACAGGTTGCGCCCGTCGAAGACCACGCGCGCCTTCAGGCGCGCGGCGAGCTGGTCGAAGTCGGGCGAACGGAAGGCCAGCCACTCGGTGACCACGACCAGCGCGTCGGCGCCGTCGAGCGCGCCTTGCGCGTCGCCCACCAGCTCCAGGCCTTCGCGCGCCGGCCACAGCCTGCGCGCCGACTCCAAGGCCACCGGGTCGTAGGCGCGCACCCTGGCGCCGGCGCCGAGCAGGGCCTCGATGAGGTCGATCGACGGCGCGTCGCGCATGTCGTCGGTGTTGGGCTTGAACGCCAGCCCCCATACCGCGAAGGTCTTGCCGCGCAAGCCGTCGGCCGCGAAATGGCCGGCGATCTTTTCGAACAATCGCTGTTTCTGGCGTTGGTTGACCGAATCCACCGCCTCGGTCAGTTCGGCGCGCAGGCCGGCCTGGCGAGCCATGAACGCCAGCGCCTTGACGTCCTTCGGAAAACACGACCCGCCATATCCCGCCCCGGCATAAAGGAAATGACTGCCGATGCGGTGATCGACCCCCATCCCCAGCCGCACCTGCTCGATGTCGGCACCGACCGCCTCGGCCAGGCGAGCGACTTCGTTCATGAACGAGATCCTCGTCGCCAGCATGGTGTTGGCCGCGTACTTGGTCAGCTCCGAGCTGGCAGGATCCATCACCATGATCTTTTCATGGTTCCGGTTGAACGGTCGGTAGAGTTCGCGCATCACCGCCACCGCGCGCTCGTCGCGGCTGCCCAGCACGATGCGGTCGCCCCGGGTGAAGTCGTCGATGGCGGTTCCTTCCTTCAGGAACTCGGGGTTGCTGACCACCCGCACCCAATGCCCTACGCCGCGCGCGGCCATCTCGCGCTCGATCAGCTCCTGCACCATCGCCACCGTGCCCACCGGCGCGGTGGACTTCTGCACCACCACCAGCGACCCCTGCACCTGCTGCCCGATCTCCGCGGCGGCGCCCCGCACCTGGCTCATGTCGGCCTGTCCGCTGGCCAGCGGGGGGGTCCCCACCGCGATGAAACACACCTGTGCCTGGTCCAGTCCCTGCGACAAGTCGGAGACAAAGCGCATGCGCCCCGCCGCGCTGTTGCGCGCGACGAGTTCGCTCAGCCCCGGCTCGTAGAACGGCACTTGCGCCTGACGCAGCGCAGCCAGGCGCACGGGGTCGCGCTCCACGCACACTACCGTGTTGCCGACATCGGCGAAACACGCCGCGGTGACGAGGCCGACATAGCCGGCGCCGATGACTGTGACTCGCATGGATCGGTCCTTGTTCGCTTCACGAAGCCGAAAGGGGTATTTTGCCTGCGCATCGCCCGGCTCGCGCACGCTGGCAGCGGCGCGACAGCGGGGTTGACCGGCGTCAAGCGCATCCCGGCCACGCGGCGTTACAAATACGGCATCGGTGGATCGCACGGTCACTGGAGTCTGGTATGAAGCCACAGTCGCGCCCGGCCGCAACGCCACGCCGCGCCACGTCTGCGCGGCAGGCTCGCCCGATGAGCCGCCGAGCTGGGCCGGCCGCGGCGGCGCAGCACGCTGCTCCGACCCCCGCCGCGAGTTCCGCGCCTGCCGCGGCCCCGCCGGCCGTCCCGGCGCCACGGCTGCGCCCTCCTCCGCCGCCCGACAGCGGCATCGCCAAGCTGATCGACCGCGCCGCGCATGCGATGCAGGCACGGCGCACCGGGGGCCTTTCGCCGGCCTCGCTGGGCCTGGCGGCCGCCGATTGGTGGACCCACCTGATGGCCGCGCCGGGCAAGCGCCTGGAACTGGGCGCCGAGGCGCTGCGCATGGCCTCGGTGTACGCCAGCTACGCGGCGCATGTGCTGGCCCACCGCCACGGCGAACCCGACCCGAGTTGCTGCGTCCGCGCCGAGGACCGCGACCGGCGCTTCAGCCACCCCGACTGGCAGCGCTTCCCCTTCAACCTGGTGCAGCAGGCCTTCTTGCTGCAGCAGGACTGGTGGCGCCAGGCCACGACCGGGGTACGCGGGGTGTCGAGCCACCACGAACAGGTGGTGGCCTTCGCCGCCCGGCAGTGGCTGGACACCCTGGCGCCCAACAACCTGCCGGCGACCAACCCCGAGGTGCTGGGCGCCACGCTGGGCAGCGGCGGGCTCAACCTGCTGCGCGGCCTGGGGATCTGGCACGACGACCTGCAGCGCAGCCTGGCCGGCGCGCCGGCGGCCGGCACCGAGAACTTCCTGCCGGGACGCGACGTCGCGCGGACCCCCGGCAAGGTGGTGTACCGCAACCGCCTGATCGAACTCATCCAGTACGCGCCGACGACCCCGAAGGTCCATCCCGAGCCGCTGCTGATCATCCCGGCGTGGATCATGAAGTACTACATCCTCGACCTGTCGCCCGCCAACTCGCTGGTGCGCTACCTGGTCGACCAGGGACACACGGTGTTCATGATCTCGTGGAGGAATCCCAGCGGACAGGATCGCGACCTGGGCATGCACGACTACCTCGAACTCGGCCCGCTGGCCGCGCTCGACGCGGTCTGCCGCATCTGCCCCGGCACCCCGGTGCACGCCGCCGGCTATTGCCTGGGCGGCACCCTGCTGGCCATCGCGGCGGCCGCGCTGGGGCTGCGCGGCGACCGCCGGCTGGCCACGCTGACCCTGCTGGCCTCGCAGACCGATTTCACCGAGCCGGGGGAGTTGTCGCTGTTCATCGACGAAAGCCAGGTGAGCTTCCTCGAGGACATGATGTGGGCCCAGGGCTACCTGGACACCACCCAGATGGCCGGCGCGTTCCAGATGCTGCGCTCCTACGACCTGATCTGGTCGCGCATCACCCGCGAGTACCTGCTGGGCCAGCGCCGCCCGCCCAACGACCTGATGGCCTGGAACGCCGACGCCACCCGCATGCCCTACCGCATGCACAGCGAATACCTGCGGGGCATGTACCTGGACAACGACCTCGCCGAAGGGCGCTGGCGGGTGGACGGACAGGCGGTCAGCGTGGAGGACGCGCCGCAGCCGTGGTTTGTCGTCGGCACCGAGAGCGACCACGTCGCACCTTGGCACTCGGTCTACAAGATCCACCTGCTGGCGCATTCCCCGATCACCTTCGTGCTGACCACCGGGGGCCACAACGCCGGCATCGTCAGCGAGCCGGGGCATGCCGGCCGGCACTTCCACTGGTCGCTGCGCGAACCGGGGCGACCCTACCTGGACCCCGAGCACTGGCTTGCGCAGGCCGCCGAGCAGCAGGGATCGTGGTGGCCCTTCTGGTCCGACTGGCTCAAGCAGCGCAGCTCGGCTGCGGCCGATCCGCCGCCGCTGGCCTCGCCGGCCTACGGCGACGCCCCCGGCGAGTACGTGCTGCAGCGCTGAGCCGCCGCGGGCGCGAGCGCAGCCCCATGTCCACCGCGCTGCCCCCGCTGCTGCTGCAGTTCGCCGCGACCACCGTGGCGGCCTTCGTGCTGGGGCTGGAACTGCACAGCTACCGGCGCGCCCAGGACGAAGGGGTGGGCTTCGGCACCACCCGCACGCTGGCGCTGATCGGCGCCGCGGGATTCGTGCTGTGGCTGCTCGACGGCCGGCAGCCGCGCGGACTCTACCTCGGCGGGCTGCTGGCGCTGGCCGCGTGGCTGGCGGTGGACCTGGCGCGCGCCGCGGGCTCGGACGGCGCAGGCGCGCTGCTGCCCGGGGTGATCGCGCTGCTGGCCTATGCGCTGGGGCCGCTGGTGCAGACGCAGCCGGCGTGGATGCCGGCCGCGGTGCTGATCGTGGCCGTCTTGATGCTGGCCGAAAAGCCGCTGATCCGCAAGATTTCCGACGCCATGCCGGTGTCCGAGGGGGTCACGCTGGCGAAGTTCCTGATCATCGCCGGGCTGGTGCTGCCTCTGCTCCCCGACACCCCCATCGCCGGACTGCCCGACATCAGCTACGCCAAGGTGTGGATGGCGGTGGTGGTGATTTCGGCGATCTCCTACTGCGGCTACCTGGCGCATGCCTACCTGTTTCCCAAGGCGTCCGCGTTGCTGACCGGCATGCTGGGCGGGGTCTATTCCAGCACCGCGGCCACCGTGGTCCTGGCCCGCCAGGCGCGCCAGGACGCGGCGCTGGCCGCCCAGGCCCCGGCGGCCACCGTGCTGGCCACCGCGATGATGTACCTGCGGCTGTGGGGAGTGATCGCGGTGCTCGGCCACCGCGACGCCGCGCTGCGCCTGGCGCTGCCTTTCGGCGTGCTGTGCGCCCTCAGCCTGGCCGTGGCCTGGCTGCTGTGGCGGCGCGGCGCCGCCGCGTCCCCGGCGGGCGCGCGCCTGCAGGCGCGCAACCCCCTGGACCTGCCGGTGGCATTCCTGTTCGCCGGGCTGTTCGTGGCCTTCGCCGCGCTGACCGCCTTCGTCACCACCCGCTTCGGGGTGCGGGGATTGAACGTGTTGAGCTTTGTCGTCGGCTTCAGCGACATCGACCCCTTCGTGCTGTCGCTGCTCGCCGGTCACTTCGCGGTCTCGGAGTCGGCGGTCATCCACGCGGTGCTCATCGCCTCGGGCAGCAACAACCTGCTCAAGGCGCTGTATGCGCTGGGACTGTCGCGCCGCCGCAGCATGCTGCCGGCGGCCGCGTGGCTGGCCGGCAGCATGCTGCTGTCGCTGGCCTGGGTCGCCTGGGGAACCTGAACGGCGGGCCGTCGAAATACCGCAGCGGGCCGCGCTCACTCCAGGCGGCGGCCGAACACCCACGCCGCGGCCGCCATGCCGACACCGGCGATCAGCAGCAGCGGCAGGTATGGGGGCCACGGCCGGGCCATCCCGGCGCCAGGCCGAACGCGCGCGCTACGACGTGCTGCTGGACTCGTTGCGCCTGCGACAGGCAGCCGGCCGCCTGGACCCGCGCGACCTGGCCGAGGTGGACGCCTTGCTGCGACGCTGAGCGCGCGCGGGCTCAGGGCGCGTTGGCGTCGCCCGGGTGCACCAGCAGCACGGGGCAGCCGCAGGTTCGCGCAGCCGCTTCGGCCACGCTGCCCAGCAGCCAGTTGCCCACCGCGCTGTGTCCCTGGCTGCCCAGCACGGCCAGCCGGGCTCCCCAACGGGAGGCCTCGGCGCAGATGGCGTCGGCCACCCGGGTCGACGCCCCGCCGGTTTCCAGCAGCGCGCTGCTGGTGTCGACGCCGTACAGCGCGGCGCGGTTCATCCAGTCGTCCAGCAGCAGGCGGGCCTCGCCGCTCATCGCCTCGGCCATCCCGGGCAGCGAGCCGGCCAGGCCGGCCGAGTCGACCACGCACACCATGCGCAGCGTGGCGCCCAGCGAGCGCGCCAGCGCGATCGCATGCTCGGCCGCCTGCTGCGCACCCCCGCTGCCGTCGAGGGCGACAAGGATCTTGTCGTACATCAGCGTCTCCTGGCAGGCGCGGACCGTCGGGCGGCCGCGACCCGCGTCAAAGCCCCAGGCGCGCCCGCGCCTGGTGGCGAGTGAAACGGGCGCGCGCCTGGCGCGCCAGCGTCTGGTCCGCCACGCGCGCGCAGGTCTGCAGTTCGACCACCCGCGCGGCCAGCCCCGGGGCATGGCGCTGCAGGTGTTCGAGCAATTCGCGCTTGGCCTGCCCCGGCCCGGCGATGACGATCAGCGCCGCTCCCTGCAAGGCTGCGGTCACCGCGTCGAGGAAGCCCCGCTCGCACGCCGCGCGCGCTCCGCTGACCGAACCCTCGCGCCGATGCAGCCGCGGGTGCTCGGGCAGGCGGATGAGGGACTTGCGCAGGGGCTCTTCCTCGACCTGCACCACATGCGCCTCGGCATGGTTCAACCAGACGGCGATTCGCGGCTCGTTCATGACTGGACTCCGGGTTGGCGACGGCCCGCAGGCGCGTCCGGCGCCGTCAAGGGGCGATGCGCCCGTCGCGCAGCGCCTCCTCGGCATAGGCGAACACCACGTCGCCGTCCGCCCGCAGCAGCTGGCCGTCCTTGCCGTGGTAATCGAGGTGGGAAAGCAGGTGGCGGATCAGGTTCAGGCGCGCCGCCTGCTTGTCGCCCGCCCGCACCACGTACCACGGGGCATGCAGGGTATGGGTGCGGGCGAACATGGTGTCGCGGGCCCGGCTGTAGTCCTTCCAGTGCTGCTGGGCAGCCGCGTCGATCGGGCTGAGCTTCCACTGCTTGAGCGGATCGTTGCGCCGCGCCTGCAGCCGCCGACGCTGTTCGCCGTGGTCGATGTCCAGGTAGTACTTGAACAGCCGGATCCCCGAACGCACGAGCATCTGCTCGAATACCGGAACCGTGTCGAGGAATTCCTGGTATTGCGCGGCATCGCAAAAGCCCATCACCGCCTCGACCCCGGCGCGGTTGTACCAGCTGCGATTGAACAGCACGAATTCCTGGGACAGCGGAAGATGCGGCACGTAGCGCTGGAAATACCACGCGCCGGCTTCGCGGTCGGAGGGCTTGCCCAGCGCGACCACCCGCGTCTCGCGCGGCGACAGGTGCTCGACGATGTGCTTGATCGCTCCGTCCTTGCCCGCCGCATCGCGGCCCTCGAGGATGAGCAGCAGCCGCTCGTCGTGGGAAATCAGGTGTTTCTGGTACTTGACCAGCTCGATCTGCAATTCGCGCAGGGACCGGGCATAGCTCTTGGTCTTGTCGGCGGTCGGTACGGGGTCGGACGTTTCGGCGGGATGCGGCATGGCGGGATGGGCTGGGTGAAAGGTCGGCGCAAGTCCGCTGCGGCCGGGTGCCACCGCGCCGCGGACCCGGCAGGGGCCCGCCGCCGGGCGCAGCGGCCGGCTGCGACTCAGGCCAGGTACTGGCCGCCGTTGACCGCAATGGTCGCTCCGGTGACAAAGGCGGCGCGCTCGTCGACCAGGAAGGACACCGCATGGGCGATTTCCTCCGGGCGCCCGAGGCGACCCACGGGAATCTGCGCCTTGATGCCGTCGAGCACCTGGGCGTCGATTCCGGCCAGCATGTCGGTGTCGGTGTAGCCCGGGGCCACCGCATTGACCGTGACCCCCTTGCGCGCGGACTCCAGCGCCAGCGCCTTGGTGAAGCCGATCACCCCCGCCTTGGCGGCGGAGTAGTTGGTCTGGCCGAACTGTCCCTTCTGGCCGTTGACCGAGGAGATGTTGACAATGCGCCCCCAGCCTCGGCCGCGCATGCCCTCGATCACCGCACCGCACATGTGGAACAGGGCGTCGAGGTCGTCCTGCATCACCTCCCGCCATTGCTCCAGGCTCATCTTGTGCAGCATGGCGTCGCGGGTGATGCCGGCGTTGTTGACCAGCACCTCGACCGGCTGTCCGAGGTCGCGCTCGATGCCCCGTACCCCGTCCAGGCAGGCCTGGTGGTCCGACACGTCCCAGCGGTACAGCGCCAGCCCGCTGTCGCGCGCGAAGTCGCGCGCAGCGGCCTCGTTGCCGCGGTAGTTGACCGCCACCCGCAAACCGTCCGCGGCGAGCCGGCGCGCGATCGCCGCGCCGATGCCCCGCGTTCCTCCGGTGACCAATGCAAGCCGAGCCATGTTCGCCTCCGCTGCTCAGGACGCGCGACGCGCGGCAGCGCGCGGCCGTGCCGCTGCCTGCTGGGGCGGCTCGGGCTCGGCGGGAGCCGCGGTCGCCCCGCTGCGCTCGCCCAGCCGCTGCATCTGCTCGCCCAGCGAACGCGCGGCCTGCGCCTGCGACTGCGTCCAGCCCTGGAAGGCCTGGGCCGCGAGTTCCATGCTGTCGCGCACCCAGTCGGGCTGCCACGCCCCGTTGCCGGCCGCGGCCCGCGGCGGCTGCGCCGCGCCGACTTCCTGCAGGCTTTGCTGCAGGCGACCCATCGCCTGCTGCATGGACTGCGAGAAGCCGACCTGCATCGCCCCGGTGATCTCGCCCAGTTGCTGCACGTACTGCGCCATCTGCGAGCCGTCGCCGCGCAGCGCCTGCCGCGGCAGCGCGGCCCATTCCTGCAGGTCGCGCGCCTGCAGCGCCTCATGCAGCGCAGCGGAGGCATCGTGGCTGACCTCGCGCATGGCCTGCAATTGCAGCTTGGCCAACTGCTCGAAGCCTGCGATCGCGGTGTCCAGCATGCCGGTCAGGCATTCCAGTTCGGCGCGCTGAGCGGCCTGCAGATGTTCGGTGGGATTCATGCTTGGCTCCTGCCGCGAGGCATGACGACCTGAGCCGCGCCACCTCGCTGGATACGTGGGGGAAGGTGAACCACAGTGTCGGTCGCGGCGTGCCCCTTGTCGTTGACGTGGATCAGCGCTGGCCACGCGCTTCAGACACCGAAAGGATAGGTCTCGCCGAGCCCCGGCGCTTGCTCCGGCGCGAGCGGCGAGACCGCATGGCTGCGGTCGATCCAGATGAACTCGTCGAACTGGCGCGCCAGCACCGACTCGTAGTAGTGGCTCGCCCGTTCGCCGTGCGGCCGGTAGACCACGCCGACCGCCCGCTGCAGCCGGGGTCGCAGCAGTTCGCCCAGGTCGCCCGATGGGGCCGCCGCGCGCAGCGCCAGCAGCAAGCCCGGCGCGCCGCTGTCGTGGAACACCCTCTCCCAGCTGTGCTCCAGCGACGGACGCAGTGCCATGACCTGCATCGGGCCGTCCCAGCTCTCGGCCGCCGCGACCTCGCCGGCGTGGCTGGCCATGCCGATCGAGCAGACCGCTGCACCGAAGTGCCGGCGGCACAGCCGCCCGACGTTGAATTCGCCGCGCGCTCCCATCTCGGTGGCTGCCGAGTCGCCGACGTGGGAGTTGTGCGCCCACACCACCGCCCGCGAGCGCGGCCCGCGAAAGTCCAGCAAGGTGCGCAGGGTCTCGAACATATGGCCGTCGCGCAGGTTCCACGCCGTGCGCGAGCCGTAGTACATGGTGCGGTAGTAGCGCTCGGCGTTGGCCACCAGGCGGGCGTTCTGCAGTGCGTCGAGGAAACTCTCGCCGCCGCCGGCGCTGTAGTCGCCCTGGCTGTGCAGCATGTCGCGCAGCATGGCCACCACCTCCTGCTCGCAGGAGCGGTAGCCGGCGCTCAGCGCGGCGTGGGCGTAGCTGGCGGGATCGGCCTCCCACGG
Source organism: Pseudomonadota bacterium (assembly GCA_021808405.1). Taxonomy (GTDB): domain Bacteria; phylum Pseudomonadota; class Gammaproteobacteria; order Burkholderiales; family Burkholderiaceae_C; genus Thiomonas_A. The sequence goes on along the minus strand of JAKBBQ010000008.1, from coordinate 6,372 downwards.
ACTGAGGCAGCCGTAGCGCTGGCGCGCGACGCGCGCCGCCTGCGGGTCGACGCGATCCAGGTACTCCAGCACCCGCTCGATCGAGCGGTACAGGCTGTACAGGTCGAGGCCATGGAAGGCCACGCGCCGCGCCGCCGGCAGCTCGGAGTTGTAGGCGTGCAGCCAGTCGACGAAGTCGGCGACCTCGCGGTTGCGCCACATCCAGGTGGGAAATCGTGCGAAGGCCTTCCAGCTCGCCGGCGAGACCTCGGCCTGCCGCACGTACTGGTCGATGCGCGCGGCGTCGGGCCAGTCCGATTCGATGGCGACGAAGTCGAAGCCGCGGCGCTCGATCAGCGCGCGGGTGATGCGCTGGCGCATGCGGTAGAACTCCGAGGTGCCGTGGGTGGCGTCGCCGATCAACACGACCCGCGCCTGGCCGATGCGCCGCAGCAGGGGCTCCAGGTCCACGTTCTCGAGATCGTCGAACACCTGCCCGCTGCGCGCCACGGCCACCGCCAGCGCCGCCTCGGCCGCCTCGCGCGCCTGCGCCCCGGATGCGGCCGGCGGCGCGGGCTGCGGCGCCAGCAGGTGCAGGTCGGCAATGTCCTCGCGCTGGTACTGCAATTCCGAAACCCGCCGGATGCGGATCAGCTCGGGAACGCGCGACCCCGCGGGCACGCTGGCGACCAGGCGTCCGCCCTGGGCCAGTTGCTCGCACAGCGCGCGTCGCGCCGCCTGCGGCAGGTCGGCGTGCACCAGGATGGCATCGAAGGGCGCCTGCTCGGCCCAGCCCGCCTCGGGCTGGCCGTGGCGCACATGCACCTGCTGCGGCAAACGCAGCGCGAAATACTCCGCCGCCTGCTCGGCCAGCCTGGCGTCGGGCTCGACGGTGTAGACCTCGGCGGCGATCTGCGCCAGCAGCGCGCTGGCGTAGCCGCAGCCGGTCCCGATTTCCAGCACCCGCTCGCCGCCCTTCAGCGCCAGCGCGGCCAGGCCGAGCGCCAGCACCCAGGGCTGCTGCAGCACCGCGGCATCGGGCAGCGCGAGCGCGGTGTCCTCGTAGGCGAACTCGCGCATCGCCGGCGGCACGAACTCCTCCCGCGCCACGGCCAGCATGGCGTCGAGCACCAGGGGCTCGCGCATGCCGCGCGCGGCGATCTGCTGGCGCACCATCTCCTGCCGCCGGCGTGCAAAGTCGGGGTGACCCATCGCGATCCTCCAGCCATCGCCGCATGCCTGGCGCCAGCGCCCGCCGGCGCGGCCTGCGGTCCGCGCACATGCCAACGCGCACAGTTTGCCCGGGCCGGCAGCCGGTCGCCTTGACGTGGAACACCTTCGGCGCGCGACCCCGGCGCGCCGCCATCAATCCGGGTGGGCGAACAGCAGCTTGGCCACCGTCTCGTTGTCGATGGGCTCGTCGAACAGCGAGCGCACCAGCAGGTCGCTGCCCAGCACCTGCGGCGCGAACAGCAGGTCGGGTTGCACGCGGCGGATCTTGGCCAGGTGGCGGGCGTCGTTCACCCCGGCGATGGTCTTCACTGCGGGTGCCAGTTCCTTGACCGCCAGCACCGCGAAGGCGTTCTCGGCGTCGTCGTCACGCAGCGTCAGCACGGCGCGCGCCTGGGGCACGCCCGCCTGCTCCAGCACTTCGTTGCGCGTGACGTCGCCGACGACCACGTCGGCCTCCGGGGGGAACGGCGACTGGACGGCCGACGACACCACCACGGTGACCGGGACTCCGCGTTGCAGCAGGGCCTTCCAGGTCGTGTAGGCCAGCGCCGAGGCGCCGAAGATCACGTAATGATTGCGACGTTGCTGCTTTTGCATGCGCCCCTCCAGAGCCCGCTTGATGCTGCCGCCCACCAGCGGCCCGATCACCACCGACAAGGTGGTGGCGAACACCGTGATGCCCAGCACGATCAACGACACCGTGAACATGCGCGCATGCAGGGTGCGCGGAACGATGTCCCCGTAGCCGACGGTGGACATGGTCTCGATGGCGTAGTACAGCGCGGTGCCCAGGGTGCGGATCGGCGGGTTGTAGCCGGCGCCGAACCACAGGCTGCCCAGCGTTCCGTACAGCAGCAGGCTGCCGATGCTCAGCAGCGCGAACAGCGAGCCGGCCGCGATGCTGCTGCGGTTGAACTGCCTGGCGTAGACCAGCAGCACCAGCAGCAGCGCGGCGCTGGCCAGCAGCGCCGGCATGCTGCGATGCACCGGCAGCAGCGCCAGCCCGACCGCCAGCAGCGCCAGCAACAAGGTGATGACCCATGCCAGGCGCGCCCGCGTGAGCAGCCCGAAGGCCATCATCACCAGTCCCAGGCCGGGCAGTGCGCGCGGCAGCACCATCAGGTCGGCCAGCTGCAGCACGCTGCCCGGGCTGTCCAGCGCCCGCACCGACCCGCCCAGGCCGGGCAAGGCGCGCTGCAGCAGCAGGGCCCCGGCCAGCGCGGCCAGCAGGCCGGCCAGCGACTGCGGACCCGATTTCGCCCAGTTGCGGCGAAGCCAGGCCAGCAACAAGAGCGCGCGCTCGCGCAGCTTGTGACGCCACGGGGCTGCCGGCTGCCCGGTCATCGCCGCGCCTTCACCGCAGTCGCGCCGGCAGCACCTTGCCGGGGTTGAGCAGTCCCTGGGGATCGAGCGCCTGCTTGATGGCCCGCATCATCTCCAGCGCGACCGGGCTCTTGTAGCGCAGCAGTTCGGGCGTCTTGAGCTGGCCGATTCCATGTTCCGCGGAAAAGCTGCCTCCACAGGCCGCGGCCGCGTCGTGCACGATGCGGTTGCAGGTCTCCTGGTGGCGCTGCAGGAACGCCGCTGCGTCGACTCCCTGCGGCGCCTGCACGTTGTAATGCAGGTTGCCGTCGCCCAGGTGGCCGAAGACGATCAGCCGTGCCGCGGGGACAGCCTGCAGCACGAGTTCCGCGGTGCCTTCGACGAACGCCGCCATCGCCGAGATCGGCACCGCGATGTCGTGCTTGATGTTCAGGCCCTCGCTGGCCTGCGCGAGCGGGATGTGCTCGCGCAGCGCCCACATCTGGCGCGCCTGCGCCAGCGACTGGGCCACCGCGGCGTCGCGCACCAGCCCCGCCTCCAGGGCGTCTCCCAGCACCTGTTCCAGCCGCTGGCGGGCGTGCTCCTCGCCTTCGTTGTCGGACAGCTCCAGCAGCACCCACCAGGGCGCGCCGGGTTGCAGCGGTCGCGCCAGCTGCGGGAAATGCTGGTGCACCAGCTGCAGGCTGTGGCCGCTCATCAGCTCGAAGCCGGTCAGCCCGGCGGCCAGCGCCCCGCGCGCGCGCTGGAACAACTCCACCGCGTCGCCCACGTGGGCCAGTTGCGCCAGCGCGGTGCGTTGCGCCGCGGGCCGGGCGTACAGCTGCAGGCTGGCCGCCGTGATCACCCCCAGCGTGCCCTCGGCGCCGATGAACAGGTCGCGCAGGTCGTAGCCGGTGTTGTCCTTGCGCAGGCTCGACAACCCGTCCCAGATCTCGCCGCGCGCGTTGACCACCTCGAGGCCCAGGCACAGCGCGCGCGCATTGCCGTAGCGCAGCACGGCGGTGCCGCCGGCATTGGTCGACAGCACGCCACCGATGGTGGCGCTGCCCTCGGCAGCCAGGCTCAGGGGAAACAGCATGCCCTGCGCTTCGGCCTGCTGCTGGACCGCCTGCACGATGCAACCGGCCTCGGCCACCATCACGCCATCGGCGGCGCTGAGGCTGCGCACGCGGTCGAGTCGGCGCAACGACAACAGCAGCTGCTCGCCGCTGGCGTCGGGCGTGGCGCCGCCGACCAGCCCGGTGTTGCCCCCCTGCGGCACCACGCCGACTCCGTGTGCGCTGCACAACTGCAGCACCTCGGCCACCTGCCGGGTATCGGCCGGAGCGACCAGCGCCAGCGCCCGCCCCTGGTAGCGGCCCCGCCAGTCGCGCGTCCACGGCGCCAGGTCGGCATCGTGCTGCAACACATGCCCGGCCCCCAGCAAGGCGTGCAGCGCGTCGAGCAGCGCCTCCTGGCGCGACCCCGGCGGGCTCACGACCCGGCTCCCGCCGGCGCGCCGCCGCCCAGCCGCTGCGCCGTGGCGGCGAGCCGGCGGCCCAGCGCCAGCGCGAGCTGCAGCTCCTCGCTGCTCGCCGGCAACGCGCCGTCGCCGCCGCCGTGGTGGCTGGCGCCGTACGGCGTGCCGCCGCTGCGCGTGGCGCCCAGCTGCGGCAGGCTGTAGGGCAGCCCGAGCAGCAGCATGCCGTGGTGCAGCAGCGGCAGCATCATCGACAACAGGGTGCTCTCCTGGCCGCCGTGCAGGCTGCCGGTGGAGGTGAATACCGCCGCCGGCTTGCCTTCCAGCGCACCGGCCAGCCACAGCGGCGCGGTCTGGTCCCAGAAATATTTCATCGGCGCGGCCATGTTGCCGAAGCGCGTCGGCGAACCCAGCGCCAGCCCGGCGCACTCCTGCAGGTCGGCCAGTTCGACATAAGGCGGCCCGTCGGCCGGAACCGCGGGCTCGGGGGCCTCGACGCGCGAACTCACCCGCGGCACGGTGCGCACGCGGGGCAGCATCCCCGGCACCTCGGCCACGCCGCGGGCGATGGCTTCGGCCAGTTGCCCGGTGCCGCCGTGTACGCTGTAGTACAGAATCAGGATTTCTTGCATAGCCCGGATTTGTTGGACAGCCCAATCGTATGCGCCCTCGCGTCATCCGGCCCGAAGTCCTCCGCATGCTGCGCCCGCTGCGCCAGCGCTTCCAGCATGCCCGGCTGGCGCAGACCGCGGGCAGCCTGACCTTCACCACGCTGATTTCCCTCGTGCCGCTGCTGGCGGTCGGGCTGTCGCTGTTCACCGCGTTCCCGGCCTTCCACCATCTGCAGCAGCACCTGCAGCAGCGGCTGGCCGGCGCGGTGCTGCCGCCGCGTGTCGGAGCGACCATCCTGGGCTACCTCAACGGATTCGCGCAGCGCGCGGCCGGCCTGGGCATCGCAGGCGTCGCCGGACTGGCGCTGAGCGCGGTATCGCTGATGCTCACCGTCGACCGCGCGCTCAACACCATCTGGCAGACCCCGCGCCCGCGACCGCTGGGCCAGCGCGTGCTGCTGTACTGGGCCGCGGTGACCCTGGGGCCGCTGTTCCTGGGCTCGACGCTGGCCGCCTCGGCCACCGTGCTGGCGTCGCGCAACGGCTGGCTGCACCATGTTCCGGGCGGCAGCGGAGCGCTGCTCACCGCGCTGTCGTGGATGCTGCTGGCGCTGGGGCTGAGCGCGCTGTATCGCTTCGCCCCGAATGCCGACGTGCGCTGGCGCGATGCGCTGGGCGGCGGCGCGCTGGCGGCACTGGGCTTCGGGCTGGCGGGCCGGGTGTTCGCCTGGTATGTCGGCAGCGCGGCGAACTTCACCGCGGTCTACGGCACCTTTGCAGCGCTGCCGGTGTTCTTCCTGTGGATCTACACCAGCTGGATGGTCGTGCTGCTGGGAGCGATGCTGGCCGCCCACCTGCCGCTGCTGCGACTGCATCCCCAACCCCAGTCCCAGGCGGCGGGATCGGCCTTCCTGCTGGCGCTGCGCTTGCTGCGGCTGCTGCAGGACGCGCGCACCCCGGGCTCGGCGGGTCGCGACATCCTCGGCCTGAGCGCATCGCTGCGCTGCGACCCGCTGGACCTGCATCCCCTGCTCGACCTGCTCGAGCGCCTGGGCTGGATCGGACGGGTTGCGCCGGCGCCACGCCACGGTCATGCGCCGCGCTGGGCGCTGCTGGTCGACCCCGCGCAGGCCGACGCGACGCCGCTGCTCGACGCGCTGGTGCTCGACCATCGCGCCGCCGGTGCGGCCTCGCTGCCGGTGGCGCGCGCGCTGGAGGGCCTGTGGCACGGCCTGAGCCTGCACGAATTGCTGGCGGGCCGCGGCGGCGAAACCCCGGAATAACCGCACTGTGACAAGGCCGGTGCTGGCGGCATGCCGGCCAGGCGTTGCACAATCGGCGCAGGCCGGCCGCAGGCGGCAGGCCTGCGTCGCGGCAGCCGCCGCGGTCGCGACCCGCGCAGCCTCGAGCGGCCCGACCCGAGCATGCAGATCACCGTCCATCGCGGACCCGTACTGTGGCGCGAGCGCCGCATGCTGCCGGCGTCGACCTACAACCTGGCGCGCACGCTGCAGTTGCGCAGCCCGGGAGGGGTGGCCTTCGTTCCGGTGCGCAGCCTGCAGGTGCTGGCGATCATCGACCACGAGGAATTCGTGTTTGTCGACAGCCAGCAGCGCGCCTGGGCGCTGCTGGCCTGGCAGGGCCTGCGAGCGGCCGCTCGCACCGCGCTGTACCAGGCGGTGGATTTCGATGCCCTGGGCTACGCCCCGCTCGCGCGCGCGGCGATGCAGCGCCTGCCGCGGGAATTCCACGAGGCCCTGTCGACGC
>JAKBBQ010000170.1 GCA_021808405.1 Pseudomonadota bacterium | reverse complement strand
CTGCTTGCGCCCGCCGCGCCGGGTGTCGGAGCGAGCCAGCGAGCGCTTGCCCAGGAAGTCCTTGCCCTTGGCCACCAGCCCACCCATTCCGAGGTCCAGCGGGGTGACCGATCCGTCGGTGTCCTGGCCGACGATGATGTAGCCCTTCTCGGCCCGCAGCACGTGCATGGTCTCGGTGCCGTAGGGAGTGATGTCGAAGTCGGCTCCGGCCCGCATGATGGCATCCCACACCGCTTGCCCATGGTTGGCGGGAACGTTGACCTCGTAGGCGAGTTCCCCGGAGAAGCTGATGCGCATGATGCGCGCGCCGACTCCGGCGACGCGGCCGTCGCGGTAGCTCATGAACGGGAAGGCCTCGTTCGAGAAGTCCACGGCCTCGCCGACCTGCTCGAGCACCTTGCGGCTGTTCGGCCCGACGACTGCGAAGGTCGCCCAGTGGTCGGTCACCGAGGTCAGGTGCACCCGCAGATGCGGCCACTCGGTCTGCAGCCAGCGCTCCAGCCAGGACAGCACGCGCGCCGCGCCGCCGGTCGTGGTGGTCATCAGGAAGTGGTGATCGCCCAGGCGCGTGGTCACCCCATCGTCGAACACCATGCCGTTTTCGTCGAGCATGAGCCCATAGCGGCACTTGCCGACCTCCAGCTTGTTCCAGGGGTTCGTGTACACCCAGTTGAGCAGCGTGACGGCGTCGGGGCCCTGGATGTCGATCTTGCCCAGCGTCGAGGCATCGAGCAGCCCCACCGAGCGGCGTACCGCCAGGCACTCGCGCGCCACCGCCCGATGCAGGTCTTCCCCGGGGCGCGGGTAGTACCACGGGCGCTTCCAGTTGCCCACGTCCTCGAAGAGCGCGCCATGCCGTTCGTGCCAACCGTGGATGCAGGTCTTGCGTGCCGGGTCGAAGCGCTGGCCATGCTCGCGTCCCGCCAGCGCGCCGAAGCTCACCGGGGTGTAATTGGGGCGGAAGGTGGTCGTTCCCACGTCGCCCACGGCCTTGCCGAGCGCCAGTGCGAGGATGGCCATGCCGTTGATGTTGCCCAGCTTGCCCTGGTCGGTGCCAAAGCCCATCGCGGTGTAGCGCTTGACATGCTCGATGGACTCGAAGCCCTCGCGGGCGGCCAGCAGGATGTCGGCTGCCGTGACGTCGTTCTGGAAGTCGACGAAGCGCTTGCTTCCCCTGGATGCCTGCGGCAGCGCGACAGTCAGCCACAGTGGCTGCAGCGGCTCCTGCGCATGCGTGGCGACACGCGGCATGTCCACCGCGGCGCTGCGCGACGCGTCGAACCCGCAGGCTTGCAGGGCCTCGCGTGCCGCGGCGCGAGCCTCGGCCAGCCCGGCGGCGAGATCGAACTGCCCGCGCGCGGCGCCGACGCTGCGTTCGCGCTGCACGCTGTGCGCCGGAACGAAGCAGGCTTGGGCTTCATCCCACGCGGCCTTTCCACCCGATTGGGAAAACAGATGGATCGACGGACTCCAGCCGCCGGACATGCCGACCAGGTCGCAGGCCAGGGACTTCGTCCCGGCCGTTCCCGCGCTGCCGTGGGGCGCGATGCTCACCCCGTCGACCCGCAGCTTGCCGGCAGCCTCGACGATCACATGCGCCGCGTGCACCTCGATGCCGGCGCTGCGGGCCTGACCGGGCCAGTATCCGCGCGGGGATGCGCGCGGGTCGACGACCTCGACCCGTGCCCCGTTGCGCCGCAGATCGAGCGCCGCCTGATAGCCCCCGTCGTGGTTGGTGAAGATCACGGCCCGCTTGCCCGGCAGCACGCCGTAGCGATGGATGTAGGTGCTGATCGCGGAGGCCAGCATCACTCCCGGCAGGTCATTGTTCCCGAAGACGATGGGGCGTTCGTGCGAACCGGTGGCCAGGATCACCTGCCTGGCTCGCACCTTCCACAGCCTCTCGCGGGTACCCTGGCGCTGCGCCGGGGGAAGATGGTCGTGCAGACGCTGCACCAGGGTGACGAGGTTGTGCTCCTGGTAGCCGAACGCGGTGGTTCGAGGCAGCACGATCACCTCCGGGTTGTCCGCGAGTTCACGGACAACCGAGTGCACCCAGCCCGGCGCGGGTTGCCCGTCGAGGCCCGCATGCGAACCCAGCAGGCTGCCGCCGAGTTCCGGCTGGTCGTCGACCAGGATCACCCGCGCACCGTCGGCCGCCGCGCACTGCGCGGCATGCAGCCCGCAGGGTCCCCCGCCGACGACCAGCAGGTCGCAATGCGCGTAGCGCTTGTCGTAGCGCGAGGCATCGGGTTCCTGGGGCGCCTTTCCCAGCCCGGCTGCCATGCGGATGCGCCGCTCGTAGCGCGGCCACATGGAGCGCGGCCACATGAAGGTCTTGTAGTAGAAGCCGGCGGGCAGGAAACGGCTCAGGCGCTGGTTGATCGCCATGCGGTCATGCTCCAGGCTGGGCTGCGCATTCACGCTGGTCGCGACCAATCCGTCGTACAGCTCGACCTCGGTGGCGCGGGCGTTGGGCACGCTGAAGGCGCCCCCCTCGAGCTGCACCAGCGCGTTGGGCTCCTCGACTCCGGCCGCGACAATGCCTCGCGGCCGGTGGTACTTGAAGCTGCGCGCGACGAAATGCACGTCATGGGCGAGCAACGCCGAGGCCAGGGTGTCGCCCGGATGGCCCGTGTAGCTGCGGCCGTTGAACCGGAAGCGCAGCTCGACCCCGCGCTCGATGCGACCGCCGGTCGGCAAGCGGTTGGGCTGGCTCATCGCGCGTCTCCCTGTCCGGCCTGCCCGCCCAGCGGGGTGGTGGCGCCGAATGCATAGCTCACCGTGTCGCGCTCGGCGACGAACCAGCGCCGGCAGCCGTGGGCGTGATTCCATTGCTCACGATGCATGCCGCGGGGATTCCTGCGCATGAACAGGTAGTCGCCCCATTGCGCATCGCTCAGGTTCTCGCTCGCCAAGGGCCGCACGATGTCCGCCTCGCCCCCGCAGGTGAACTCGGATTCGGCGCGGGGACCGCACCAGGGACAACAGATCAACAGCATGGTGTTCGCCTCCTGCTCGTCAATGCGCGACCGCCGCCGCGCCGTGTTCGTCGATCAGCCTTCCACTGTGGAATCGATCGAGGTGGAAGGCCGCGTTCAGCTCGTGCGGCGCGTCGTTCGCGACGGTATGCGCGAACACCCAGCCCGAACCGGGAGTGGCCTTGAAGCCGCCGGTTCCCCAGCCGCAGTTGAAATACAAGCCCCGCACGTCCGTCCTGGTGATGATCGGACAGGCGTCGGGCGAGACGTCGACGATCCCGCCCCATTGGCGGTTCATGCGCACGCGCGACAGCACCGGGAACATTTCGACGATCGCCTGCAGCGTTCCCTCGATGACCTGGAAGCTCCCGCGTTGACCGTAGCCCGTGTACTGATCCACGCCGGCTCCGATGACCAGGTCGCCCTTGTCGGACTGGCTGATGTAGGCATGCACGGCGTTGGACATCACCACCGTGTCGATGATCGGCTTGATGGGCTCGGAGACCAGGGCCTGCAGCGGATGGCTCTCCAGGGGCATGCGGATTCCCGCCATGTCCGCGATCACGCTGGTGTTGCCGGCCGCCACGACGGCCACCTTGGGTGCGCGCAGGAACCCGCGCACGGTATCGACGCCGACGACCGCGCCGTTCTCGCGGCGGATCCCGGTCACCGCGCAGTTCTGCACGATGTCCACCCCCAGGGCGTCGGCAGCGCGCGCGAAGCCCCAGGCCACCGCGTCGTGGCGGGCCACGCCCGCGCGGGGCTGGAACGACGCGCCCAGCACCGGGTAGCGGCTGTCGAGGTTGATGATGGGAACCATGTCCCGGATCTGCCGCGGGGACAGGTACACCGCATCGATTCCGTTCAGCCGGTTGGCCTGGACCCGGCGCTGCGTGTCCCGCACGTCCTGCAGGGTATGCGCGAGGTTCATCACCCCGCGCTGGCTGAACATCACGTTGTAGTTCAGGTCCTGCGACAGGCCCTCCCACAGCTGCATGGACTTCTCGTACAGGTTCGCCGCCTCGTCCCACAGGTAGTTCGAACGCACGATGGTGGTGTTGCGCGCCGTGTTGCCGCCGCCGATCCAACCCTTCTCGAGCACGCACACGTTGCGCAGACCGTGGTTCTTCGCCAGGTAGTAGGCCGTGGCCAGCCCGTGCCCTCCGCCGCCGACGACCACCACGTCGTACTCGCGACGCGGTTCGGGGCTGCGCCAGACGCGCTGCCAGTTCTCGTGGTAGGACAGCCCGTTGCGCAACAGGCTCCAGATCGAATAGCGCTTCATGATCGTCCTTTCAGCACTCGATGACATTGACGGCCAGGCCACCGCGCGAGGTTTCCTTGTACTTGCTCTTCATGTCCGCTCCGGTCTGCCGCATGGTGCGTATGACGTTGTCCAGCGAGACATAGTGGGTGCCGTCGCCTCGCAGCGCCATGCGCGCCGCGTTGACCGCCTTCACCGCCCCCATGGCATTGCGCTCGATGCAGGGGATCTGCACCATGCCCCCCACCGGATCACAGGTCATTCCCAGGTTGTGCTCCATGCCGATCTCGGCGGCGTTCTCGACCTGCGCCGGACTTCCGCCGAGAGCCGCCGCCAGCCCCGCCGCGGCCATCGAACAGGCCACGCCGACCTCTCCCTGGCATCCGACCTCCGCGCCGGAGATCGACGCGTTGTGCTTGTACAGCAGGCCGATCGCGGCCGCGGTGAGCAGCAGGTCGAACTCGCCGCGCTCGTCGGCACCCGGGACGAACTTGCGGTAGTACTGGAGCACCGCGGGGACGATGCCGGCGGCTCCGTTCGTCGGGGCGGTCACGATGCGCCCGCCGGCAGCGTTCTCCTCGTTCACCGCCATCGCGTACAGGTTGACCCAGTCGAGCATGCTCAGCGGATCGCGCAGGCTTTCCTCCGACCGCTCCTTGAGTTGTCGATACAACTCGGACGCCCGCCGCTTCACGCCCATCGGGCCCGGCAGCGATCCCTGGGTCGCACAGCCGCGGGCGATCGACGCGGCCATCGCATCGCGGATGCGGGCCAGTCCGCCGCGCACCTCGTCGGGGCTGCGCCACGAACACTCATTGCGCCACATGATCTGGGCGATGCCGACCCCGCTTTGCGCACAGATCTCCAGCAGCTGCTTGGCCGAGGTGAACGCATGCGGCGGCTCGTCGAGCGCCGCGCCCGCTTGCAGGCGCTCGCCCCGCGCATCCACCACGAAGCCGCCTCCCACCGAGTAGTACTCGCGCTGCAGCAGCGGTTCGCCCGCGACGTCGCGGGCGCTCAGTCGCAACGCGTTGCTGTGCAGCGGCAGGCGCTGGCGCGGCAGGTACTTCACGCAGGCGCGTTCGCTGAATGCGATGGCCGCGCTCCCGTTCAGCAGCAGCCTGCCGCACGCGCGAACCTGCTCGAGTCGCGACGCGATGTGGTCCGGATCGATCTCGTCGGGCGCATGGCCCTCCAGGCCGAGCACGATGGCCTTGTCGGTTCCATGCCCCTTGCCGGTGGCGCCGAGCGAGCCGAAGAGCTCCACTCCGACCTCGTGCACCCGCGCCAGGAGTCCCTCGGCTCCCAGGCAGCGCGCGAACTCCCGCGCAGCGAGCATCGGCCCGACGGTATGGGAGCTCGAAGGCCCGACGCCGACCTTGAACAAGTCGAAGGTGCTGATCGCCATGTTCGCCTCAGCGCCGCGCGTAGACCGGAAAGCGCGCGCAGAGCTCGCCCACCTGCTCGCGCACCTGCTGCTCCACCGCGGCGTCGCCGAGGTGGTCGAGCACGTCGCACACCAGTTCGGCGGTGCGGCGCGCCTGCTCCGCGGCGAAGCCGCGGGTGGTGATCGCCGGCGTGCCGATGCGGATGCCACTGGTGACGAACGGGGACATCGGATCGTTGGGCACGGCATTCTTGTTCACCGTGATGTGCGCGCGGCCCAGCGCGGCATCGGCGTCCTTGCCGGTGAGGCCGCGCGCGATCAGGCTGAGCAGGAACAGATGGTCGTCGGTTCCGCCCGAGACCACCTCGTACCCGCGCCGCACGAACACCTCCACCATCTCGCGCGCGTTGTCCAGGGTGCGCTGCTGGTACGCGACGAACTCCGGCTGCAAGGCCTCGAGCAGGGCGACCGCCTTGGCGGCGATCACGTGCATCAGCGGCCCGCCCTGGGTCCCGGGGAAGACCATCGCGGAGAGCTTCTTCTCGATCTCGGGATTCGACCGCGCGAGGATCAGCCCACCCCGAGGGCCGCGCAGGGTCTTGTGGGTCGTGGTGGTGACCACGTCGGCCTGCGGCAAGGGGTTGGGATACAGGCCGGCGGCCACCAGCCCGGCCACATGGGCCATGTCGACGAACAGATAGGCGCCGACGGAGTCGGCGATGCTGCGCAGACGGGGAAAATCGAGGATGCGCGAATACGCCGAGAAGCCGGCGACGAGCATGCGCGGACGATGTTCGCGCGCGAGCTGCTCGACATGGTCATAGTCGATGCGGCCGCTGCTCGGGTCGATGCCGTACTGCACCGCCCGGAACAACTTGCCCGAGAACGAAACCTTGGCGCCATGGGTGAGATGGCCGCCGTGCGCCAGGCTCATGCCCAGGATGGTGTCCCCGGGCTGCAGCAGCGCCAGGTAGACCGCGGCATTCGCCTGCGAGCCGCTGTGCGGCTGCACGTTGGCATAGTCGGCGCCGAACAGGCGGCGCGCGCGTTCGATGGCCAGCGCCTCGACGCGATCGACGTACTCGCAGCCCCCGTAATAGCGCTTGCCGGGGTAACCCTCGGCGTATTTGTTGGTCAGCACCGAGCCCTGGGCCTCGAGCACGCGCGGGCTGGTGTAGTTCTCCGAAGCGATGAGTTCGATGTGAGCCTCCTGGCGCTCGCGCTCGCGCTGCATCGCCTGCCAGAGTGCATCGTCGAACCCGTCGATCCTCATCTCCTCGCTGAACATGGCTTGCCTTCCTCCGATGCCTGCCTGCACGACTGCCGATGACCGTCAGTACACCAGAGCAAGGTCGGCGGAACTAGAATGGATGCGACATGGTTGCGGAACACCCTGGACATGCGCGGCAAGCGCGCGATCAAGCAGGTGGCGAGCCTTCTGCTGCCACGCCGCTGCGCTTCGGCATCCTGCTGCTGCCGCATTTCACCCTTGCCGCCTTCGGGGGCTTTGTCGATGTGCTGCGCCTGGCCAGCGACGAGGGCGACCGCAGCCGTCCGCTGCGCTGCAACTGGTCGATCATCGGCGAAACGCTGCAGCCTGTGCGCGCCAGTTGCGGCGTGGGCATCACCCCGACCGCCTGCTATGACGATGCGGCGAGGGACCTGGACTACCTGGTGGTCGTCGGAGGGCTGCTGCACACCGGCCGCCAGGCCAGCGAGGCGACGCTGCGGTTCATCCGCGAGGCCGCGGCAGGCGGCTGCACGCTGGTCGGGCTGTGCACCGGGGTGTTCGCGCTGACGCGCGCCGGGGTGCTGGATTCGCACCGGGTGTGCGTGAGCTGGTTCCATTACTGGGACTTCGTCGAGCAGTTCCCGCGCTTCGACACCCGGCGCGTGGTGTCCGACCGCCTGTATGTGGTCGACGGCAAGCGCATCACCTGT
>JAKBBQ010000169.1 GCA_021808405.1 Pseudomonadota bacterium | reverse complement strand
GCGCCAGCGCGGCCAGCGCGCGCGCCAACGCCGGCGGCAGGTCCTGCGCGTGCTCGACCCGCTCGGCATGCGCGCCGAAAGCCCGCGCCATGGCCGCGTAGTCGGCGCGCTGCAGCCGCGTGCCGACAACGCGGCCGTGGCTGCCCGCCTGGTCGTGCACCTCGATCTGCCAGGCGCCGTTGTTGGCGACCACCACCAGCAGCGGCACGCGATGTCGCGCGGCGGTGTCGATTTCCAGGCAGTTGAAGCCGAAGGCACCGTCTCCGGTGAGCACGGCCACCAGGCGCCGCGGCGCCGCCAGCGCAGCGCCGATGCCGAAGGCCGTGCCCACCCCCAGGCAGCCCAGCGAGCCGGGGTCGAGGTAGGTCGAGCAGCGGATCCCCACCCGCGCGAAGGACAGGAAATCGCCGCCGTCGGCGACCACCACGGCATCGTCCCCGATGGCTCGCTGCACCTCGTGCAACAGCCGGTTGGGGTGCATGAAACCATCGCTGCCGCTCGCGGCCTCGGCCATCGCCTGGCGCGCGCGTTGCGCCCGCCGCAGGTGCTCGCCGCGCAGGCGCTCGCGCCACGCCGCGTCGGCCGCGTCCACGCGGCCCGCGCAGCGGGCGGCCAGCGCCTGCAGAGCCAGCGCGGGGGTGGCCAGCAGCTCGACTTCGCCGCGGCGGTTGTCGCGCAGTTCCGCGGCATGGTCGCCGATGCGCAGCCAGCGCGCGTCGCCGAACACCGCGGGCGAGCCGTAGCCCAGCTGAAAGTCGAGCTTGCGTCCGACGGTGATCACCAGGTCGGCCTCGGCCATCGCCGCGCTGCGCACAGCCGACACCCCGGCCGGGTGGTCCTCCGGCAGCACGCCCTTGCACTCCCCGGTGTCGAGGAAGACCGCGCCGGTGGCGTCGAGCAGGCGCGCCAGTTCGGCGGGCGCGGCGCGCGCGCCGCGCCCGCCGATCACCAGGCGGCGCCTGGCGCCGGCGATCAGCGCGACCGCGCTCTCGATGGCTTGCGGGTCGGGGACGATGCGTGCCGGCGCGCGCGGCTGCAGGTGCTCGGCGAGCTGCGCCGCCTGCGGAACCAGCGCGCGCAGGGTGTCGGTGGGGAAATCCACGAAGGCCGGGCCGGGCTCGCCGCCGGCGTGCCCGGCCGCCGCCGCCAGCGCTTCGTCCAGCGCCTGCGGCACCTGCGCCGGCTCGCGCACCGTGCGCGCGTAGCGGGTGATGCTGCGCAGCATCGCCGGGTGGTCCAGGTCCTGCAGAGCGCCGCGGTGCTGCTGGGGCCGCGGCGGCGTGCCCGACAACACCAGCACTGGCGCGCGCGCCACATGGGCATTGGCGATGCCGGTCATGGCATTCGTCACCCCGGGGCCGGCGGTGACCAGCGCGACCCCCGGCCTGCCGCCGAGCTCGGCGTAGGCGTGCGCCATGTACACCGCGGCGCGCTCGTCGCGCACGTCGACGATCGCGATGCCCTCGGCGTCCAGGCGCATCCAGATGGGCATCACATGGCCGCCGCACAGCCCGAACACCCGGTCCACGCCGCGCAGACGCAGGATGCGCGCGATGACCGCGGCGGCGCTTTGGGACTGCAGGACCGGGGCGCCCATGGCCTTCAGAACACCGGGGTCTCGCGGTAGGTTCCCCACAGGGTCTTCAGGCGCTCGACGATATCGCCCATCGTCGCCCCCTGTCGGACCAGTTCGATGGTGATGGGCATGATGTTGCGCGACGGGTCCCTGGCCACCTCCAGCAACTGCTCGAGCAGCGCCTGCACCTTCGGCTCGTCGCGCTCGGCGCGCACCCGCCGGGTGCGGGCGATCTGCCGCTCGGCGGTGCTGGGGTCGTAGGGGTGGATTTCGATGTCCGCCCGTTCCTCGGCCTCGACGAAACGGTTGACCCCGATCACCGGCTTCTCGCCCGACTGCTTGCGCAGCGCCGTCTCGTAGGCGAAGTCGGCGATCTGCTTCTGGAACCAGCCCTGCTCGATCAACTTGATCGTGCCGCCGCGTTCGTCGACTTCCTTGAGCACCGCGAAGATGCGCCGCTCGTACTCGGTGGTCAGCGCCTCGACGTAGTAGCTGCCGCCCAGCGGGTCGATGACCTGGGTGACGCAGCTCTCCTCGGCGATGATCTGCTGGGTACGCAAGGCCATCTTCATCGCGTCCTCGGTGGGAATCGCGAAGGCCTCGTCGTAGCCATTGGTATGCAGCGACTGCGCACCGCCGAGCACCGCCGACAGCGCCTGCAGCGCGGTGCGCACGATGTTGACCTTGTACTGCGGCTTGGTCAGGGTCGCCGCCGCGGTCTGGCAATGGAAGCGCAGGCGCATCGACTCGGGGTTTCGCGCCCCGAAGCGCTCCTTCATGATCTTCGCGTAGCAGCGGCGCAGCGCGCGGAACTTGGCCACCTCCTCGAAGAAATCGCCCTGCGAGACGAAGAAGAACGCCAGCCGCGGAGCGAACTCGTCGACCTGCATTCCGGTGCGGGTCACCTCCTCGACGTAGGTGATCAGGTTGGCCAGCGTGAAAGCGGCCTCCTGCAGCGGCGACGATCCGGCCTCGGAGATGTGGTAGCCGGAAATGTTGATCGGGTTGTAGCGCTTGAGGGTCTGCGCCGAGTAGGTGATGATGTCGCGGACGATTCGCACCGAAGGAGCGATCGGGTAGATGTACTCCTTCTGCGCCATGTACTCCTTCAGGATGTCGGCCTGCACGGTGCCCGACAGCTTGTCCAGGTCGTAGCCCCGTTCCTGCGCCAGAGCGACGTACATCGCCAGCAGGATCCACGCGGTCGGGTTGATGGTCAGCGACACCGAGATGGTTTCCAGGTCGATGTCGGCCAGCAGCGCGCGCATGTCGGCCAGGGTGTCGATGGCCACGCCCTCGCGCCCGACCTCGCCGTCGCTCATCGGATGGTCGGAGTCGTAGCCCATCAGCGTGGGCATGTCGAAGTCGGTGGAAATCCCGGTCTGCCCCTGGGCGATCAGGTACTTGAAGCGCTGGTTGGTGTCCTCCCCGGTGCCGAACCCGGCGATCTGCCGCATCGTCCAGGTGCGGCTGCGGTACATGGTCGGGTACGGCCCGCGGGTGAAGGGATAGCGCCCGGGCAGGCCGATGTCCTCCAGCGGGGTATCGGCGATGTCGGCGGCGGTGTAGGTGCGCCGCACCGGGATGTCGCCGATGGTGTGGAACTGCTCCTTGCGCTCGGGCTGTTTGCGCAGGAAGGCCGCAACCTCCTGCTGTTCCCAGGACGCGCGTTCGGATTGCAGCGCCTCGCGCTGCTTCGGATCAAGCCAGATCATCGGAAAACTCCTCGTGTAGGGTCTGGGCGATCAGTCGACCCGCCGCCGCGTAGGGATCGGTGGCCCGATCGACCAGGCCGGCGGCCAGCGCCGGGGCGAAGCCCAGCGCACCTTTCGCGAAGCGCTCGAGCAACAGGGTCTGCGCGGTCTTTTCCAGCCGGAACTGGGCGACGCGGCGCCTGCGCTGCAGCCCGAGGTCGGAGGCCGCCAGCGCGTCGCGGTGGGCGGTGATGCGCTCGAGCAGGGTGTCGATCCCCTGCCCGCTGTACGAACTCACGCCGACCACCGGGATCGTCCACTGGCGCTTGGGCCCGAGCAGAGTTCCCAGGGTCAGCATCTGCTTGAGGTCGGTCAGGGTGCGCAACGCATCGTCGCGGTCGCACTTGCTGACCACGTGGATGTCGGCGATTTCCAGCACCCCGGCCTTGATGGCCTGGATCTCGTCGCCCAGCCCAGGGGCCGAAACCACCACCGTGGTGTCGGACGCGTGCGCCACCTCGACCTCGTCCTGCCCGACTCCGACCGTCTCCAGCAGGATGGTGCGAAATCCGGCGACGTCGAGCACGTCGACCGCGTCCAGCGCGGCGCGCGCCATGCCCCCTGTCGCGCCGCGCGTGGCCATGCTGCGGATGAACACCCCGGGGTCCTCGGCCAGCTCCGACATGCGGATGCGGTCGCCGAGGATCGCTCCCCCGGAATACGGGCTCGACGGGTCGATGGCGACGATTCCCACCTGCTCGCCGCGCGCGCGCAGCGCGGCGGTCAGCTTGGCGACCAGGGTCGACTTGCCGCTGCCCGGCACCCCGGTGAGGCCGATGACATGGGCGCGCCCGGCGCTGCGGTAGACCTCGGCCAGCGCGGGCCGCGCTTCCGCGACCCCCGCCTCGGCGCGGGAGATCAGCCGCCCCAACGCCCAGGCATCGCCTTCGCGCACGCGACGCAGCAATTCCAACGATGCGACGTAGGCCATGGTCGCCTCAGCCCGCGCCGTGCAGTTGCCGGTTCAGCGACCGGAAGACCTCGCGGTCGTCGATCACCCGCCGCGCCTTGAAATCGGTGCGGGGAATGGAGTGCGGGGCGACGACCTCCACCTTCGCCCGCACGCCCAGCATGGTGTGCAGCTGGCGCGACGCGGCCGCGCGGAAGGACTCCAGCGCCGCGACTCCGGCGCGGTGGATCGGCTCGTCGGCCTCGACGCGCAGCAGCAGTTCGTCCATCGCCGAGTCGCGGGTGATCACGATGCGGTGCTCGCCTCCGTAGCCCGCCAGCTGGTTCAGCGCGGCGTCGATCTCGCTGGGGTAGATGTTCTCCCCGCGGATGGTGAACATGTCGTCGATGCGCCCGAAAATCCCCTGCGGCAGGCTCGGGTAACTGCGGCCGCAGGCCGTGGGCTCGTCGGTCCACAGAGTCAGGTCGCCCGACAACAGCCGGATCATCGGCTGGCTGGTGCGCTCCAGGTGGGTGTAGACCGGGGTGCCGCGCTGGCCGTAGGGCACGCGGCGCAGGCTCGTCGGGTCGCACACCTCGGTGTAGACCAGGTCCTGCCAGCACAACATGCCCTGGCTGCTTTGCTGGCTGCCGGCCACGTTCATGAACGGGGACATCTCGGCCATCGAGCCGCAGTCGTAGACCGCGGCGCCGTACAGGTCCTCGATGCGGTCCTTGACCCCGGCGACCGAGGCGCCCGGCTCGCCCGAGAAGAACAGGCAGCGCAGCCCGAAGGAGCGCGGATCGAGCTTTTCCTCGCGCGCCACCTCGGCCAGGTGGATGGCGTAGCTGGGCGTTCCGTAGAAGGCCGCCGGCTTCATCAGCGCGAGCCATTGCGCCAGGCGCGCGGTCA
Organism: Pseudomonadota bacterium; assembly: GCA_021808405.1. GTDB lineage: Bacteria > Pseudomonadota > Gammaproteobacteria > Burkholderiales > Burkholderiaceae_C > Thiomonas_A. The sequence goes on along the minus strand of JAKBBQ010000169.1, from coordinate 2,478 downwards.
TCCCCGGCGCGCCGGCGCCGAAGGGAAAGGCCTTGGCGCCGAGCCTTTCGGCGCCCGCCAGTGCGCCCCAGCTGCCCATGTACAGGCTGAAGACCGCGGCCACGCAGATCATGTCCCCCGGGCGCAGCCCCATGCCCCACAGGATGCGCGCATGGGCGTTGGCGATGGCGCGCCAGTCGGCCTTGCCGATGCCGAAGGCCGTCGGCCTGCCGGTGGTTCCGCTGGTGCCGTGGACGTGGAAGATCTCCGACTCGGGAACGCACAGGTAGTCGCCGAAAGGCGGGTGAGCCGACTGCGAGGCGCGCAGGTCGGCCTTGGTCACCACCGGCACGCGCTGCTCGAAGTCCTCCAGCGACTTGAGCTGGCTGGGGTGGAAGCCCGCTGCGTCCCACTTGCGGCGGTAGAACTCGGCGTGGTCCCAGGCGTACTGGCAGACCTGGCGCAGCCGCTCGAGGATCGCCCGCTCGCGCTCGGCGGGCGGCATGGTCTCGCGGCGCGGGAACCAGTAGCGGCTGTCGGCGGGAGGCAGGTAGTGTTCGTCGTAGGCGACGGGAAAACTCCACTCTTCCATGTCCATGATCGTGCCCGGACTCAGCGCGGACCGCGCTCGGCGACCAGGCGCCGGATGGAATCGACGATTTCCTGCGGCGGGGTGTCCTGCAGCAGCACCTTGCGCACCCCCATGCCGCGTAGGGCCTCGGCGTCCTCGTCGGGCATCACGCCCCCGGCGATGACGATCAGGTCGTCGGCTCCCTTGTCCTGCAGCAGCTTGAAGATCTTCGGGAACACGGTGAGCTGCACACCCGAAAGCAGGCTCACGCCGAGCACGTCGACATCCTCCTGGATCGCGGTGTTGACCACCTCATCGGGCGAGCGGTGCAGCCCGGAATAGATGACGTCCATGCCGGCGTCGCGCAGGGTGCGGGCGACGACCTTGACCCCGCGGTCGTGGCCGTCGAGCCCGACTTTCGCCAGCAGCACGCGGATCGGTGATGAGTCCATGGGCAAACCCTTCGTAGGGGTGGGGGAACGGGTGACACCAAGGCCTTGGATGGGTATCATCGTATACGGTGTACGAAATCCCACGCTAAGGGTTTTCCCTGAAACGATGTCCCCGCCGCCATGCTGATCGAGTCGCTGCAACCCCAACGCACCCTGGTCGAGCAGGTCTACGACCGCATCCTCGATGCCATTTGCGACGGCGCGCTGGCGCCCGGGCAGCGCGTGACCCAGGACGAACTCGCCGCCAGCCTGCAGGTCTCGCGCCAGCCGGTGATGGCCGCGCTGGCTCGGCTGCGGCTGCAGGGCTTCCTGGTCGAGCATGGGCGGCGCGGGCTGCAGGTCGCCGCGGTCGACCGCGCACGCTTCGACGCCATCTACGAACTGCGCTCGGCGCTGGAGCCGCTGGCCGCGGCGCTGGCGGCGCGCCGCGCCGGACGCGAGCAGATCGAGCGCGGCCGCGCGCTGGTCGAGCAGGGTCGCCGCGCGGCCAGCCGCGACGACGCCCAGGCCCGCCTGCTCGCCGACGTCGCCTTCCACTCCTGGATCTACGAGACCAGCGGCAACCCGCTGATCGTCGACACCATGGGCACCCACTGGCAGCACCTGCGGCGGGCGATGGGCGAGGTGTTGCGACACCCGGAACTGGCCGGCGCGGTATGGAGCGAGCACGCGGCGATCCTCGAGGCCATCGCCGAAGGCGACGCCGAACGGGCCGCGCAGGCGATCCGCGACCACGTGACCACCGCCCACGCGCGGGTGACCCCGCAGCTCCAGGCGGCAGTCGCCGAGTCGACCTGAAACGCCCCCGCGGGGCCCGCGGCGGCGCGACCGCCCGAGCGTGTCAGCGGCGCCGCAGCAGGTGCGAGAAGACTCCGTCCTGCTCGGTCTGCGCGACCAGCTGATGGCCGGTCTGCCGGGCGAAGGCCTGGAAATCGCGCATCGAACCGGGGTCGGTGGACAGCACCCGCAGCACCTCGCCGCTGTGCATCGCCGACAACGCCTTCTTGGCCTTGAGGATCGGCAACGGGCAGTTCATGCCGCGGGCGTCGACCTCGCCGTCCACCTTGTCCAATGCCTCGCCTTGCGCGCCCATGCTCCTCTCCGCTGCGGCTGCGGCATCCCGCATGCCGACCGTCGATTGTAGGCCCGGCCCGCCGGCTCAGGCGGCGGGGAACACGCCGGTGCTCAGGTAGCGGTCGCCGCGGTCGCAGACGATGAACACGATGGTCGCGTCGCGCAGTTCGCGCGCCACTCGCAGCGCGATCTCGCAGGCACCGCCCGAGCTGATGCCGCAGAACAGGCCCTCCTCTCGCGCCAGCCGCCTGGCCATCGACTCGGCCGCCGCCTGGCTGACCAGTTCGAGCCGATCGACGAGTTGCGGCTGGTAGATCTTCGGCAGGTACTCCTGCGGCCACTTGCGGATGCCGGGGATGCGCGAGCCCTCGTCGGGCTGCGCGCCGACCACCTGCACCGCCG
>JAKBBQ010000168.1 GCA_021808405.1 Pseudomonadota bacterium | reverse complement strand
GTTTCTTCCTGCGCCACCCGCTGCTGGGCAGCGGAACCGGAAGCTATGCCTTCGACTACCGCGCGGCTGCCGGCGGGGGCTATGGCGCGCCCACCGACAATCCCCACGACAGCTACCTGCTGGTGGCGGCCGAGCAGGGGGTGGTCGGGCTGCTGGCGCTGCTGTCGGTGTATGCGGTCGCCTGGCGCGAAAGCCTGTCGCGCAGCGGCGAGGCGCGCGAGGTTCTGCAGGCGCTGGTCGTGACCCTGCTGGTCAGCGGGCTTTTCAATTCCTCGCTGCTCGACGCCGCCAGCGGCAGGCTGTTCGTGGTGGTCGCGGGCATCCTGCTCGCCGTGGCGACGCCCGGCGGCGCGGGGGCGGCCGCGCGGCGCGGCTGAAGCGCCGGGCGCGCCCGCGGGCTTCTCAGCGGGCGAGCGCCAGCAGCACGACTCCGGCGAGCATCGACGCGGTCGCCAGCGCGCGCGCAGCGGAAAACCTTTCGTGCAGCAGCCTGACGCCGAGCACCAGTCCGACGAGCATCGACAACTCGCGTGCCGGGGCCACGTAGGCCAGCGGGGCGAGGGTCATCGCGTAGAGCACCAGCAGGTAGGCCAGCGGCGACAGCAAGCCGATCGCGACGATACGCCGGCCGTCGCGTTGCCACTGGTCGCGCAGCCCCGCCGGGTCGCGCCACGCCAGCGGCGCCAGCAGCAGGGTGCGCAGCGCCACGCCCAGACCGTAGTACAGCACCGGCGCCACCGCCAGCGTGGAGACGGCCCAGCCGTCGATCACGGTGTAGGCGGCGATGCACAGGCCGGTCGCCGCGCCCCACAGCAGCCCGCGTGGCGCGCCGCCGAGCGCCGGGGTGGCGCGCCGCCCTGTCGAGGACAACAGCACGATGCCCGCCAGGATGGCCGCGATGCCGGCCCAGCCGGCGGGCGACGGGCGCTCGTGCAGCAGCGCCACCGCGGCGAGCACCGCGAACAGCGGGCCGGTGCCGCGGGCGACAGGGTAGACCAGCGAGAAGTCGCCGCTGCGGTAGGCCCTCTGCAGCACCAGGCCGTAGGCCAGATGGGCGACGCCGCTGCAGGCTGCCGCGAGCCAGACGGCGCTGGCCGGTGGCTGGGCGCTTTCCCGCCACGCCAGCGCCGCGCCAGGCAGCAAAGCCAGCAGGCTGACCGCGCTGTACGACCAGACCAGCGCCGCGCCGCCGCGCGACTGCTTGGCCAGCATGTTCCAGGTCGCGTGCAGGCAGGCGGCGCACAGCACGAGCGCGAGCGCCAGCGGACTCATCGCACGGGCGGCGGCGCAGCGGAGTCGGCCCGCGCCGACCCGCCAGGCGGGGCAGGCGGGGTAGGTGGGGCAGGCGCGGCAGCCTGGGCCGCGCGGCGCGACATCGGCAGGCGCCAGCCCAGGCGCATCGACAGGAAGCGGATCAGCGCGCAGACGAAGGCTCCGAGCCACGGAGTCAGCCGTGCATCCCAGCCGAAGGCCTGCCCGGCCACCTGCAGGCTGGCCCCGGCGAGCGCGGCCAGCGCGTAGATCTCCCGCTGCAGGATCACCGGGACGCGGTTGAGCACGACGTCGCGCAGCACCCCGCCGCCGACCGCGGTGGCCACGCCCAGCAGCACGGCCACCTCGGCGTTGCCGGTCAGCAACCAGGCCTTGTGGGCTCCGGCCACGGCGAAGAAGCCCAGACCGATGGCGTCGAAGAACAGCACCGGGTGTCGCAGGCGGCGCGCCACGCCTTGCATCCAGATGGCCATCGCGGCGGCCACCAGCGTGACGGCCGCATAGCGCCACTGGGCGATGGCGGCCGGCGGCAGCGCGCCCAGGCAGAGGTCGCGCACGATGCCGCCGCCGCAGGCCGTCAGGTAGGCGACCACCGCGACCCCGAACAGGTCGAGGCGGCGCTCGATCGAGGCCATCGCGCCGCTCAGCGCGAAGGCGAAGGTGCCCAACAGGTCGACCAGCACGAACCAGCCGTGGTTCATCGCCCATTCTCCAGACTCCGATCCCACATGATCGCAAGTTTCGGCGCTCGCGTGGTCCCGACGGGCATGCGCGGCGGCCCGGCGCCTCGCGCCGCGGCTGCCCGCAACGGTTGATCCAGATCATCCCCTGACAAAGCAGTATGCAAAATACTTGTATGGTGGCCGCGGCTTGCAGCCGGCGCGGGCGCGCCGGAAGGCGGCATCGGCAGGCTGTCGTGGAGGTGTGGGGATGGGGTCGGTCGAAAGGGCAGGCCGCGCAGGTTCGCGCGGCCCGGGGGAGCGAGCGCGGCGGGCGGCGGCGCAGGCCACGCAGGTCGCGGCGGGAACGCTGCTGTTCCGGCGCGGCGATCCGCTGCGCCAGGTCTACGCAGTCGAAGCGGGCGTGGTGCAGGTGTCGCGCAGGGTCGACCAGCGCCGGTGCCGGATCATCGGCCTTGCGCTGGCCGGCGACGTCGTCGGCTGCGAGGCCCTGTCCGGCGGGGTGTACGGCGGTGACGCGCTGGTCGCGCGGGACGCGCGCATCCGCGCCATCGACCCGTGGCGCTGGTCGCGCGCGGCCAGCGGATCGGCGCTGGCGCAATTGCTCGGGCTGGCCGACGTGCAGATGGTGCGCATGGTGCGCCACGCAGCCAGGCTGCGCCTGGCCGGACGCGAGCGGGTCGCCGACTTCCTGCTGCAACTGGCCGAGCGTGCCGGCGGTGGGGAGATCGAGTTGCCGCTGCAGGCCCAGGCCGTGGCCGATTACCTGGGGCTGCGTCCGGAGAGCCTGAGCCGCATCCTGCGCCGGCTCGCCGAGGCGCGCTGCCTGCGGCGCGCCGGTCCGATGCGCTTCGAACTCGACCTCGAGGGGCTGCGTCGGCTCAGCGCTTGACGAAGTCGATCACGATCGCCCCCGGATCGCGCTGGCGGTACTCGATCGACACCTGCTCGCCGTAGCGCTGGCCGAACTGCTGCAGCAGCGGCAGCGGGTCATGGTCGTTGACGAAGCGCATGGTCTCGCCTGGCGCCAGGGCATCGAAGGCGCCGAAGATCGCCGCATGGCGGAAGCGCTTGGCGATGCCGCGGGCGTCGAAGGGATAGATGGCGTCGACCGACAGGTGCAGATGGGGCTGGGACATGGCTGGGACTTGCTGGGAGAGGCGGGCGCGCTGCCGGATCGCAGCGCCCCTATAACATGCATTGAAAATGAATGTTATAGCGAAGCCCCGCGGCGTACAAGGCCTTCGCGGTGCTCAGGCGCCCAGGCGCTCGCGGATGCGCCCGGCGATCGACTCCAGCTTGGCCGGATCGGCCATTTCGCGCGCGTGCAGTCGCAGGTCCACGCCCTGGCGGCGGGGAATGACGTGGAAGTGCACGTGCGGCACCGTCTGCCCGGCGGCGGCGCCGTTGAACTGTCCGATGAACACCCCGTCGGGCGACAGCGCCTCGCGCACCGCCACGGCCATGCGCCGGGTCATGCGCATGGCGGCGACCAGCGCGTCGTCGGGCAGGTCGAAGATCAGTTCGCAGGGGGCCTTGGGGATCACCAGCACATGGCCGTCGGCCTGCGGCATGATGTCCATGATCGCCAGCGCGGCCTCGTCCTCGGCGAGCTGGATGCTGGGAAGTTCCCCGCGCAGGATGCGGGCGAAGGGGTTGTTCGGGTCGTAGGGCATCGCGGGCTCCGGTGGATGGGCTGTGCCGATGCTAGCGTTCGCGCGCAGCCGGGTGGGCGCGAAGGGGTGCACGGACGCGACCGCGCGGGGTGCGACCGCGATGGCCGTCGCCGCTGTCGCAGCCGTTGCCGATAGACTGCCCCCGGCGGCCGCGCTCGTCGCTGGCCGAAGCACCTCGAAACAACCCGCGGCACCCGCTACCGATGACTCGCCCGCAGCCTCGAACCCCCGCGCCGTCGCTGCCGCCGCGGCGGCCTTGCCGGGTGCGCCCGGCGCGCGCGCCGGCATGACGCCGCCGCGTGCGCGCAGCGCGGCCGCGCTGCCCAGGGCTGCGCTGTGGACCCATGCCACGGTGGCGGCGCTGCTGGGCTTGCTGGCGCTGCTGCTGGCTGCCGCATGGCGTCTGGGCGAACTGACGCGGGGGTGGCCGCTGTTGCTGCTGCCGGTCGCGCTGGCCCCGTTCGTCGAGTTCGGGCTGCACCGTTTCGTGCTGCACGCCAGGCTGCCGTCGCGCGACGGCCTGCGACGACGCCTGCAGGTGGCGCTGCACCATGCCCACCACGCCGAGCCGCGGCGCATCGATCGGCTGTTCTGGCCGGCGTGGGCGCTGCTGGTGCTCGGACCCGCGGTCTATGCCGGCTACGCGCTGGTGTTCGGCGCCGCGCGCGCGCTGGTTCCGATGGCCGCAAGCGTGGGCTATTTCGTGTTCTACGAGTGGATGCATTTCTCGCATCACGATCCCGGCTACCTGCCGCGCACCCGTTACGGCAGGTCGCTGCGCAAGGCGCATATGCACCATCACTACCACGACGCCGAGCGCTGGTGGGGAATCACCAACGACCTCGCCGACCGACTGTTCGGAACCGGCGGCGGTCGCGATCCCGCGCGACCGCCACGCAGCGACCCTCGGCAACTGCGCTGACGGCACGGCAGGTGCCTTGGCGATCCGCTGCGCACTGCCTACACTGAGCCATGCGCGACGCGCGCCGCGGCCGGGATGGACGGGGCACGCATTCGTCGAATGGACTACTGAAACTCCGAATCGGCCGGTGGTCGAGTTGGGAAGCGCCGCGGTTTTCCGATGAATCAACCGGTCAGCGCGAGCATCGGCCGAATCGCGCGACCCTCATTCCCTGCGGCCCATGCAGCGCTGTCGCCTTTGCCTGTCGCCCGGCGCCAAGCGCGCCGCGCGGGTGCTGGCGCTCGCGTTGCCCGTGCTGCTCACGCTGCTGTGGAGCGCCTGGATCGAGCGCGCCGAGTATGTGCAGGCGCGGGAGAGGGTCGAGCAGCGTGCCGGGCGGGCCGCCGCCAGCCTGGCCGCACGGATCGCCGATCGACTGGACACCCAGTTCACCGAACTGCAGTTCGCCGCGGTGGCCGTGCTGGGGTCGCAACGCGATGCGGCACGCCCCGATTCCAGGGCAGCGCAGATGCTCAGGCGCTTCACCGCGGTGCACCGCGACCTGTACGCCTTCAACATCCAGTCGGCCGACGGCAACACCATCGTGTGGTCGACCACGCGGCAGCCCGGCAGGCCCATCGTTCCCGGCGACCGATTCACCCCCGTCCAGGGTCATCCGGGCTTTCTGCTCGGTGCCGCGCGCTACGCGGCGCGAGTCGGCACCAAGGTGCTGACCATGCGGGTGCGTGTGCCGGGGCCCGATGGGGCCCCGGGCTATCTGGTGGGAACTCCCTACCGCCTGGATCATCTGCTTCGCCTGCCGGCGGCGCTGGCGGGTCGTTCGCCTTGGACACTGGTCGTCCGCGACCTGCGCGATGGCAGTGTGCTCGGCACCCTGGTGCGGGGCCGCGTCCGCCTGGCCATCGCGCAGCGGCCCGGCGCGCGCGTGCGTGTCGCGGTGCCGGGCTTTCCGCTGGCCGTGCAGGCCAGCTGGCCTGCCGCGTTGCCGGGTGCGATCTACCGCGGCTCGGCCAGGGGGCGCTGGGCCCTGGAGTTCGCCAGCGCCGTGCTGCTTGCGCTCGCCGCGTGGGGTCTGGCGGCCCTGCTGGAGCGGCGCAGCCGCGACGCGGACCGCCTTCGCAGGGTGGCGTGCTTCAGCGCGCTGCGCGCCGAAGTCATCCGCTCGGCCCAGGTCGCCGAGGAGGAGCGGGGGTTTTTCGACTCGGTGTGCCGTGCCGGCGCGCAACTCGCCGCGCTGCGCCTGATGTGGATCGGCAGCCCCGATGGTTCGCATCGGTCTTTCGAGGTCCTCGCCGCGGCCGGCGCCACCGAGTACCTCAACCGCGTCCCGATCTCGCCCGACCCCGCGTTGCCGGGCGGAATGGGCCCGACGGGCAAGGCCTGGCGCGACGACCGTGCGGTGTTCGCCCAACGCCACGCCTCGCCGCGGGTGGCGGAACCCTGGGTCAGCGAGAGCGCGCGCCATGGCCTCGGTGCCTTCGCCGCGCTGCCGCTGCACGAGCACGGCAGGGTGCGCGCAGTGGCCACCCTGTACTGCGCGGACATCGCCGCGTGGGACGAGGAGTCGCGCAGCCTGATGCTCGACCTGGCCACGCAGATCGAGCAGGGGCTGGACGCCATCCGCCAACGCCGGCAGGTGGCCAACCTCGAGCGCATCTACCAGGCGCTGGCGCAGGCCGCCGACGTCCTGCTGCGCGGCAACGACGAAGCCGACATGCTGCGCCAGGCCTGCGAGAAGCTGATCTCCGGCACGCCGTTCCATGCCGCGTGGATCGGCAAGCCCGACGAGTCGGGAATCTTCCGCGTGCTGTCGCTGGCGGGCCGCGGCGCGCGGGACCTGCCGGACATCCACGTGTCGCTGCGCGACGGCGAACAAGCGCCGCTGATCGTGCGCGCGTGGGCCGCCCAGCACATCGCCTTCCACAACGATCACCTGGCCGACCCGCAACTGGCGCCGTGGCGCGAGTTCCTGCTTCGCCATGCCTGGCACGCGGCGCTGGCCGCGCCGGTGTTTCGCGGGCAGGACCTGTGGGCGGTGCTGGTGTTCGTTTCGCCGCAGCGCGGGATCTTCGACGCCAAGACGGTCGCGCTGTGCGAGAGGGTCAGCGAGCTGCTCGGGCGGGGCCTGGACGAACTCGACATCAAGCGCCAGCTCTCCGCCCTGCAACGCGAGGCGTCCTACCAGGCGCGCCACGATCCGCTGACCGGGCTGCCCAACCGCGTCGCGCTGGAGCAGCACGTGGGCAGGGCCATCGCGATGGCGCGTCGCCAGCAGACCGTGCTGGCGCTGGGAATGATCGACCTCGACCGCTTCAAGCTGGTCAACGACCGGTTCGGTCATGCCGCGGGGGATCTGCTGCTGCAGCGCCTGGTCGCTCGTTTGCGCGAGGAACTGCGCGAGACCGATTTCCTCGGCCGGCTGGGCGGCGATGAGTTCGTGGTCGTGCTCGAAGGTTTCGGCCCATCCGCCGCGCCGGCGCAGCTGCGCGCCGTGCTCGACCGCCTGCATCGCGCGGTGCAGGCGCCGTTCGACCTCGGGCAGCAGCAGGTCGAGATCGGCATGGCCATGGGCCTGGCGCTGTATCCCGGCGACGGCCAGGATTTCGCCACGCTGCTCGTTCGCGCCGACGCGGCCATGTACCAGGCCAAGGCGCACAAGGGCGGGAGCGAACCCTGGTGGCGGCTCGCCACCGCGCCGGCCGCCGGCGCTCGGCCGGAGCCCGACAGCCGGTGAGCCGGCGCCCGGCGGCCGGCGCGCGCGGCCCTCGGCGGCACCTGCGCCGCGGCTAGCCGTAGGGCCTGCCGTCCTTGTGCAGGTACCGCCACTGGCCGTCCTCGCCGCGCACGGCCTGCCCGCCGGCCGCGCAACGCGCCGCCTCAGGTCAAACCCCAGTTGCCGCGGGCCGCGCTCGCGCATCTCATCGTGCGGGTCCGCCGGGTCGGGGCATGCCCGCGACCGGCGGTGGAGGCGCGCGCGCAGACCGGTCGCCGGCGGGCGCTTTCCCTGCTGGAGCGACCCTGGAGCATGATCGATGGCCGAGTCGCTGCATGACGTCTGGAAGGGCTACAAGGA
>JAKBBQ010000167.1 GCA_021808405.1 Pseudomonadota bacterium | reverse complement strand
GGTGCGCGGCGAGGACTCGTTCGTGCGCGCGCAGTGGGCCGGGCGCCCGATGGTCTGGCATGCCTATCCGCAGCACGACCAGGCGCACCTGGAGAAGATCGACGCCTTCCTGCGGCGCTACCTGGAGCAGGCGCAGGCGCCGGTGCACGACGCGGTGGTCGCGCTTTCGGAAGCGTGGAACCAGGGGGGCGAACTGGTGCCGGCGTGGCAGCAGTTCGTGTCCCGGCTGCCGCAGATCCGCGCCCATGCCCAGGCCTGGTGCGAGCGGCTGGCGCAGCTTCCCGACCTGGCCTCGCAGCTGCTGGCCGCGGTGGCGCCGCAGGCCGATCGCCAGCCGACGGGCGGCGCGCGGGCATCCACCGCGCCGACGGACGGGTTAAAATAATCGATTGCTCTGTTCCAGCACTTTTTCGAAATCTATGAAACTCGCTCAAGAAATCCGCGCCGGCAACGTCATCCTGGTCGGCAAGGATCCGATGGTCGTGCAGAAGACCGAGTACAGCCGGGGCGGCCGCAATGCCGCGACGGTGAAGATGAAACTCAAGAACCTGCTGACCAGCGGGGGCACCGAAGTCGTCTACAAGGCCGACGACAAGCTCGACCCGATCGTGCTCGAGCGCAAGGACTGCACCTACTCGTACTTCGCCGACCCGATGTACGTGTTCATGGACACCGAGTACAACCAGTACGAGGTGGAAAAGGACAACCTGGGCGACGCGCTGCTGTACCTCGAGGACGGCATGCCGGTGGAAGTCGTCTTCTACGACGGCAAGGCGATTTCGCTGGAAATGCCCACCACCGTGGTGCGCGAGGTCGTCTACACCGAGCCGGCGGTCAAGGGCGATACCTCGGGCAAGGTGCTGAAGCCGGCCAAGATCTCCACCGGCGCCGAAATCCCGGTGCCGATTTTTGTCGCGATCGGCGACAAGATCGAGATCGACACCCGCACCGGCGAGTACAAGGGCCGCGTCTGAGCCCGCGGGCGCGCTGCCGCCGCGCCCTCAGAAAGTCGCCAGCGGCCGCACCCGGCGCGAGCCGCCGGCACGCCGGTTGGCGCGCACATGGGGCTCGGTGCTGCCGCCGATCTCGTCGGCGCGCAGCGTGAGCACATGCAGCGCGCGGTCGAGGGCCTGCACGAGCTCGTCGTCCACGGCTTCGAGCAGCCTGGAGTTCATGCGGGCGATCTGGGGGAACACCTCCTCGAACAATTGCTGGCCCGACGCGGTCAACGACACCGTCGCCCGTCGCGCGTCGTCGGCGATCACCGAGCGTTGCGCCAACCCCTTGGCGACCAGGCTGGAGATCGCGCGGGAAGTGCGCGGCCGGTCCAGGTGCGCCTGCTCGGCCAGCGCCGACGGAGAGGCCTTGCCGACACCGGCCAGCACGGCCAGCAAGCGCCATTCGCGGCGCGAAATCCCCCACTTGCCTTCCATCAGACGGGTCACCGGAGACGTGCTGGCCACGTACAGGCGGAACAGCCGGTAGTTCAGCAGGTCCTCCAGGCTTTGTGGTTCGCGCAGGCGGCAGTTCGGGGTGGGCATGGCAGGACGCGACGGGGTCGCCCGAGGGGCTCTATTTCAGCACGTCAACGCACACCCCGATAGAGTGCGACTCGCGAGGCGGTACGCAGCAGACAAGATTGATTCGAACAACCATTGCTGGCTCCCTAGAATCTGCGCCCAAGAGGTGGCGCGCTCGTGCCGCGTCCGCCCGACACCCGAGGAGACGACAGATGCACACACCACGATCGCCGCGCAACCTGCTCGCCGCGCTGCTGCTGGGCGCCGCCGCAGCCACCGCGGGCACCGCCCAGGCCGCCAAGCCGCTGATTGCAGGCAGCCTGACCAACAGCCCGCCGATGATCGCCTACGCCAGCGACGGCAAGACGCTGCAGGGAGTGATTGTCGACCTGGCCGCGGCGATGAGCCGCCACCTGCCGGCGCCGATCCGCTTCAAGCCGGAGGCTTTCCCGAACCTGTTCCCGGCGCTGCAGTCGCACCAGATCGATGTCGCGTTCACGATGATGAACGACACGCCGCAACGTGAAAAGCTGGTCGACTTCGTGGACTTTTTCAACCTGGGCACCAAGCTGCTGGTGCGCAAGGGCAATCCCGACCGCATCAGCGGGCTGCACAGCCTGTGCGGCAAGACGGTTTCGACCATCCAGGGCTCGACCCAGCAGGAACTGGTGGCACAGGCCGACCAGTGGTGCCAGGCGCACCACAAGCCCAAGCTGACCAACATGGAGTTCGCGCAACCGGCAAACGCGCGCATGCAGGTGCAGATCGGGCGGGTCGCGGCGTTCCTCGGCAACTCGCCGGTGATGGTCTATATCGCCAAGACCGCTGGCGGGGGCAAGATCTTCGACGTCGCAGGCCCCGAATACCAGCCGGTGCCGCTGGGTATCGCGGTACCGAAGGACCAGCCCGCGCTGCGCGACGAGCTGCAAAAGGCGCTGCAGGCGGTGATCGACGACGGCACCTACCTGAAGATCCTGCGCAAGTACGGGGTCGAGGGTGGCGCGGTGAAGTCGGCCACCATCAACGCCGGGCGCAACGACAAGGCGTGAGTGCGCTGCGGGGCGGCCGCACGGTCGCCCCCGCGCGATCCATCATGGACAGCACCGACGTCTCCCGCATGCGGGTCGTGCCGCTGCGCCGCCCCGGACTGTGGAGCGTCACCGTGCTCGCGTCGGCGGCCTTCGTCTGGCTGGCGGTGTCGGTCTGGCGCAACCCGAACATCGACCACGCGGTGGTGCTGCGCTATCAGTTCGCCCCGGCCATCCTGGAGGGACTGCGCACCACCATCTGGCTGGCGCTGGCGGCCGAGGCCATCGGCGTTGTGCTGGGCACGCTGCTGGCGGTCGCGCTGATGTCCGACAGCCGGGTGCTGCGCCTGGGCAGCCGGCTGTACGTGTGGCTGCTGCGCGGCACCCCGCTGCTGGTGCAGATCATCGTCTGGGGCAACCTGGCACTGCTGTTCCCCCGCCTGGGTCCGTTTTCCACCAACGCCGTGCTCACCCCCTTCGTCGCGTCGGTGGTCGCGCTCGGACTCAACGAGGCCGCCTACATGGCCGAGGTGGTGCGCGCCGGGCTGCTGTCGGTCGAGCGCGGCCAGCACGAGGCCTCGCTGGCGCTGGGCATGAGCCGCGGCCTGGCCTTGCGGCGGGTGATCCTGCCGCAGGCGCTGCGGGTGATCGTCCCGCCGGCGGGCAACCAGTTCATTTCCCTGCTCAAGGCGACCTCGCTGGTGTCGGTGATCTCGGGCGGCGACCTGCTGACCGCGGCCGAGAACATTTCGTCGGCCAACCTCCACACCGTCGAGCTGATGCTGGTGGCGACCTTCTGGTACCTGCTGGTCACCAGTGTGTGCAGCGCCGGCCAGCATCTGCTGGAACGACGCCTGGACCGCGCCCACCGGAGCCTGCATGCGAACGCCTGAAGCCACCGCCGCGCCCTCGCCCCGCGCGCCCCTGGTGCAGGCGCGCGGGGTGCACAAGTCCTACGGGCGCCTGCAGGTGCTGCGGGGAATCGACCTCGACGTGCAGCGCGGCGAGGTGCTGTGCCTGATCGGCCCTTCGGGTTCGGGCAAGAGCACCTTCCTGCGCTGCATCAACCACCTGGAGACCATCCAGGCGGGGGCGATCCAGGTCGACGGCGAGCTGATCGGCTGCCGCGCCCGCAACGGCCGCCTGTACGAACTGCCCGAGCGCGAGGTCTGCCGCCAGCGCGCCGACATCGGCATGGTGTTCCAGCGCTTCAACCTGTTCCCCCACATGACCGCGCTGGAAAACATCGTCGAGGCGCCGGTGCGGGTACGCCGCCAGCCGCCGCGGCAGGCGCGCGAGCAGGCGCTGCAATTGCTCGAACGCGTGGGCCTTTCCGCCAAGGCCGACGCCTACCCTTCGCAACTCTCGGGCGGCCAGCAGCAGCGGGTGGCGATCGCGCGCGCGCTGGCGATGCGACCCAAGCTGATGCTGTTCGACGAACCGACCTCGGCGCTCGACCCCGAACTGGTCGACGAGGTGCTGGCGGTGATGCGCGCGCTGGCTGCCTCGGGGATGACCATGATCGTGGTGACCCACGAAATGCATTTCGCCCGCGACGTCGGCCACCAGGTGGCCTTCATCGACGGTGGGGTGATCGTCGAGCAGGGCACGCCGCAGGACGTGCTGGCGCGCCCGCGGCAGGAGCGCACCCGCGCCTTCCTGTCGCGTCTGCTGCAGGGCGGCACCGGCTGAAGGCGGCTGCGGACCTGCCCGCCGCGGCGCAAACGGAGCACCGAATTGACTCGCAACATCCTGTTCATCATGGCCGACCAGTTGCGGCGCGACCACCTGGGCTGCTACGGACACCCCTACCTGCGCACCCCCCACATCGACGCGCTGGCGCGCCGCGGGGTGCGCTTCGAGCAGGCCTACGTGAACTCCGGCGTCTGCGGGCCCTCGCGCATGAGCTACTACACCGGGCGCTACCCCGGCAGCCACGGCGCGACCTGGAACCGGGTTCCGCTGTCCATCGGCGAGGTCACGCTGGGGGAATACCTGCGCGACGCCGGGCGCGAACTCGCGCTGGCCGGCAAGACCCATGTCATTCCCGACCGCGAAGGACTGCGCCGGCTGCAGCTCGACGGCGGCAGCGAGCTGGCGCGGCTTCTGCAAAGCGGGGGCTTCCGCGAACTCGACCGCTACGACGGCCACCACGCGCCGGGCGACGAATCGGGTTACCCGGCGTACCTGCGCGCCCAGGGCTACGACAGCGCGGACCCGTGGACCGACTTCGTGATTTCCGCGCTCGACTCCCAGGGGCGGGTGCGCTCGGGCTGGCACATGCGCAACGTGCACCTGCCGGCGCGGGTGGTCGAGGCCCACTCGGAAACCGCGTACATGACCGACCAGGCGATGCGGTTCATCGGCGACATGGCCGAGCGCCCGTGGGTGCTGCACCTGAGCTACGTCAAGCCCCACTGGCCGTACATGGCGCCGGCCCCCTACCACGCCGCGTACACCCCCGAGCAGTGCCTGCCGGTGCTGCGCAGCCCGCAGGAACTGCACGACGCCCACCCGGTGCTGCAGGCCTACCGGGCGAGCGAGGAGAGCCGCAATTTCTCGATGGACGAGTGCGTGCGGGTGGTGCGCCCGGCCTACCAGGGACTGATCGAGCAGCTCGACACCCACCTCGGGCGATTGTTCGAGCACATGGACCGGCTGGGGGTGCTGCGCGACACCCTGGTGATCCTGTGCTCCGACCACGGCGACTTCCTCGGCGACCATTGGCTGGGGGAAAAGGAACTGTTCTACGACATGATCCAGCGCGTTCCGCTGATCATCGCCGACCCCTCAGCGGCCGCCGACGCCAGCCGCGGCAGCGTCGAGCAGCGCATGGTCGAGGGAGTCGACATCCTGCCGACCCTGCTGCAGGCGCTGGACGTGCCGCTGGCGAGCCACCGCATCGAAGGCCGCAGCCTGCTGCCGCTGCTGCGCCAGCCGCAACAGGTCGGCGACTGGCGCGACGCGGTGTTTTCCGAACTCGACTACAGTTTCAAGGAGGCCAGGCGCTTGCTGCGCATGGACCCGCAGAGCGCCAGGGGCTACTCCTGCCGCACCTCGCGCTGGCGTTACGTGTATTGGCTGGGCCAGCCCGAACAGCTCCACGATCTGCAGAACGACCCGCAGGAAATGTGCGACCTCGGGCGCGACGCCGGTTTCGCGGGGGTGCGCGAGCAACTGCGCGGTCGGCTGCTCGAGTGGCTGGCGCGGCGCAAGGTGCGCACGACCCTCAGCGACGAGGCGGTCGAGCGCGGTACCGCGGCGCACAAGCGCGCCGGGGTGTTCTTCGGGCAGTGGTAGCCGCGGGGCGGCAACATCGATGGCCGTGCAGACCCTGATCATCGGCATGCACCTGGCGCGCAGCGTACGCGGCCGGCCGGGCGCCCCGCCCTGCGCGACCGGCCCACGCCGCTGACACGCCGACGGCCGCGCGCGCCGCGCCGGCCGCCTTGCCCACGACATCCAGCAGGAGTCTGCCATGCCCGATCTGTTCGACAATCCGATGGGTCTGTGCGGGTTCGAGTTCGTCGAATTCGCCTCCCCCGTGCCCGACGTGCTCGAACCCCTGTTCACCAGGCTGGGGTTCAGCCTGGTCGCCCGCCACCGCAGCAAGGACGTGCAGCTGTGGTGCCAGGGAGAGATTCACTTCATCGTCAACCACGAGCCGCGCAGCCTGGCCGCGTACTTCGCCGCCGAGCACGGGCCCAGCGCGTGCGGCCTGGCGTTCCGGGTGCGCGACGCCCACAAGGCCTACGCCCGCGCGCTGGAACTCGGCGCGCAGCCCCTCGAGATCCCCACCGGGCCGATGGAGCTGCGGCTGCCGGCGATCAAGGGAATCGGCGGCGCCCCGCTGTACCTGATCGACCGCTTCGAAGACGGCCGGAGCATCTACGACATCGACTTCGAGTGGGTCGAAGGCGCCGATCGCCACCCGCGCGGCCACGGCCTGCGCGTCATCGACCACCTGACGCACAACGTCTACCGGGGCCGGATCGCCTTCTGGGCGGGCTTCTACGAGCGCATCTTCGGTTTCCGGGAGATCCGCTACTTCGACATCAAGGGCGAGTACACCGGACTGACCAGCCGCGCGATGTCGGCGCCCGACGGGCTGATCCGCATCCCCCTCAACGAGGAGGCCGCCGGGGGCAAGGGGCAGATCGAGGAATTCCTGATGCAGTTCAACGGCGAGGGGATCCAGCACGTGGCGCTGCTGTGCGACGACCTGCCGCGCACGGTCGACTCGCTGCGCGCGGCCGGCGTCGAGCTGATGAGCGCGCCCAACGACATCTACTACCAGATGCTCGACGAACGGCTGCCCGGGCACGGCGAGCCCGTGGGCGAACTGCAGGCGCGGGGCATCCTGCTCGACGGCTCGACGGCGGGCGGCGAACCGCGGCTGCTGCTGCAGATCTTCTCCCGCACCCTGCTGGGGCCGGTGTTCTTCGAGTTCATCCAGCGCAAGGACGACCAGGGCTTCGGCGAAGGCAATTTCAAGGCCTTGTTCGAGTCCATCGAGCGCGACCAGCTGCGGCGTGGCGTGCTCTAGCTAGCGCACGCAGCCGAGGGCCCCGGGGCGCGAGCGGCTGCGCGGATCAGCCGCGCAGCGCGCCGCAGTTCCAGCAGGCGCCGAACTGCGGCCCGTGGCGCTCGCCACAGCCAGCGCACGCCCAGCCCGGCCCGCGCGGCGGGCTGCGCAACTCCCGCAGCAACTGCGCGGCCCGCTCGAAGTCGCCTTCGTCCATCACCCACAGCGTGGGTTCGGCTTCCTGTGGGGGGATTTCGCCGGCGATTCCCGACAGGTAGCGCGAGAACACCCGCACCTCCAGGCCCGCGGTGCCCAGCGCGTCGGCCCACAAGGTGGCCAGCGCGAGATTGGGAGCCGAAGCGAGGCGTCGCATCGTGCAAGCATAGCCCGCCGCGCGCCAGGCGGCGGGCTGCCGCGGGGCCGGTCGTCCGGCTAGTGTCCTGTCCCGCCAAGAACGGTCATTTCGCCTGCGGGGCCCTCGCCGGCCGCCCGCACAGGGGCCAGACGTCCAGTCTGGACCCTGGGCGGACAACCGCCGATCGCTCCCGCAAGATCGGAA
>JAKBBQ010000166.1 GCA_021808405.1 Pseudomonadota bacterium | reverse complement strand
TTGCGGATGTGCCTGCGCACCCCGGGCGCATGCAGGTGGGTGGTCGCGACGTTGATGGCGATCAGGATCAGCTCCTTGACCTTCGGCGGCAGCGGGCCCTTGCGGAAGGGCACGCTGCGCAGCGCGAGGTAGGCCTCGAGGAAGTCGGGATCGACCTCGCTGAACTGGTCCCACAACGGGTTCCAGTCGCCGCTGGCGCGCTGCGCGTCGGTGTAAGGCGTCGGGCTGGTGGCGCCGGCCTTGGCGGCCTGCCGCGGGGTGCGATCCTTAGCCATGGTTCCTGTGGTCCTCCTGGATCAGGTCTGCCGCCCGCTCGCCGATCATCAGGCACGCGGCGTTGGTGTTCGAAGAAGCCAGCGTGGGCATCACCGAGGCGTCGGCGATGCGCAGCCCCTGCACGCCGTGCACCCGCAGGCGCGGGTCGACGACCGCGCTGCCGGCCGGGCCGATGCGACAGGTCCCCACGCTGTGCCAGGCAGTCTGGCCGATGTCCCGCGCGTAGTCGAGGAGTTCCTCTTCGGCCTGGGCCTGCGGCCCGGGGCGCGACTCGGCCACGATGTGCCGGCGCATCGCCGGCTGGCCGGCGATGCGCCGTATGGCCTGCAGCAGCGGGGCGACGTCGGCGACGTCCTCGGGGTCGGTGAGGTAGTTGGGCTGGATCAGCGGATCGCTCAACGGGTCGCCGGACGCGGCGTGGACCCAGCCGCGCGACTTGGGGTAGAGCTTGAAGCCGCCGATGGAAAACCCCGAATAGGGGTCGATTCCGGCGCCGGGCGAGCGCGAGTACCGGTCCTTGCCGCTGATGTGGTAGATGCGGATCATCACGTCCGGGTGGGGCAGCCGCTCGCGCGTGCGGGTGATCGCATGGGCGGTCGACGAGGTTCCCGCCATCAATCCGCGCCGGGTCAGCAGGTACTGCAGCCCGGTGCGCGCGCGGATCCACGGGCTGCGCATCAGGTCGTTGATGGTGATCGGCAGGTTGGTGCGGTAGGTGCAGCGCACCTGCAGGTGGTCGATCATGTTCTCGCCGACCATGGGGTTGTCGGCCAGCACCGGCAAGCCCAGTTGCTGCAGCCGCGCGCCATCGCCGATTCCCGACAGTTCGAGCAGTTGCGGCGACTTGAAGGCGCCGGCGCACAGCACGATCTCGCGCGTCGCGCTGGCGCGCTCGAGCTTGCCTGCGCGCAGGTACTCGACGGCGCGGGCGCGCCGGCCTTCGAACACGATGCGGGTGGCCACCGCCTCGGCGTGCAGCAGCAGGTTGGGGCGCCGCGGCGGGCGCAGGTAGGCCGTCGCCGCGCTCCAGCGTCGACCCCGCCACGCGGTCTGCTCCAGATAGCGCGCGCCTTCGTAATTGTCCGCGTTGTAGTCGGGGGTCTCGGCGATCCCGGCCTCGACGCAGGCCTGCACGAAGGCGTCCGACAGCGCGTCGCGGTCGCGGAGCTTGCGATCGGTGATGCGTACCGGCCCGTCGTGCCCGCGGCGCGGGTCGGAGTTGTCGCCGTGGTTCTCGAGCCTGCGGAAATACGGCTGCAGTTCGGCGTAGCTCCACCCCGGGCAGCCCAGCTGCGGCCAGCGGTCGTACTCGGCCGGGTCGCCCCACACGTAGGCCATGCCGTTGACCGCGCTCGATCCGCCCAGCACGCGCCCGCGCGGCGAGTAGATCGCCTGGCCCTTCATGCCGGACTGCGGCTGGCTCTCGAACTTCCAGGCGAAGCGCGGGTTGGTCAGCAGCTTGCCGACCCCCAGCGGGATATGCAGCCACAGATTGCGATCGGCGCCTCCGGCCTCCAGCAGCAGCACCCGCGCCTGCGAATCCTCGCTGAGGCGGGCGGCCAACGCGCAGCCGGCCGAGCCGGCGCCGATCACGATGTAGTCGGCCTGCAGCTCGTCGCTCATGAAGAAGCCGCGCCCGCGCGGTGGGCGAAGGAGTCGCGGCGGAAGCTGTACAGCGCCGCGGGGTCGATCTGCACGTCGACCACCGCCGGCTTGCCGCAGCTCAGCGCGGCATGCAGCGCCTGCGGCAGCTGCTCGGCGCGATCGACGCGGAACCCCTCGGCGCCGAACAGCCTGGCCAGCTGGTCGTAGGGCGGGTTGACCACGTCGGCGCCGATGTAGCGTCCGCCGAAGAAGTCCCGCTGGTACGCCTTCTCGGCGCCCCAGCAGCCGTTGTTCATGACCACGCACACGGTGGCCAGGTTGCTCTGCACCGCGGTGCTGAGTTCGCTCATGGTCATGCCGAAGCCCCCGTCGCCCATCAGGCTGACGACCGGGCGCTCGGGTAGCGCGACCTTCGCCCCCAGTCCGCACGCGTAGGAGAACCCCACCAGCCCGAAGTCCAGCGGGGTGAACAACGCCGGCGACTGCAGGTAGCGCATCTGGTCGGTGGCCTGCAGGCACAGCGTGCCGGCGTCCATCGTGAACACCGTATCGTCCGGGCAGGCGTCGCGCAGGGCCTTGAACAACGTCGCGGGCTGCATCGGCTGGGTGATCCTCGACGCCTGTTCGTCGCGTTCGGCCAGCAATTGCCGGCGGCGCTTGCCGAACTCCTCCGCCCACTGCAGGGCCTGCGCCGGGCGGTGCGAGGACAGTTCGCGGGCCAGTTGCTGCGCGACCACCGCGGCGTCGGCGTGCAGCCCCTGCGCGACCGGCACCAGGCGGCCGATCGCGCTGGGTTCGGTCTCCACCTGGATGATCTGCGCATCCCGGTTCAGGTTGTCGTAGGTGTAGAAGGTGGTGTTGAACCCCAGCCGGGTGCCCAGCGCGAGGATCACGTCGGCCTGGCTGGCCAGCCAGGACGCCACGGCATTGCCGCGCGGGCCCATCTGCCCGGCATACAGCGGGTGCTGCGCCGGAACGGCGTCGCCGTGGCCGGGGGACATCACGATCGGGGCGCTGAGGATTTCCGCCAGGCGGATCACCGCGTCCGCGCAGCGCCGCGCCTTCACGCCGCCCCCGGCGAGGATCAGCGGCCGCTTGGCGCCGGCCAGGAGCGCGGCTGCGCGCTGGATCGAATCGGCCTGGGCCGCGGGCGGCTCGCCGCCGCGCCAGCTGCTCAGTCCGTGGTCGAACTCGATCATCTCGGCGAGCAGGTCGCGCGGCAGGTTCAGCGCCACCGGCCCCTGGCGCGGGCTCAGCGCGGTGCGGAAGGCCTCGTGCACCATTTCCGGCAGCCGTGCCGCCTTGGTGACCGTCCAGGTCTTCTTGGTCACCGGGCGCAGCAGCGCCTGCTGGTCGACCTCCTGGAAGGCATCGCGCCAGACATGCGCGCTGGACAGCGATCCGGCCAGCGCGACCACAGGCGAATACGCGGCCGACGCCTGCGCCAGCCCGGTGACCAGGTTGGTCACGCCCGGGCCGTTCTGGCCGGCGATGACCACCCCGGCCTTGCCCGAGGCGCGCGCATAGCCGTCGGCCATGTGGGTGCCGGTGCGCTCGTCGCGCACGCCGATGAAGCGGATCTCGGGGGTTGCGTACAAGCCGTCGAACAGCTCCATGCCGGCCGAGCCGATGAGGCCGAACACCGCTTGCACGTCCTCGCTGAGCAGGGTCTGCGCCACTGCCTTGCCACCTGTGATTGCCATGGTCCTGTGCCTGAAGTTGCCGGAAGGGGCCGCGCGTGGAGCCGTGTGGACGAGCCGACGCCGCAGCCTGGCTTCGCATCCTGCCTGAATGTCGACATTATGGCAATATTCCCCGGAGTACACGATGCGATGCGGCGACACCCGCGCGCCCCTGCCGGGGGGTCGTGCCGCGTGCCGGCGCAGGAGCCGCGGCCGGCGATGTACAGTGCGAGGGTGTGCCACGCCGACGAGCCTCATGTCCACCCCGACTTTTGACACCCGACTGGCGGCGACACTGGCCTTGCAGGTCGCCGAGCAGATCGGCAAGGCCATCCTGGAAGAGCGCCTGCAGCCCGGCGAGCGCATCCGCGAGGTCGAACTGGCCACGGCATTCACGGTCAGCCGGGCGACCATCCGCGAGGCGCTGCGCATCCTGCAGCAGCGCGGCCTGGTGCGCATCGTGCCGCAACGCGGCGCGACCGTGACCCAGTTGTCGCTGGTCGAGTTGCAGAACCTGTTCGAGATCCGCTCGGTGCTGCTGGGGCTGGCGTCGCGGCGCGCGGCCAGGCAGTTCCAGCCGCCGCAGCGGGCGCGCCTGCAGCAGGGCCTGGCCACGCTCAGGCAGGCGCAGGGCGACCCCGAGGGCTACATCGCCGCCAGCCGGCAGATGGTCCGGCTGCTGGTCGAGTTGTCGGGCAACCAGCAGCTCGGGCAGATCATCCAGGAGTACGCCGAGCGCATCGGCCGCTACGTGCGGCGCGGCCTGAGCGACCCGCGTCGCCACAAGCAATCGCTGCAGACCTGGCGGGAACTGGTGGAGGCGGTCTGCGCGGGCGACGAGGTCGCCGCGGAAACCATCCACCGCAGGCTCGCCGACGACAATCGCGATGCCGCGATGGCGTTGATCGTCGCGCAGTCCGAGCCGTCGCTGCAGTCCGCGCCGGCGGCCCGCAAGCCGCGGCGCGCAAGATCCCTGCCGGCCGGACCGGCGGCGACGACGAGGATTTTGTAACAGCGGGGAGCGCGTCGCGCTGGTAACCTTGTGCGCTGCAGCAGACGGACCGGGCCAACCCCGACGCGTCTGCAGACGGCCACGAGGGAGGTGAGCATGCCCACCGAAAAACCCGGCAGACGACCCGTCGATGCCCGCTGTGCCCAGGCGCAATGCATCCTGGTGTTGCAAGGCGGGGGAGCCCTGGGCGCGTACCAGGGTGGGGTCTATCAGGTGCTGACGTCGATCCACCGCGAGCCCGACTGGGTCGCCGGCGTGTCGATCGGCGCCATCAATGCGGCGTTGATCGCCGGCAACCCGCCGCAGCGCCGGCTGGCCAGGGTGCGCGAGTTCTGGGACCTGGTGAGTTCACCGATGCCGCCCGGCCTCGACAGCGTGCTGCGCGGCGACTTGCGCAGCAGCTTCAACGAAGCCAGCGCGCTGCGCGGGGTGCTGTTCGGCGTGCCCGGGTTCTTCGTGCCGCGGGTTCCGCCGGCGACCTGGCAGCGGCGGGGAACCGCCGGCGCGATCAGCCATTACGACACCTCGCCGCTGGCCCGCACCCTGGACAAGCTGGTCGACTTCGATCGCATCAACGACGGCGCGACGCGGCTGTCGGTGGGGGCGGTCAACGTGCGCACCGGGAACTTCGAGTATTTCGACTCGGCGAGCCAGCGCCTCGATGCCCGCCACGTGATGGCCAGCGGGGCGCTGCCCCCGGGCTTTCCGCCGGTGGAAATCGACGGCGAGCACTACTGGGACGGCGGCCTGGTGTCGAACACCCCGCTGCAGTACGTGATCGACCAGCCCGCAGACAAGCACCGGATGATCTTCCAGGTGGACCTGTTTCCCGCGGTCGGCCAGTTGCCGCAGACCCTGGCCGACGTGGTGGCGCGCGAGAAGGACATCCGGTTTTCCAGCCGCACCCGGCTCAACACCAGCCAGGTCGTGCAGCGACAGCGCCTGGCCCAGGCCACGGCCAGGCTGCTCGGCAAGCTGCCGCCCGCGCTGCGCGACGACCCCGACGTGCGGGAGCTCGCCAAGTTGCACCACTCGCCGGGCAACATGGACATCGTGCACCTGATCTACCGCAGCAAGGCCTACGAGAGCCATTCCAAGGACTACGAGTTCTCCCGCCGCTCGATGCTCGAGCATTGGCAGGCGGGGGTGGCCGACATGACCCGCACCCTGAACGACCCGAGCTGGCAGAACCACGGCGCGGACACGCAGGGGGTGCATGTGTTCGACGTTCCGGCGGACGACTCGCGTCGGCCGGCAACCCACAGGAGCGAACCATGAACATCGACGACGTGCGGCGCAAGGCTTTCGCGATGCCCCTGACCAACCCGGCCTTCCCGCCGGGGCCTTATCGCTTCAACAACCGCGAGTTCCTGGTCGTCACCTACCGCACCGACCTCGACGCCTTGCGCGCCGTCGTGCCCGAACCTCTGGAAGTCGTCGAGCCGCTGGTCAAGTACGAGTTCATCCGCATGCCCGATTCCACCGGTTTCGGCGACTACACCGAGTCGGGGCAGGTGATCCCGGTGCGCTACCGCGGTCGCAGCGGCAGCTACGTGCACTCGATGTACCTCAACGACGAGGCGCCGATCGCCGGCGGGCGCGAGCTGTGGGGCTTCCCGAAGAAGCTCGCGGCGCCGGCGCTGCAGGTGCAGACCGACACCCTGCTCGGCACGCTGGACTACGGGCCGGTGCGGGTGGCGACCGCGACCATGGGCTACAAGCACCGCCCGGTCGACCACGACAAGGTGCTCGCCAGCCTGCTGGAGCCCAGCTACCTGCTCAAAATCATCCCCCATGTCGACGGCAGCGCGCGCATCTGCGAACTCGTCGAATACCACCTCGAGGACGTGGTGGTCAAGGGAGCCTGGACCGGCCCGGTGGCGCTGGAACTCGCCGAGCATGCGCTGGCGCCGGTGGCCCGCCTGCCGGTGCTCGAGGTGGTCTCGGGCGTGCACCTGGTGACCGACCTGACGCTGGGCCTGGGCCGGGTGGTGCACGACTACCTGGCCTGAGCCGCAGCCGCCCGGGCGCACGGGCGACTGCAATACCCTATAGGTCACAAAGGGCCACAAGGGGTTTTTTCCATCTCGGATCACGGGAGGTTCCATGAAACTTGAGAACAAGGTGTGCATCGTCACCGGCGCGGCCAGCGGCATCGGCAAGGAGATCGCGCTGACCTACGCGCGCGAGGGCGGGCGGGTGGTGATCGCCGACATCAACCTGCAGGCGGCGCAGGCCGTGGCCGACGGCATCCAGGCAGGCGGGGGCACCGCGATGGCGGTGACCATGGACGTGACCAGCGAGGCCGACGTGAACGCCGCGGTGGCCAAGGTGGTGGCCGCCTATGGCGGGGTCGACGTGCTGGTCAGCAACGCCGGGGTGCAGATCGTGCACCCGGTGGAAGAGTTCCCCTTCGCCGAGTGGAAGAAGATGCTGGCCATCCACCTCGACGGTGCGTTCCTGACGACCAAGGCCTGCGTGCCCCACATGAAGGCCTCCGGACGGGGCGGAAGCGTCATCTACATGGGCTCGGTGCATTCGAAGGAGGCGTCGGTGCTCAAGGCACCGTATGTCACGGCCAAGCACGGACTGATCGGCTTGTGCAAGACGGTGGCCAAGGAAGGCGGGCCGCACGGAATCCGCGCCAACGTCATCTGCCCGGGCTTCGTGCGCACCCCGCTGGTGGACAAGCAGATTCCCGAGCAGGCCAAGGAGTTGGGAATCAGCGAGGCCGACGTGATCTCCAAGGTGATGCTCAAGGAAACCGTCGACGGCGAATTCACCACGGTGCAAGACGTCGCCGAGATCGCGCTGCTGTTCGCCAGTTTCGCCTCCAACGCGCTGACCGGCCAGTCGGTGGTGGTCAGCCACGGTTGGTTCATGCAGTGAGCGCGGGCGGCGGCCCGCGGCGCCGGGCCCGCCCTCAGCGGCGGGCGCGCAGGCGGCCCGCGGCGGAGGCCGCCACCGCCAGCAGCGCGCCCAGGCCGGCCAGCCCGATTCCCGACAGCAGCGGCAACGGCAGGCCGAACAGGTAGGGAATGTCGCTGCCCCGGTGGTCGCCGTA
>JAKBBQ010000165.1 GCA_021808405.1 Pseudomonadota bacterium | reverse complement strand
AGCCCGCAGCGCATGTGAGCAGCACGCGCGACGCAACCGCTGCCAGCCGGCCCGCAAGCCTTCGACGACACACCATGCCCTTTGCCCAACGCCCCCTTCCCATCCCGCGCGCGCAGCGCGGCGGCACACTGCTCGGAGTCATCATCGGCCTGGTGCTGGGCCTGGCGATCGCGCTGGCCGCGGCGACCTACCTGAACCGCGCCGCGCTGCCCTTCATGAACCGCTACCAGCAGCGTCCGGTCAGCGCGGCCTCGCAGGCGGCGAACTGGAAGCCCAACGCCGGCATCAGCGGAGGGGCGGTCCCGCCGGCGGCGGTCGCCGGCGGCAACAGCGTGGGCCGCGTCGCAAGCGCCCCGCTGTCGCCCAGGGCGATCGAATCGCTGGCCGTACCCGCCAGCGGAGTGCTGGGCGCGCAGGGCGCGACCCGCGGCGGCGGGGTCGCGCCGACCCTGACGCCGGCTCCGTCAAGCTCGGCCGGCTCTGCTGCGACCCCCGGGGTGCAGTACATTGTGCAGATCGGCGCTTACGCCCACCGCAGCGATGCCGAGTCCCAGCGCGCCAGGGTCGCGCTGACCGGCCTCGAAGCCCATCTCGACGAGCGAGTCGTCGGCGGACGCACGTTGTGGAGGGTGCGCGTCGGACCGTACGCGAACTCCCAGCAGGCCGACGCCGCGCAACGCACGTTGAACCAGCACGGAATCGGTTCGGCCGTGGTGCGCATCGGCCCGTAAGGCTTTGTTGCGTTTGCGGCTGTCACCGCGGTCTGCCCGATGAACGGCCGGCGCGTTCATTTCCCCAAGAAGTGAAAGGAAGAAACATGATCCGTTGGTTGCTTCGTATCGCCTCCACCGCCCTGCTGGGCTTCGCGGTCGGCGCGCAGGCCGGCGTGCCCACGCTGACCGAGGGACAGGGCTACCAGAAGCTGGCGGTGCAGCAGCCGGTGAGCCCGCGCGACAAGATCGTGGTCACCGAGTTCTTCTGGTACAACTGCCCGCACTGCGCGGCGATGGAGCCGCTGCTCGAGGCGTGGGCGAAGAAGCTGCCCTCCGATGTCGTGCTCGAGCGCGTGCCGGTGGCCTTCGCGCCGCAGTTCGTCGACCAGCAGAAGCTCTACTACGCGCTGAAGGCGCTGGGCAAGGTGGACGCGTTGCAAGGGGCGATCTTCGACGCCATCCACCAACAGCACATCATGCTGATGACCTCGCGCCAGATGGCCGACTGGGTGGCCGCCCACGGCGTGCCCAAGCAGGCCTTCGTCAGCGCCTTCAACTCCTTCGGCGTGCAGATGGACGCCAAGCGCGCCACGCAGATGGTCAGCGACTACCAGATCAACGGCGTGCCCACGCTGGCCGTGCAGGGCGAGTACACGGTGTCGGCGTCGAACCCCCAGACCCCGGACAACCCCTCGGTGCTGGCGGCCGCCAGCTACCTGATCGGCAAGGTCCGCGCCGGAATGAACACCGGCTCCAAGCACTGATCCAGGCGGTGCGGCGCCGGCCGCGGCCAGCCGACCGAGCCCGCCGCTGGCGGGCTTTTTTGTCCCCGCAGGCCTCGGCGTGCCTACAATGCGCGTCATGGAAGCAAAGTTCGTGCCCAAGCCCCACGCGTCGACCCTGCTGCGCGCGGCCGCCGCGCTGCTGGCGGCCGCGCTGCTCGGCGGCCTGCCCTGCGCGCAGGCGCTGCAATCGGACCGCACCCAGCCCCTGCTGGTCGACGCCGGAGCGATGCATTACGACGACATCGCCCAGGCCACGGTGTTCACCGGCAACGTGGTGCTGACCAAGGGCTCGCTGGTGCTGCATGCCGACAAGGTCGAGGTGCACCAGCGCGCCGACGGCTACGACGACGCGACCGCCTACGGCAGCGCGAGCCGGCCGGCGACCTTCGACCAGACGCTGGACGCCCCCGCCGGACAGCCGCAGCCCACGGTCCATGGCAGCGCGCTGCAACTGCATTACAACGGGCGCAGCGACGTGATCACCCTCACCGGCCAGGCGCTGCTCGAGCGCTACCTGGACGGCAGGTTGAGCGACCGCGCGCAGGGCGCGGTGATCACCTACGACGACATCACCGATGTGTTCGCGGTGCAGGCGGGCAAGGCGGGGGCGAATCCGTCCAACCCCAACGGACGGGTGAAGGTGATGCTGTCGCCGCGCGCTCCGCTTCCTGGAAGTTCGCCCGCCACCGAGCCCGGGCCTCGCCTGCGCAGCTCCAGCGGGCTGAAGGCGCGATGACGGACACCAGCCTGCAACCGGCCGAGGCCGCCGCGCCGGCCGGCGAACACCGGCACGCCGGGCTGCTCAGCGTGCGGCGGCTGCAAAAGCGCTACGGCGGCCGCAGCGTGGTGCGCGACGTCAGCTTCGAGGTGCGCAGCGGGGAGGTGGTCGGGCTGCTCGGGCCGAACGGCGCCGGCAAGAC
Organism: Pseudomonadota bacterium; assembly: GCA_021808405.1. Taxonomy (GTDB): domain Bacteria; phylum Pseudomonadota; class Gammaproteobacteria; order Burkholderiales; family Burkholderiaceae_C; genus Thiomonas_A. Next base: position 5,275 of record JAKBBQ010000165.1, on the reverse strand, counting down.
GACTTCCTTCTACATGATCGTCGGCCTGGTGCGGGCCGACGCGGGAGAGATCCACCTCGACGGCCGCGACATCACCCAGCTGCCGATGTACCGCCGCGCCCGCCTCGGGCTTTCGTACCTGCCGCAGGAGGCCTCGATCTTCCGCGGCTTGACGGCTGCCGAGAACGTGCGCGCGGTGCTGGAGCTGCAGCGCGACCGCGAGGGCCGCGCGCTGAGCCGCGAAACCATCGAGCAGCGGCTCAGCCAGCTGCTGCGCGAACTCCACGTCGAGCACCTGGCCGACACCCGCGCGCCCGCGCTGTCCGGGGGCGAGCGCAGGAGGGTGGAGATCGCCCGCGCGCTCGCGACCGATCCGCAGTTCATCCTGCTCGACGAGCCCTTCGCGGGGGTCGACCCGATCGCGGTGATCGAGATCCAGCGCATCGTGCAGTTCCTCAAGTCGCGAGGCATCGGCGTGCTGATCACCGATCACAACGTGCGCGAGACCCTGGGAATCTGCGACCACGCCTGCATCATCAGCGAGGGCAGCGTGCTGACCGTGGGGCGCCCGCAGGAAATCGTCGAGAACCCCGCCGTGCGCAAGGTGTACCTGGGAGAGAGCTTCCGGCTCTGAGATCACGGTGATGAAGCAGTCGTTGAACCTGAGGTTGTCGCAGCACCTGGCGCTGACGCCCCAGCTGCAGCAATCCATCCGCCTGCTGCAGCTGTCCACCGTGGAGTTGCAGCAGGAAGTCGAGCAGATGCTCGAACTCAACCCCTTCCTGGAGCCCGACGACGATCCCGGCGAGGGCGCAGCGGCCGGCGGCGAGGCACCGGCCGCGCAAGCCGGCCAGGCCGAGGAAGCCGGCGAGGTCGCGCCGGCGCCGGCAGTCGAGGCGACGCGCCCCGCGGCCGCGGAGGCGGCCGGCGGCGAAGGCGAGGCCGCCGACGCGGCGTCGGAACTGCGCCTGGATGCCGAGGACTGGCGCGAGGGCGCGCGCAGTGCCGATCCCGCCGAAACCGAGCAGGCCAGCGACAGCGCCGACTGGGGCGACGCCGCCAGCGGCGGCCGCCAGGGCGGCGGCGAAGGCGACGACGAATTCGACCCGCTGGGCCTGGCCCATGCCGCGCAGGACCTGCGCTCCCACCTGCGGCTGCAGCTCGCCGGCTGCAGCCTTTCGGAGGACGACCGCGCAGCCGCCGAGGCGATCATCGATTCCCTCGACGACGACGGCTACCTGCCGGAGGCGCCCGAACAACTCGCCGCCGAGCTCGTCCCCCACAGCGACGCCCAGGACATCGAGGCGCTGGCGCACGCGCTGCGCGTGGGCCAGCGGCTGGTGCAGAGCTTCGACCCCGCCGGGGTCGGCGCCGGCAACCTGGCCGAGTGCATGCGGCTGCAGCTGTGCACCCCGGAACACCTGGAATGGCTGTCGCGACGCGACTGGAAGCGCCTCGCGCGCGCGTTGCACGCCGATGAAGCGGCGCTGCGCGCCGCGCAGCAGGTCATCGCCCGGCTCGACCCCCGGCCCGGGTCGCGCTTTGCCGCGCAGGCTGCGCAAAGCGTGGTCCCCGACGTCATCGTGCAGCGCGTGGGCAAGCGCTGGCGCGCGGTGCTCAACCCCGACGTGCTGCCCAAGCTGCGCATCCATTCGCTGTATGCCGAGCTGCTGCGACGCGCCCGCGACGGCAACGGACTGTCGGGCCAACTGCAGGAGGCGCGCTGGTTCGTGCGCAACGTGCAGCAGCGCTTCGAGACCATCGAGCGCGTCGCGCAGGCGGTGGTGGAACGCCAGCAGGCGTTTTTCACCGAGGGCGAACTCGGCATGCGGCCGCTGGTTCTGCGGGAGATCGCCGACGAACTCGGGTTGCACGAATCGACCATTTCCCGCGTCACGACACAGAAGTACATGCTCACTCCGCACGGCACCTTCGAGCTCAAGTACTTCTTCGGCTCGGGGTTGGCCACCGACAGCGGCGCCAGCGCCTCGAGCACCGCGGTGCGGGCGCTGATCCGCGCGATGGTGCAGCAGGAGGACCCGGCCAGCCCGCTGTCGGACGGGGAGATCGCCGAACGCCTGGCGGCGAAGGGAATCAGCGTGGCGCGACGCACCGTGGCGAAATACCGCGAAGCCCTGCGCATCCCGCCGACCACCCAACGCAAGGCGGTCTGAACGGGCGTGAATGAATCGGCGCCGTGAATCGGCGCTTTGAATCAGCGCTTCAGACCGCGCCGCCGCGTATGCGCCGCACCAGCGCCGTGGTCGAACGCCCGTCCACCAGCGCCAGCGCCTGTGCGCTGCCGCCCCAGGAACGCACCAGCGCGGCCTCGGGCAGGCTGTCGACCGCATAGTCGCCGCCCTTGACGTAGATGTCGGGGCGTACCTGCTCGAGAAGGCGCAGCGGCGTGCCTTCGTCGAACAGCACCACCAGGTCGACACTGTGCAGCCCGGCCAGCACCAGCGCCCGGTCCTCCTCGGGGTTCAGCGGGCGCTCGGGCCCCTTGCCCAGGCCGCGCGCCGAGGCGTCGGAGTTCAGCCCGACGACCAGGCTGGCGCCCAGCGCGCGCGCCTGCGCGAGATAGGTGACATGCCCGCGGTGCAGGATGTCGAACACCCCGTTGGTGAACACCAGCGGGCGCGGCAGCCGCGCCAGCGCCGCCGGCAGCTGCTCGCGCCGGCACAGCTTGCGCTGCAGCTCGGGCGGCGCTGCGGGCGACTCGGGGGCGCGCTCGGCTGGCATGCCGACGATTGTCGCACGGCCGTACACTTTCCCTGGCGGCGCAGGGGCTCGCAAGAACGGGTCCGAATGGAACAAACGGTACCATGGAGCCGTTTTTGCGCAACGCAACACCCGCAACTCCCCCCGATTCCCATGGCCGATTCCTCCCTCAGCTCGCGCCTGCGCGCGCAATCCTGCGGCCTGGCCGCCCAACTGCGCATCGGCCTCGACCCGATGGTGCCGATGCTGCTGGTCGGCGCCCTGGTCGGCTTCATCAGCGCGCTGGCCGTCGAGGGTTTCCGGCAGTCGATGTACCTGGTCATGAGCCTGTACACCCACGGCGAGCACCTGGTCGCCGCGGCCGAGGGCCTGCCGCTGTGGGAGCGCGCGTTGATCCCGCCGCTGGCGGCGGCCTGCGGCGGGCTGATGATGTGGGCGGGCCAGCGCTGGATCCGGCGCCCGCGCGGCCCCGAGTACATGGAGGCGGTGCGGGTGGGCGACGGCCAGCTGCCGATGGCGCCCAACCTGGTTCGCACCGGCGCCTCGCTGATCGCGGTCAGCGGCGGCATCACCATCGGCCGCGAAGGCACGATGATCCAGTTCGCCGCGCTGGTGTCGTCGATCATCGGCCGCATCGGCCGCGCCGACACCGCGCATCAGCGGCTGATCGTCGCGTGCGGGGCGGCTGCCGGCTTTGCCAGCGCCTACCACGCGCCGATCGCCGGCACGATGTTCGTCGCCGAAATCATCCTCGGCGGGCTGCAGCTGCGCGAGATCGCCGCGGTACTGGTGTCGGCGATCATCGGCGAGCTGACCACCCAGAGCCTGTTCGCCACCGGTCCGCTGTACCTGGCGCACACGGTGCCGCCGGTGCATTTCATCGACCTGCTCGACGCCTCGCTGCTGGGCCTGCTGGCCGGCCTGCTCGGGCCGCTGTTCCTGTGGCTGCTCGACACCTCTCGGCGAGCCTGGCAGGCGCGGGTCAACTGGCTGCCGCTGCGCATGGGGCTGGCCGGGTTGCTGATCGGCGCGCTGTCGATGATCCGCCCGGAGGTCTGGGGCAACGGCTACAGCGTGGTGCAGTCGCTGCTGGTCAACCACTGGGCCGTGGGGGCGCTGGCGGCGGTGTTCCTGCTGCGGCTGGTGGCGGTCACCGCGGCCAGCGCGGCGGGCATTCCCGGCGGCGTGCTGACCCCGACGCTGGCGCTGGGGGGCATCCTCGGCCTGATGGTCTCGCACGTCTTCCTGGTCCCCGACGCCAGCCATTCGCAGGCGCTGTGGACCCTGGTGGGAATGGGCAGCCTGCTGGCGGCCACCACCCACGCCCCGGCGATGTCGGCGATCATGATGTTCGAGGTCACCCGCAACTACAACGTGGTGATGGCGACCATGCCGGCCTGTGTGATCGCCTCGGTGATCGGCAGCCTGCTGCGCCACCGCTCGGTCTACGCCGAGGCCCTCGGGCTGCGCGAGGAGCCCGAGGAACTGGGCCGCCAGGCGGCCGAGCCCGCCGCCGCGCAGGCCGGCCGGGACGGCGCCGAAGGGGCCGGCGCGGCGGCCTCCGCGGGGCCTCGCTGAGCCCCCGAAAGGGCCTTGGGCACGCCGGGCATGCGCCACGCCTTGAAGGCATCTTGGCGGCAGTTCGCGTAAATTACCTTGCCATTCAAAGAAAAAGACCGCACGTTCGGCCAGTCTTCCCAGGCTGCGCGGCGGCCTCGCGGCGCCGCCGCAGAGGCCTTCCGGCAGCGGCTTGATTTTGCCACGCGGCGGGCGCACACTGGCATCGCCGGGTCGCGCGCGGGCCGCGCGGCGCGCTCCGACGGCCTGCTGCGCCGGCGTCGGAGCTACCGGTAAGGACCTGCAACGATTGTTGTCATACGAATCAGGAGGAATTCATGAACCTGACCATCAGCGGCCATCACATGGAAGTCACCCCGGCGCTGCGCAGCTACGTCGAATCCAAGCTGCACCGCGTGACCCGTCATTCCGACCAGCTGATCAGTGTCAACGTGCTGCTGTCGGTGGAAAAACAAAAGGAAAAGGAACGCCGACAACGGGCCGAGTGCAATCTGCAACTCAAGGGACGCAATATCTTCGCCGAAAGCCAGGACCAGGACCTGTACGCCGCCATCGACGAACTCGTCGACAAGCTCGACCGCCAGGTGGTCGAGCACAAGAACCGCACGCGGGCCCACCAGGCCGTCGCGGGCAAGCACCTGGCGGCCTCCTGAGCCGGTCCACCAGGGAGGGCCGGCGGCGGCTGGCACGCCCGCCCACCCTCCCGATCCACGAATCGATCCACGCATGGATCCACGAATCGCCTGCGGGTCTTCGCCCCGCCGCACGACTGCCGATACACTGAGCCTGCACGCAAGCGATGCCTGGCCCCTGCCCGGCGGGCAGCCTGCACGGGCGGGCTGCCGTCGACGGCACGCCGAGCTTCGCATGCGCGCTCCGCAACCCACGTCAGCACTGAAGCCGATGCCATGAATCCCCTGGCCCAGATCCTGCCGCTGGCCCATGTCCAGGTGAATGTCGAGGCCAGCAGCAAGAAGCGAGCCTTCGAGTTCGCGGG
>JAKBBQ010000164.1 GCA_021808405.1 Pseudomonadota bacterium | reverse complement strand
CGTGGCGCAGCTCGTGGCCCAGAAATCCACCGCGTAGACCTTGCCGCGCAGTTGGCGCGTACTCAGCGTACGCCCCGAAAGCAGCGAGAACGTCGCGCGCGGGGCACGCGGGCTGTCGGTCAGGAAAAAATAGGACGCTGCCGCAGCCATGGCCACCACCATGGCGCCGGCAGCCGCCCAGCGAATTGGAATACGCATGGAAACACCTCCATCGGTTGTCGTCCGGGCGCCAGCGGGCGCGGCGCCCCCGGAGTCCCTGGTCATCGGCAATCGGGATGGGCACAAGGGCCCAACGCCGTGTTCGGGAAACGCCGATTCAGGCCCTAGGGGGACGATAGAGTGTGTCGATGCGCCCCGCCGGCAGCCAACGCACAGCGCGTGGGCGCAAGCTCCCGCGCCGCCCAGGGCAGACCAGAGCCATCGGGGCGGGCGCGCCGCCAAGCGTGAGGGTGCCGGTTACGTGGCAGGCGTGCTGCACCACGCCATGCCCGGCGACCATCGAAACGTGAACACCCGCGCGGGTGATGGCCTGGAACCGCACAGGCTGCGCAGTGCGTGGCGCGAACACCACCGCGCCCGGCACGACGCTCGCCTGCGGACAGGCATGTCCGACCAGGGCAGCCACAGCGAGCGCGCCGCCGCCACTCGTCGACACCGCGACGAGCACGAGGGCCAGCAGGAAGTCACGCAACAGCTTCATGGGATCTAGGCGAGCGACAATCGCATTCTATCCAGGCCTGGCGCGGCAACGAAGGCCCCGTGACCCCGTTGCACGGTTGCACCTTGGAATCGTCGTGCACGGTGTGCAGCCCCTCGGGACCGGAACTCTCGGGTCGGCGGCTGGTCAGTTCGATACGCCATTGGCGCAGTTCATCGCGCAAGGCCTCCACCCCGCAACGCAGGGCGTGCCGGGCGCGTTTTTCCGCCTGGCCGACGAACAGTGCCGCGATTCCGCCGGTGATCAGCGAAAACACGGCGTACCCGACCACCACATCGAGCGCGGCCAGGACCTTGGCAGCCGCGCTGGTCGGCACGATGTCGCCATAGCCCACGGTGGCCGCCGTCGTGAAGGCCAGCCATACGCCTTGTCCATAGCTGTGCACGGTGGGCTCGATGCGATAAAAGCCCGCTGCCGCCAGCAGCACCGCGCCGGCACCCAGCAGCGAGGCAAAGGGAATCACGCTTCGCGAGAATGCGGCGCGCACATGCCCGAGCAGCCAGGCGAACACGAGGGCGACGTAGATCAGGTGCAGCAGGTGCGCGAACGCCATCGCATGAACCCTCGCGTCCTACAGCACCAGGCCCGACGATGCGACGACGAGCAGCTTGAGCCAGTTTGCCCGCAGGTACCGCTCGGGTTTGCGACACAGGGCCACCATCCATGCCATTTCGATCGCGAAAGCGGCGAGTATGAAGCCATCGATGCGAGGCCCCCAGAGCGCAAGGGCGGCGCTGCGCTGAAGGTCTTCCAGGTAGAACGAGACCATGGCCAGCAACGCGATGCCGGCCATCCAAGGGGCCGTCGCGCGTCCCAGCGCGCGCACCGCTCTGCTTTCCCCGGCAGGCACCTTGTTGAAGCCGATCCACGAGCGCCGGGCCTTCACGATATCCGAGGGCAAGCTATGCCACCTCACCGTGCTCGCCGTTGCGGCGGGTGCGCCTCGCCGGTGCCGCGGCCTTGGCCGCGGTGGCGCTGGCCGGCGTTCCGGTCGGGGCGAACAACGCCGCGAAGCTGCGCTCCTGGAGCGTGTCCCGGGCCACGCGCCATGTCCGGATCACCTCGCTGACCTGCCTCATCGCCGCGCGTTCGGCGCTCAGCCAGGGATGCTCGGGCGCAAGTGCCGTGCGCTGCTGGCGAAGTTCCCGCGCCCACGGCTCGAGCCAGGCCATCCATGGCAGGAATCGCGCGGACAGCCCGTAGCGACTCGTGCGCATCGGATGCAGACGTTGCATCAGTTCACTGCTCCAGGGGTTGGCCAGGGCGCGTACCCAGGGACTGAAGCATTCGCGATACAGGGTTTCATGGAATTCGGACCACGCACGCACCTGCCGGAATTCGTCCGACGCTCCGGAAAACTTCAGATCGGAAACCTCACGCGGCTCGAAGCGCACGGAATAGGAGGGTCGGCGTGCATGCGCGCATCCGACCCACGACACCAGCCTAGGCATCCGATGCTGTCGGCTCGATGACGGGCACGTGAGGTTGTTGTCATCTTCGGGCAGGAACGGCGCGCCGCTCCTGCGTCACGGCAGTGCGAGCGCGTCGGGTATCGGCGTACATCAGCGCCCTGGGTCGATCAGCCGACCGAGTGCCCTGTCAGGCAAGGGACCGGATCGGCAGCAGGACGGGCGGACAGCCCCCCCGACAAGCTTCGGCCGCCATGACATGGCGCAACATCCGCTGGTCGTGCGGGCCGCAACGCGGCACGCGGCGAGGGCTCACCCGTGCGCGGGTGAAACTGCTCGGCGAACACAAAGTCCGTGCGTTGAGCAGCGATCCTTACTTCGCAGCTGCCTTTACCCCGCTGTTGCTCCTGATCGCCATTACGCAGTCTCGGCGACGAGATTGCGATGCTGAGCGGCGACATCCGCCGCACCGCGGATGCGGTGGCGAAAGAAGCCGAAATCGAACGTGGCGCCGCCGAGGTCTGCCGGCCCGGAAGGCCTCGGACGTCGCCCGGCTCCAGCGCGAGGGGCACGAGGCAGGGTTCATCGGCGACGGCCTCGACGGCGCAAGGGATATCGCAGTGGGCGCTGGCAGCGCCGGCGCACGGCGGCTGACTGGCGCGGCGCCATGCGCCGCCCAGTCGCTCAACGCCTACGATGGGCGCTTCAGTCTTTGCCCGAGAGCCGTTCCAGGCGCGCGAGCGTGTCCTCGTGCTGCGAGCCCGTCGCCGACTTGCGGAGGGCGTCCAGTTCGGCGGCACGATCGGCGGGCTTCTGCCCGATGTCGGCGACGATCTTGTCGCCCTCGGCGCTCGCGGAGATCTGTTGCGCCTTTCGCGCCAGCGCGTCGAGCGCGGTGCCGGTGCCTGAAAGCCCTCGCAGCCCCTCGAGCGTCTGCTGCTGGCTCAGGCGCAAGGCCTGCAGGTCTCTTTCCGCCCGAGCCTGCTGGAGTTGCTGACGCGCGCTTCTTGCCTTGTCATCGAAAGCCTCGAGCTGGCCCGCGAGCATATTCACGATCTGCTGCACTTCGTCCCGAAACGCCTCCGCGTCGACCACCTGCTGCTCCTCGGTGCCGAGTTTCGCCTTGTTGGCCTCGACGTCGTCGAGCAGCATGTTGACCTGACGCTCCAGATCTGCCCGTTGGCTCGGATCCTCGGCTGCCTTCACCCGCTGCGCGAGGGCTTGCGCCGCAGCAGTGTCGTCGTCGATCAGCTTGCGGATGCGCGCCACGTCGGCGCTCTCGCGGGCGAAGTCCGCGCGGGCCTGCGCCAGCTTCTGCGCAGCCGCGCGAAGCTTTTCGGCCAGCGCATCCCGGTCGGCCTGCGTCGCGGTCTCCGGATCGAAACCCGCGATCGCCCTGGCCACCGTGTCACCGAGCGCGCCGAAATGCTTGGAAACCAGACGGGCCGTCAGCCCCCAACCGGACAAGTTCACCATGATCGTTTCCCTCCACCTTGCGTGTCGTAAATACTCGGCATCACTCGATCGTGATCCGTTCCTTTTCCATCGGGATCGCGATCCACATCTCGACCAGCACGGCCCGCCGTGACGGGTCCCCGTCACGGCTGTCGACCGCCGACATCTGAATCAGCAGATACTCGGGCGAGCCGTCCGCCAGCTTGCGCACGTAGGGCATGAACCAGACCCTGGCGTTCTGACCCCGCGCGCCGTCGGCATCGTCGATGCGGACCTCGGTGCCGGCGAACGGCGCCACGAATTCAGTCTGCGGGTCGACGTCGCGCAGGAAATCGAGACGGTCGCGCTCGCCCAGCGCAGCCGACAGGACGTCGGACGGAACCCCTGCGGACACCAGTTGGTCCGCCCAGAGGGAGTAGCTTTGTGCGCCGAGCCCCGTGCCGCCGTCGCCGCGAAACAGCGCGACATCCGAGGCGGACGGGATGAAGCCGGTGAGGCGTGAGCAGGCCAGCGCCTCCACGATGCCACCCTGGCGATCGACGAGCACCTGCAGGAAGCGGTCATCGTCGTCCAGGACGTTGCCCACTTGCGTGAACAGCCGCCAGAGCGATCCGCTCAGATCGAGGCGGACATGGCTGATGGCGCGCACCACATCCTGTTCCTCTGCGCGCATATCGAAAAGCGAACCCGCGGCACGCGCACGGATCAGCGGGGCCCGCTGATAGCGCAAGAGGGCGCCGATGCGCGCACCCAGCGGTGCGGCGGCGTCTGCCTGCGCCTCGGCGCCCGACGCGGGCGCTAAATGGGCTTTGGCGTAGCGAAGCGCCGAGGTCCAGGGCATCCGTGCGCCTCACAATCGGTAGTTGGATCGGTCGCGCCGCCTCGCGGCGGCCAGGGTTCGCCGCACGGCGAACGCCACGAATGCAGCCACGACCAACACGAACAACACGGATGGCAGCCAACTCGACTGCGATGCAGCGCTGGCGGACGCCGCCGCCGCGGGCACGCTCGCCGGTCGTGCGCCGGGCAACGCAGTCCCGGCTCGAGTGGCTGCGACCGGAGCACTGTTCCAGCCCAACAGCGAGCGCAGCCCTTCGAACATCAGGAAGTTGCTCCAGAACCCGCCCCCCCAGCCGTGACCGCCGATCAGCGAGCCTTGGTAGCCGAAGTTCGTAGCCCCGCCGGCGCTGCCGGCAGGGCCATGGAATTCCTGCGTCGATCGGGCCGGCTCTGGCGGCCGCGTCGCCGCCAGGGCTCGCCGGGTTGCTGCAGAGCGCCCCAGTTCCGACGATAGCGCCGAGCGCGAATGCTGGGATGGATCCGGGGTGTGCGAAGCGCGGAAGCCGCCGAAGGCAGAGCGCGAGGGTGACGGCTCGGCGGTTCGCGGACGAAAGCCGGCACCGAACCCGCGCTCGCGCGGCGCGGGAATGCGCCATGCATGAAACCCCGACGATCGGAAGTGGAATCCCCCTCCCCCACGCGCCAGCGCCGGAACGGCGAACGCGAGGCACAGCGCCAGCAGGGTCATCAGCCGGGCGATGCGCATGTGCACAGTCATGGGGATCTCCAGGCACCGCAATCGCGGAGCTTGCGCGCCCCTGCGCCCGCTCGCCTCACAATTCGCGGCACCTCACAGGCCTAGGGTGGCACGCCTTTGCGCGTATTCGTCGGCATCGATTTCTCCGCTGGCGTAGCGGCGGTCGAGGATGTCACGAGCGCCGTTGTGTTCCGCGCCATTCTCCTGCCAGGGCCGCTGACTGCGCAGGATCCAGAAGCCCAGCGCGATCACCACGATGAACAGTATGAACATTTCGAACCAACCTCCCTTCAACCAGGGTCCGAGCCTCAAGCGATCGCCCGCGTGTGTCAGCCGCGCAGCGACTTGGCCACGCGCTGCAACCTCGAACGAACCTCCCTACCCAGATTCTCGATTTCCGGCCGGGCGACCATGCCCAGCACCGCCTGCGGATCCATGAACACGACATGGACCGTTGCGTCGGGTTCCTCCCGCACGACCACATTGCAGGGAAGCAAGGCGCCGATGTCCGGGTCGGCCTGCAGGGCCTGGTGCGCGAAATGGGGGTTGCAGGCCCCGAGAATCACGTAGGGACGCTGCTCGACGCCGAGCTTGGCCTTGAGCGTGGCCTGCACGTCGATCGTGGTCAGCACGCCGAAACCCTCCTGCTTGAGCGCGTCGGTGACCGCCTGCACGGTGGACTCGAAGCCCTTCGGGCTGTGGACGCTGAAAACGTAGGAACTCATGACACTCTCCTCGTATGGGCCTGGATGGACGCATGCATGTTGCCGCTTCGCCCCTCGCGGCCCTACACCTTTGCGCGGCGCAGGCGCAGCGCGTTGGCCACCACCGAGACCGAACTGAAGGACATCGCCGCGGCGGCGATCACCGGCGACAGCAGGACACCGAAGAAGGGGTACAGGATGCCGGCTGCCACCGGCACGCCCAGGCTGTTGTAGACGAAGGCGAAGAACAGGTTCTGTCGAATGTTGGCCAGAGTGGCGCGGCTCAGGTGGCGCGCGCGCACGATGCCCCTCAGATCGCCCTGGATCAGTGTCACTCCGGCGCTCTCCATCGCGACGTCGGTGCCGGTGCCCATCGCGATGCCCACCTGTGCCTGGGCCAGCGCGGGCGCGTCGTTGATGCCGTCGCCGGCCATCGCGACGAAGCGCCCCTCGGCCTGCAGGCGCTTGACATGCTGTGCCTTCTGGTCGGGAAGCACGCCGGCGATCACGTCGTCGATGCCCAGGTCTCGGGCGACGGCCCTCGCCGTGGTCTCGTTGTCTCCTGTGAGCATGACGATGCGCAAGCCGTCGCCGTGCAATTCGCGAATTGCCTGCGGCGTGCTGGCCTTGACCGGGTCGGCCACGGCCACCAGGCCGGCCGGCTGGCCGTCCACGGCCAGGAACATGGCCGTGCGTCCCTGCGTGCGCTGCACCTCGGCCGACGCGGCCAACGCCGAGGTGCCGATACCGTGCCCCGACAGCAGCGCGGCGTTGCCCAGCAACACCTCTCGCCCGCCGATGCGCCCGCTGACGCCCTTTCCTACCGCGGCCTGGAAGTCCGCGGCAGTGTCCAGCGCGAGCTTTCGCTGCTGCGCGCCCTGCACGATCGCCGCTGCCAGCGGGTGCTCGCTGCCGCGCTCCAGGCTGGCCGCCAGGCGCAGCACCTCGTCTGCCTCCCAGCCCTGCATCGGCACCACCTCCTGCAGGCGAGGCTTGCCTTCGGTGAGGGTGCCTGTCTTGTCGACCACCAGGGTGTCGACCTTGCGCAGGGTCTCGATGGCCTCGGCGTTCTTGAACAGCACGCCCATCGTGGCACCCTTGCCCGTGGCCACCATGATGGACATCGGGGTAGCCAGGCCCAGCGCGCACGGGCAGGCGATGATCAATACTGCCACCGCGTTGATCACGGCATAGGCCATGGACGGCGCCGGGCCGAGCCACGCCCACAGCGCGAAGGTGAGCAGCGCCACCAGGACCACGATGGGCACGAACCAGGCGGCTGCGACGTCGGCCAGGCGCTGGATGGGCGCGCGGCTGCGCGAGGCCTCCGACACCATATGCACGATCTGTGCCAGCAGCGTATCCGCGCCCACGCGGCGGGCCTCGATGACCAGCGATCCGCTGCCGTTGACGGTAGCGCCCACCACTTTGTCGCCGCCCGACTTCTCGGCCGGGATGGGCTCGCCGGTGATCATCGACTCGTCCACCGACGAAGCGCCTTCCAGCACCACGCCGTCCACCGGGATTTTCTCGCCGGGGCGCACGCGCAGCCGATCGCCCACCTGCACCTGCTCGAGCGGAACGTCCGATTCCGAGCCGTCGGCCGCGATGCGCCGCGCCATCTTCGGCGCCATGCCCAGCAGCGCGCGGATCGCCGCATTGGTGTTACTGCGCGCGCGCAGCTCCAGCACCTGGCCCAGCAGGACCAGGGTCACGATCACCGCGGCCGCCTCGAAGTACACGTCCACCGCACCGGTGGCCGGATCGCGGAACGCCGGAGGAAAGATCTGCGGCGCCAGCTGCGCCACCATGCTGTACAGGTACGCCACGCCGACACCGAGGGCGATCAGCGTGAACATGTTCAGGTTGCGCGTGCGCAGCGAATCCCAGCCCTTGACGAAGAACGGCCAGCCGCCCCACAGCACCA
>JAKBBQ010000163.1 GCA_021808405.1 Pseudomonadota bacterium | reverse complement strand
GTCGCTGGGCTCGACCGAGGACCTGAAGGCCGTGCAATTCGTCGGCTACCAGGAACTGGGCAGCCAACCCTACCTGTGGGCGACCAGCAGCGACACCATCACGGTGTTCGGCATCAACAACGCCGGCTGGAGTCCGCTGTGGGCGAGCGCACCGGGCAAGGCCTACAGCTACGGCAGCGGCACCTGGAGCCCGGTGACCGCCGCCTCGTCGTCGGGATCGTCGTCGGGCGGCTCGACCTCAGCGAGTCAGCCGACCAGCCTGCAGGCCAGCGCGACCATCACCGACCTACCGGTCGTGGTCGACGGGGTGCTGGTGGTCCCGGCCTACGTGCCGCCCAGCGCCGGGGCACAGGCCTGCAACATCCAGGGCGAGGGCTACTACGACTTCTTCTCCCTCAACAACGGGGCTTTTCCCACCACGCCGATCACCCATTACGTGCTGGTCAAGGGAACGCTCACCTCCGAGACCGTGACGACGGACCTGAGCCTGGGCGAGGGCAAGCCGTATTCGCCCAGCATCTCGCTGTCGGGCACGGCGTTGCCGGCCTACGGCAGCACCGAGCAAACCCAGACCCCGGGCAGCCCGCTGCTGTTCAGCCGCGCGGGGCTGAACACCGTGGTGCAGTGGCGCATCCATTGACCGCGACCGATCGACGGCAGGCGCCTGACCGCAGGCGCCTGACCGCAGGCGCCTGACTGCACGCGCCTGACCGCACGCGCTGGAGCGCGGCCGCTGCCCGCCGCCGCTCCGGCGCGCCGGAGCGCACCGCCGCGATACCCCCTGTCCCGCCACTGGCTGTCGCGCGCCCGCAAGGCGTGCGCGCAGACGGCTTGCGCCTGCGCGCGACGCGGGTTACATTCGTCTCCCCGAACGCTCATGTCATCCACATGATGTAGTTTACCTAGCTCGGCAGCTCGGTTAGCATGTGCCGCAATCGGCTCGCTTCCGGCTAAATGTCGACAAGCGGACAAGCAGACAAAACGGGCGCACCCGATCGTGGCGCCCGCCAGAGGAGACAAGCAGGCCATGGCCAACCATTCCCAGATTGCCGCACGGGCACAAGGCGTTCCGCCCGCCAAGCCGGCCGCCGCGGCGCGGCCCCAGCCCAAGACCACGTTGTCGGCGCGCGCGCGCACCCTGGGGCTGAACCTGCTGTCGCTGGTCGTCACGTTGATGGTGTGGGAGTTCGCGTCCGATCGGCTCGCCTCCCCGTACTTTCCCGGGCCGATGGCGATCGTCCACGCCTTCGTCCATCTGGCGCTGCACGGCGACCTGCTCGGCCACACGCTGATGCAGAACATCGACGCCAGCCTGGCGCGCCTGCTCGTGGGCTTCGGTCTCGGCGCAGTGCTGGGGATCCCGATCGGCCTGTTGTTCGGGGTGAAGAAGTCGTGGTACGTCAGCACCCGGGTGGTCATCGAGCCTTTCCGCTTCATCCCGCCGATCGCGTGGATCCCGCTGGCCATCATCTTCTTCACCGGGATGACCCGCTACGCCTTCCTGATCTTCCTCGGGGCGTTCTTCCCCATTTTCACCGCGACGATGGTCGGGGTCGGGCGGGTGGAGAACATCCACCGCAAGGTGCTGCAGGTCTACGGCGCCAGCAAGTTCTACATCCTGCTGCACGCGGTGGTGCCGTCGGTGCTTCCCGACATCCTGGCCGGAATGCGGGTCGGGCTCGGAACGGCCTGGATGACCATCGTCGCCGCCGAGCTGACCGGGGGCAGTTCCCTCGGCCTCGGCCGCATGATGGTGAACTACTCGGAAATCCTCCAGATTCCCGAGGTGGTGGTCGCGATGATCCTCATCGGTTTCCTGGGCTTCGTGTTCAACGAAATCATCCTCCTCGCCGAGAAGCGCTTGTTCCGCTGGCGCTGGCAGGTGTCGCTGTAAGCCCGTAGGCTCCAACCCAAGGATGCGCATCATGCAGGAAGGCGCCGGTTCCCGCGTCATGGTCGCGGTACGCGAATCCCACCAATACGGGGATTTCAAGGTCCACGAGAACGTCGATTTCGACGTCCAGGAGAACGAGTTCCTCTGCGTCTGCGGCCCCAGTGGCTGCGGCAAGACCACGCTGCTGGAGATCATGTCGGGGCTGCAGCGCCCGACCAGCGGGCACGTGCTGGTGCGCGGGGAGCCGGCGAACCCGAAGAAGCACAACATCTCGCTGGTGTTCCAGGAGCCGTCGACCATGCCCTGGCTGACGGTGGAGCAGAACATCCAGGTCGGGTTGAAGGTCAAGAAGAAGCCCCGCGCCGAAATGCGCCGGGTGGTCGACGACATCATCTCGGTGGTCGGGCTGCAGGACTCCCGGCATTACTACCCGCACCAGATCTCCGGCGGAATGAAGCAGCGCGTGGCCATCGCGCGCGCGTTCGCGACCGACGCCGACCTGATCCTGATGGACGAGCCCTTCGTCAGCCTCGACCAGCCGACGCGCGAGCGCATGCAGCAGGAAGTGCTGGACATCTGGCAGCGCCGCAAGCGCACCGTGGTGTTCGTGACCCACAACCTGGAGGAGGCGATCTTCCTCGGCGACCGGGTGATCATCCTGTCGGCCAAGCCGGCGCGCATCAAGCTGGACCTGGAGATCACGCTGCCCAGGCCGCGCGAACTGCTGCATCCCGATTTCACCGCCCTGCGCGCCCAGTGCGCGGGACTGCTCAGCGAATTGTCCGCGGCGGCGACGCGGGAGGCGGTGAATTGAGACGGCGGTCCCGCCGCTTCGCTTGCAAGCCCGTCAGTACTACAGGAGGAGACCCATGAAAGCCATCAGCAAAAGCATGTTCATCGCGTCGGCCGCGCTGGCCTGCGCCTTCACCCTTCCCGCGGCGTCCGCCGCGACCGCACCGGCCAAGCGGCCGATGATCACCGTGACCCTCGGCGACGAGGTCGGCTCCGAGGTCGACTACGCCAACATCTGGGCCGCCCAGCACGAGGGCTACTACGCCAAGGAAGGCATCCGCATCGAGCGCAAGACCTTCAACAACGGGCCCGAGGCGCTGCTGCAGTTCGCCAACGGCAGCCTGGACTTTGTCGTCGGCGGCCTGGCTCCGTTCATGGAAATGGCCGCCCGCGGCCAGCAGTTCAAGATGCTGATGTCGGTGACCAAGTACAACGCCCCGCTGGTCGGCCTGGACTCGATCAAGGACTGGAAGGATCTCAACGGCAAGAAGGTCGGCAGCCCGGGAATCGGCGTGGTGCAGGACGCCATCCTGAGCTACGTCGAGAAGACCCAGCACATCAAGTTCGAGCATGTCTACGGCACCGTCACTTCGTTCCCGGTGATGCTCCGCCAGGGTGAAATCCAGGCGTTCATCTCGTGGGAGCCGGCGGCCGCCACCGCGCTGGCACAGGGCAAGGGGCTGCACTACATCGCCCAGCGTCCGCCGCTGAACAACGCGGAAAGCCTGGAACTGATCGCCAGCCCGGCGATGATGAAGCAGCATCCCGATGTCGCCTACCGCTTCGTCAAGGCCACCCTCGAGGGCATGCAGTACATCAAGACCCATTCTGAAATGGACGTGGCCAAGATCGTCGCCCAGAAGATGCGCAATCCGAAGGCCGTGCCGATCGTGCTGCAGGCGATGAAGTCGGTCGGGGTGACCTCGCCGCGGGTCGACATGCCGTCCTCGGCCATCATCCTCCAGACCCTGGCGCAGAGCGGGAAGATTCCGGCCAAGTACGCCAAGGATCCCGACGCCTGGCTGAAGACCTACCTGGACTACACCGACCTCGACAAGGCCGAGAAGCAGCTGAACTTCCATTGAGCGGGAGCAGGCGATGACCCTTCAGGTCGGCTCGCGAGGAGTGGTCGTCGCCTCCCAGCAGGCGGCAGCCGACGCCGGGGCCTTCGCTCTGCGCCACGGCGGCAACGCCGTCGACGCGGCGATCGCCACGGCGCTGGCGCTGACCGTGGTCGACCCGGCCAACTGCGGGCTGGGCGGCTACGGCGGCTTCCTGGTCGTCGACTCGCCGCGGTTCGCGGTGCCGCAGTGCGTGCATTTCAATACCACGGTGCCCGCCGCGTTCGACCCGCGGCAGTTGCGGCAGGCGCCGCGGATCGAGCCCTTCGTCCACGGCGGCGCGTCGGTTTCGGTGCCGGCGGTGGTGCCGGGGCTGTTCGCCGCGCATGCCGCGGGGGCGCGCCTGCCGATGGCCGACCTGTTCGCCCCGGCCATCGCCCTGGCCTCGCAGGGCTACGCGGTGTCGGCCGACCTCGCGCGCGCGCTGCGCTGGGCCTCCAGCGTGCACGGTTCGCTTTCGCAGGCCTTCCAGGACCTGTATTTCCGCGACGGCCGCCCCTGCCGGGAAGGCCAGAGCCTGCGCGTGGAGCCGGTGGCCGAGGTGCTGCGGCTGCTCGCCCGGCGCGGGCTGGCGGGCTGGCGCGAGGGCGGGCTGCCCGATGCGATCTGCTCCAGCGTGCGCGGCGCGGGCGGCGCGCTCGAGCTCGCCGACCTGGCCGGCGACGGGGTGCGCGTGGAGCCCGCGCAAACGGTCGAGCACCAGGGTGTCCACGTGCACGGCGCCGATCCGACCGGCTCGGCGTTCGGCGTGCTGGCCGGGGCGCTGCAAGCGCTGCAGCCCTCGCGGCTGGGCGCCGCGCGCAGCGCCGAGTACCTGCGCGCCGTGGTCGACGCGCTGGCCGCGGCGTGGAAGCAGCGGCTGGCGCACTGGCAGCCGCTGGTCGCGCCGAGTCAGCACACCACCCACCTGTGCGCGGCCGATGCCGACGGCACCCTGGTGGCCTGCACCTTCACCCACGGGCCGTTGTGGTTCGGCTCCGCGCTGGTCGCCGGCGACACCGGACTGCTGCTGAACTGCGGGGCGAACCTGTACGCGGCCGATCGCCGCGACGGCAGCGTGCAGCCGCTGACCAACCTGTGCCCGGTGTTCTTCCGCGAACCCGACTCGACACGCCATGTCGTGGGTTCGCCCGGCGGCCACCGCATCCCGGCGATCGTGCTGCAGGCCATCGTCGATCGGGTGCATTACGCGGCCGATCTCGAGCACACCCTGGCGCTGCCGCGGGTGTCGACCAGCATGGCCGGTGAGCCCGAATGCGAGGCCGAGTTGATCGACCTGCTGCCGGGGGCGCGCCGCATCGACACCGCCGAGTACTACGGCCCTGCCTCGGCGATCACCTGCCGCAGCGACGGCACCCTGGTGGCCGCGCGCGACCCGCGCTTCGGCTCGGGATTGGCGCGCGCCTGAGCGGCCGCCGGCGGCGGCCGCAACCCTGTGCTTTCTCCTGCCCTGCGATGGAAAATCCTTACGATCTGTTCGACATCCGCGGCCGCGTCGCGCTGGTCACCGGCGCTTCGTCGGGAATCGGCCAGTCGCTGGCCTGCGCTTTCGCGAAGGCCGGCGCCCAGGTTCTGCTGCTGGCGCGCCGCCGGGCCCAACTCGACGCCACGCTGCAGGCCATCGGCGCCGAAGGCGGCAGCGCCGCGGTGCTGGCCTGCGACCTGCTGGACAGCGCCTGCTTCGCCGACATCGCGGCGCGCGCCGCCGAACCCTTCGGCCCTCCCGACATCCTGCTCAACGCAGCGGGGATCAACCCCCGCATGCCGGCGCTGGAAACCCCCCCGGAGGTTTGGGAGCGCACGCTGCGGCTGAACCTGACGGTGCCCTTCCTGCTCGCCCAATGCCTGGTTCCGGCGATGCGTCAGCAGCACTGGGGGCGGATCATCAACATCGCGTCGCTGCAGAGCGTGCGCGCCTTTCCCAACAGCGTGGCCTACGGCGCCAGCAAGGGCGGGGTGGTGCAGCTCACCCGCGCGATGGCCGAGGCCTGGTCCGCCGACGGCGTGCTGTGCAACGCCATCGCTCCGGGCTACATCCCGACCGAGCTGACCGCGTCGATCACCGCGCAGCCCGCGGTGGTCGCCGAACTGGCCACCCGCACCATGGTCGGTCGCAACGGCCGCGCCGAGGACCTGCACGGGGTCGCGCTGCTGCTGGCCTCGCGCGCCGGCGAGTTCATCACCGGCCAGACCCTGTATGTCGACGGGGGCTTCACGTCCAAGTGACCCCGCCCGCCGCGCATTCCCACGGAGATCCCATGAAATCGGTAGGAATCATCGATACCACGTTGCGCGACGCCCATCAGTGCCTGTGGGCGACCCGCATGACCACCGCCCACATGCTGCCGGTGGCGGAGATCTTCGACGAGTGCGGATTCGACCAGATCGACCTCGCCGGAACCATCCAGTTCGACGTCTGCGTACGCTACCTGAAGGAGGACCCGTGGCAGCGGATCCGCCTGATGCGCGAGAAGGTGCGCAAGACGCCGCTGCGCGCTCTGGTGCGCAGCAAGAACATCGTCGCCTTCGACGTCATGCCCGACGACATCATCGAGCTGTGGGTCGAGCGGCTGGTGGCCAACGGCTTCCGGGTGGTGGGCTGCTTCGACGGACTCAACGACGTGGACAACATGCTGGCGTCCACCGACGTGGCCAGGCGCCTGGGAGTGCGCACCTTCGGTGCGCTGTCGTACAGCGTCAGCCCGGTGCACACCGACGAGCTGTACGTGAACACGGCGCGCGAGCTGGTGCAGCGCGGGCGCGTGGACAGCATCATGCTCAAGGACGCGGGCGGTTTGCTGACGGTGGACCGCATCCGCACGCTGGTGCCGGCGATCAAGGCGGTGATCGGCGAGGTGCCGCTGGAGATTCACAGCCACTGCCTGACGGGGCTGGCGCCGCTGGTGTACCTGGAGGCGGTGGCGCACGGGGCCGACCAGCTGCACACGTCGATCGCGCCGCTGGCCAACGGGGCGGCGCAGCCGGCCACGCAGACGACGGCGCGCAACCTGCGGGCGATGGGCTACGAGGTGGGGGTGGACGACGCGCGCATGCAGCGGCTGAGCGAGCATTTCGCGGGCATAGCCGAGCGCGAGGGCAAGCCGGTGGGGGTGCCGCTGGAGTACGACGCCTTCCACTACGAGCACCAGGTGCCGGGGGGCATGCTGAGCAACTTCAAGTCCCAGCTGCAGCACGCGGGGATCGAGGACAAGTTTCCCGAGCTGCTGCACGAGTGCGCGCGGGTGCGCCAGGAGCTGGGGTACCCGATCATGATCACGCCGTTCGCGCAGTTCGTGGGCACGCAGGCGGTGCTGAACATCGTGCACAAGGAGCGCTACCGCATCGTGCCCAACGAGGTGAAGAAGTACGCGCTGGGGTACTACGGCAAGTTGCTGGCGCCGGTGGATCCGCAGGTGCTCGACCGCATCGTGCACAACGGCTCGGCGGCCATTGGGCTGCAGCCCAGCGCGCCGGCGCCTGCGGTGGCGAATCTGCGCAGCAAGTATCCGCGGGCCAGCGACGACGAGCGGCTGTTGCGCTACATGTTCGCGGGCAGCCAGGTCGACGAGATGCTGGCGGCGCAGCCCATGCGGGTGGACGGCCAGCCGGCGGGCACGCTGCTGGAGTTGCTGCGCGCGCTCAGCCTGCGCAAGGGCAGCGGCAGCCTGCATATCCGCAGGCCCGGGCTGGAGCTGTCGATCAGCGACGGCGGGCGGGGTTGAGGCCGCGGCGCCGGGTTTCCCGACCAGACACGACACAGGAGAGAGAAGGTGGCGGAGCGCGAAGTCAGCTATTCGGAGATCCTGCAGATTTTGCAGTTGGTGGAATCGTCCTCGGAGTTTGCCGAGTTTCATCTGAAGTACGGCGAGCTGGAGATCGACTTGCGCAAGGCCTCGGCGCTGGCCGCGGCCGCGCCTGCGGCGGTGGCGGCGCCTGCGCCTGCGGCGCCGCCTGCCGCGGCGGCCGCTGCCGCAGCGCCCGCTG
>JAKBBQ010000162.1 GCA_021808405.1 Pseudomonadota bacterium | reverse complement strand
GCCGACCGGCAGGGCCTGGGCGGCGGCTTCATGTCCATCGGCAAGAGCCGCGCCAAGGTCTACATGGAAAACAGCACCGGGGTCAGCTACGCCGACGTCGCCGGGGTCGACGAAGCCAAGCAGGAGCTGCAGGAAGTCGTCGAATTCCTCAAGGACCCGAAGGGCCGCGGCCGCCTCGGCGCTCGCGCACCCAAGGGCATCCTGCTGGTCGGTCCCCCGGGAACCGGCAAGACCCTGCTGGCGCGCGCGGTGGCGGGCGAGGCCGGGGTTCCGTTCTTTTCGATCAGCGGCTCGGAGTTCGTCGAAATGTTCGTAGGCGTCGGCGCGTCGCGGGTTCGCGACCTGTTCGAGCAGGCGAGGGCGAAGGCGCCGACGATCATTTTCATCGACGAACTCGACGCCCTCGGGAGGGCGCGGGGCGCTGCCCCGTTCGGCGGCGGCCACGACGAAAAGGAACAGACCCTGAACCAGCTGCTGGTCGAACTCGACGGCTTCGATCCCAGCTCGGGCCTGGTCATCCTGGCGGCGACCAACCGCCCGGAAATCCTCGACCCCGCGCTGCTGCGAGCCGGACGCTTCGACCGCCAGGTGCTGGTCGACCGCCCCGACAAGGTCGGCCGGGTGCAGATCCTGCGGGTGCATGTGCGCAAGGTGCGCCTCGACCCGCAGGTGGATCTGGAGCAGGTGGCCGCGCTGACCCCGGGATTCTCGGGAGCCGACCTGGCCAACCTGGTCAACGAGGCGGCGCTGCTGGCCACCCGGGACAACGCCCCCGCGGTCACCGCCGGCCATTTCACGCGGGCGGTCGAGCGCATCGTCGCCGGGCTGGAAAAGCGCAACCGGCTGCTCAACCCGCACGAGCGGGAGATCGTCGCCCACCACGAGATGGGCCACGCGCTGGTCGCGATGAGCCTGCCGGGCAACGAGGTGGTGCACAAGGTGTCGATCATCCCGCGAGGCATCGGTTCGCTGGGCTACACCATCCAGCGCCCCACCGAGGACCGCTACCTGATGACCCGGCCTGAACTGGAGAACAAGATGGCCATGCTGATGGGCGGGCGGGCGGCCGAGTCGCTGGTGTTCGGGGTGCTTTCCACCGGCGCCGCCGACGACCTCGCCAAGGTCAGCGACATTGCGCGCAGCATGGTCACGCGCTATGCGATGGTCGATTCGCTGGGGCAGGTCGCGCTCGAGGACGCGCCGCAGACCATGCTGGGAACCCCCGTTCCGCCCACGCGCAACTACAGCGAGCAGACGGCGCGGGAAATCGACTGCGCGGTGCGCGCGCTGGTCGACTCCGCCTTCGAGCGCGCCCGCTCGATCCTGCAGCAACGCCGCCCGACCCTCGAACTGGCGGCGGCCAGGCTGCTGCAGCAGGAAACCTTGAGCGAGGCCGACTTGCGCGACCTGGTCGGCCTTCCGCCGGCGGCGCCGGCGGAAGGGGCGGAAGCGGCGGCGGGCGCCGCCGCTTCGATCACTGGGTGACCTTGGCGCCGGCCAGCAGTTGCTGCTGGTATTTCTGGATGGCTTCGCGCTGCAGTTCCTCGACGATCTGGGGCTGCAGTTGCTGCAAGGTCGGCGGCTTGGCCGGGCGCGTCTGGTCGAGCTTGATCACATGCCAGCCGAACTGGGTCTGCACCGGGGTGGTGGTGTACTGGCCGGGCTTGAGCTTCATCAGCGCACTGGCGAAGGCCGGCACGTAATTGCCCGGGGTCGACCAGCCGAGGCGACCGCCGTTGGCCGCCGAACCGGTGTCCTTCGAATCTTTCTTCGCCAGCTCCGAGAATTTGGCGCCCTTTTCCAGCTGGGCGATCACGTCCTCGGCTTCCTTGCGGGTGGGCACCAGGATGTGCTGCGCCTCGTATTCGGTGTGGCCGAAGGACTTGGCGAATTTGTCGTACTGGGCCTGGATTTCCGCCTGACTGACCGGGTGCTTTTGCAGGTAGGCTGCCAGCACGGCATGGATCAGCACGTTCTGGCGGTCGATTTTCAGCTGGTCCTGGATTTGCGGGCTTTTCAGCAGACCCTGTTTTTCGGCCTCCTGCACGACCACCTCGCGCAGGATCATCTGTTTCTTGATCTGTTCCCTGAGTTGCGGGGTCACCGGCTGGCCGGCCTGCTTGGCCATCAGCGCGGCCACGCTGTCGACAAAGGACTGGGAAATGGCCTTGCCATTGACGGTGGCCGCGGTCTGCGCCAGCGCCAACGGGCTGGCCAGCGCCAAGGCCAGCGCGGCCGGCAGGAATTTCGAACGAATCGGGGTCATGGAAAAATCAACCAGGAATGGAGGAGAAAAAACCGGCGAATAATCCGGGTCGGATCGGCTGCGATCGGCTGGCATCGGCCGTAGCGCCCGACGAGCGCGGCCCGGCCTGCCCGGCCTGTCACTCCGGACGCAGGTCCAGGGTGATCGAATGCACCTCCTGGCGCAGCAGCGGGCCCAGGGCATCATACACGAGGCGGTGGCGCGCAAGCGCCCCCAGGCCGGCAAAGCGCGGACTGCGGATCCGCACCTGGAAATGGCTGCCCAGCGCATCGAATCCGGCGTGGCCGCGATGCTGCGCCGACAGGTCGTCGACGCTCACCGGGTCACCGGGGAAGGCCTCGCGCAGCAGGCCCTCGATGCGCTGCTGTCGGCTCTGCACGTCAGGAGGACTTGGACGGCAGGTAGCGGGCGATCAGCAGCGACTGCAGCAGCGCGAACACCAGGGTCAGGCCGAGGCTGCCGAACAGCTTGAAATTCACCCAGGTGGCGGTCGAGAAACGGTAGGCGACCCACAGGTTGACCACTCCCATCAGGGTGAAATAGGCGGTCCACGACCAGTTCAGGCGAGTCCACGCGGCCTCGGGCAGATCCATCTGGCTGCCCAGCAGCGAGCGGATCAGGTTGCGCCGCCACAGCAGCTGGCCGCCGGCCAGGCTGAGCGCGAATACCCAATAGAGCACCGTGGGTTTCCACTTGATGAAGGTCTGGTCGTGCAGCACCAGCGTGGCGCCGCCGAACAGCACGACGATGATCAGGCTGACCCACAGCATCGGTTCGACGCGACGCCCGCGCAGCCAGATCCAGGCGATTTGAAGGATGGTCGCGGCGATCGCCACCGCGGTCGCGACGTAGATGCCGCCGAACTTGAAGGCGACGAAAAAAAGCAATATCGGGAAAAAGTCGAACAGCAGTTTCATTCGGCCTCGCTCGCGTTCCCCGCCGGATTTTTGTCCTCGGGCTGGAAATCCAGCGCCGCCGAATTGACGCAATACCGCAGCCCGCTCGGGCCCGGACCGTCGGGAAACAGATGGCCCAGATGGGCGTCGCAGGCCGCGCAGCGCACCTCGGTGCGCCGCATGCCATGGCTGCGGTCGAGTTGCTCGTCGATGCGCGCGGCGGCTGCCGGCGCGCTGAAGCTCGGCCAGCCGGTGCCCGAGTCGAACTTGCTGGCCGACTCGAACAGCGGGGCGCCGCAGCAGACGCAGCGGTACTCGCCCCGTGCGTGATGGTTCCAGTACTTGCCGCTGAACGGCGCCTCGGTGGCGCTGCAGCGGGTCACCTGGTATTGCTCGTCGCTCAGGCGCTCGCGCCAGTCGCTGGGCTTGTCGGGGTCGGGAGCCTTCATCGTCGACAGGGGTAGGGGCCGGCAGCCGCCTGCGGCTGCCCGGTCGATGCGATATTGTGCGCCTTCCGTGCCGCGGCGCTCAGGACGAACACGACAGCACGGCCGCCGCGGCGTCCGGCGGTGGCGGCGCGGCCAGGTCGGCGGCGTCGGCCTGTTCGTCGTAGGGCCTGCGCCAGACCCTGTGCAGCCGCTGCGCGGCAGCGAAGTCTCCCTGTTGCGCCTGCTCGATCGCGTGCTGCAGCAGGTGGTGCCGCGGCACGTAGCAGGGGTTGCCGTGCAGCATGTCGCGCAGACGCTGTTCGCGCTGCGGCGCGCTCAGCGGCTGCAGGCGCTGGCGCAGCCGCGCCAGCCAGTCCGCCAGGCGCTGCGGCCAGCGCCGGAACTGGCCGGCGAAGGCATCGGGCGGCGGAATTTCCGGATTCGCGACCACCTGCGCCAGCAGGCGGTGCGCCAGCGTCCAGTCGGCGCCGCAGGCGCGCAGCAGGTCCAGCCAATCCTGCACCAGTTCGCCGTCGCCCGGCTGCTCGGGGCCCAGTCCGAGCTTGTCGTGCATGCGCCGCCGCATCCGCGCGGCGAAGGCTTCGCCGAAATCCTCCACGCTGTCGGCCAGGGCCTGGCGGTCGTCGACCAGCGGCACCAGCGCGCTGGCCAGCGCCAGCAGGTTCCAGCGAGCCACCGCGGGTTGCCGCGCCCAGGCGTAGCGCTGCCAGGTATCGCTGGTGTTGGGGGTGTAGGCCGGGTCGAACGCGTCGACGAAGCCGAACGGGCCGTAATCCACGGTCCAGCCCAGGATCGACATGTTGTCGGTGTTCATGACTCCGTGCACGAAGCCCAGTGCCTGCCAGCCGGCGATCAGCGCGGCGGTCGTCGCGACGACCTCGCGCAGCAGCGCCAGCGCCGGATTGGCGGCATCGGCGCAGGCCGGATACAGGCGCTCGATCGTGTAGTCGACCAGCCGACGCAGCGCGTCGTGGCGGCCGCTGTGGCTGAAATGCTCGAAATGGCCGAAGCGCAGGAAGCTCGGGCTCAGGCGCGCGACCACCGCGGCCGTCTCCAGTCGCTCGCGACGTACCGCAAGGTCCGAGTCGACCAGGCACAGCGCGCGGGTCGTCGGCACCCCCAGGTGCCACATCGCCTCGCTGGCCAGGAACTCGCGGATCGACGAGCGCAGCACCGCGCGGCCGTCGGCATGGCGGGAGTAGGGCGTCGCTCCGGCCCCCTTGAGCTGCACCTCCCACCAGCCATGCCCCAGCGCCTGTCGCGGGTCGCGTGCCGCGGCCTCGCCGAGCAAGTGGGCTCGCCCGTCGCCGAGTTGTCCGGCCCAGTTGCCGAACTGGTGCCCGGCGTACACCGTGCAGATCGCGCTGCCGTCCCCCGCG
The DNA here is from genome assembly GCA_021808405.1 of Pseudomonadota bacterium. Taxonomy (GTDB): domain Bacteria; phylum Pseudomonadota; class Gammaproteobacteria; order Burkholderiales; family Burkholderiaceae_C; genus Thiomonas_A. Next base: position 2,811 of record JAKBBQ010000162.1, on the reverse strand, counting down.
GCGAGGTTGCCGCTGAAGGCCTGCGCCCAGCGCCCGCGCGCCGCATCGTCGGCGGGGGGCTCGAGTCCGAGCAGTTGCGCGGCGTCTGCGCTGACCAGCCGCAGCCGCGGCCGCGGCAGGCCCTCGGGCGGGGTCGCGCTGTGGAATTCGGGACCGAGCCGGACGAAGTCCTGGCGCAGCGCCAGCCACGGCGCGTGGCCCTCGAGGTCGGCGCGGGCAGCGGGCGGCGTGGGCAGTTCGACGAGCATGGCCGGATTGTCCATGCTCGTTAAACCCATCCTTGGCGTGTGGAAACGGCTCGATCCGGCACGCTGCGGCCCGCCGGCGGGCCGCCCGACCCGCGCGCGCGTCGAGGGTTTGTCCCAAGCATCGAGACTTGTATCGCGACGCTGCAGTGCCGCAAAATGCGCCTTCCGATCTCCCATCCCTTCATGTCGAACGAGCCGATCCTGCAAGCCCGAGGGCTGACCAAGCAGTTTTCCGGATTTGCCGCTGTCCAGGACGTCGACCTCGATGTAACCGAGGGTTCGATCCATGCGCTGGTCGGGCCCAACGGGGCCGGCAAGACCACCTGCTTCAACCTGTTGACCAAATTCCTCGAGCCGACCGCGGGCAGCATCCGCTTCGCGCAGCGCGACATCACCCGCATGCGGCCGGCGCAGGTGGCGCGGCTGGGATTGGTGCGTTCGTTCCAGATCAGCGCCACCTTCGGCCACATGAGCCTGCTGGAGAACGTGCGCGTGGGCATGCAGCGCGCCGCCGGCATGGCATGGCAGTTCTGGGCCTCGCCGGCCCGCCTGGCGCGGCTCGACGAGCGCGCGATGCACTATCTGGAGCAGGTCGGCCTGGCGGGCCAGGCGGGGGAACTGGCGGTCAACCTGCCCTATGGCCACAAGCGGGCGCTGGAACTGGCGACCACCCTCGCGCTGGAGCCGCGCATGCTGCTGCTCGACGAGCCCACGCAGGGGCTGGGCCACGAGGACGTGGAGCGGGTGACCGAATTGATCGCCCGCGTCGCCAGCGGCCGCACGGTGCTGATGGTCGAGCACAACATGTCGGTCATCGCGCGCATCTGCGACCGCGTCACCGTGATGCAGCGCGGGCGCAAGCTGGCCGAGGGCAGCTACGCCGAAGTCGCCGCGAACCCCGAGGTGATCAGCGCCTACATGGGCGAGGCGACCGAGGAGCTGGCGGCGTGAGCGCGCAAGCCGGACTGCAGGCCGCGCAAGCGCCGCAGGCATCGACTGCCGCGGCCGCCGGTGAACTCGCGCTGGACATCCGCGGGCTGCATGCGTGGTACGGCGAATCGCACGTGCTGCACGGCGTCGATCTGCAGGTGCCCACGGGCAGCACGGTGTGCCTGCTCGGGCGCAACGGCGCGGGGCGCAGCAGCACGCTGCGAGCGATCATGGGCCTGACCAGCGCGCGCAGCGGCAGCGTGCGGGTGTTCGGGCATGACCTGGCGCGGGTCGCGCCGCATCGCATCGCCGGCCTGGGGGTCGGCTACTGCCCGGAGGAAAGGGGCATCTTCGCCAGCCTGTCGACGCGCGAGAACCTGCTGCTGCCGCCGCTGCTGCGCACCGGCTTCGAGGGCCTGAGCCTGCAGGAGATCGACCAGCTGTTCCCGAACCTCAAGGAGCGCGCGCGCAGCCCCGGCTCGCGCCTGTCCGGCGGCGAGCAGCAGATGCTGGCGCTGGCGCGCATCCTGCGCACCGGCGCCCGGCTGCTGCTGCTGGACGAGATTTCCGAGGGCCTGGCGCCGGTGATCGTGCAGGCGCTGGGGCGGGCGATCGCCGCGTTGCGCGACCGGGGATTCTCCATCCTGCTGGTGGAGCAGAATTTTCATTTCTCGGCGCGTCTGGCCGATCACTTCTACGTGATGGAGCGCGGCAGGATTGTCGAGCAGTTCTCTCGCGAGCAACTGCCGGGCAAGCGCGAACAGCTGGAAAAGCTGCTCGGTGTGTAGTGTTGGGTGGACAACGCAACAACAAGGAGACTCGCATGAAAATGACCCGCTTGAGTGTCGCGGTGGCGGGCGCGCTCGCCCTGTGCGCCGCATCGGCGCAGGCAGCCGCTCCGGTGAAGATCGCCTTCATCACCGACATGTCCGGTGTGTACTCCGCGGTCGACGGGCCCGGCGGCGTCGCCGCGATCAAGATGGCGATCCACGACTTCGGCGGCAAGGTGCTGGGCCGCAAGATCGACTTGATGACCTTCGACCACCAGAACAAGGCCGACCTGGCGGCAGCGAAGGCCAAGGAATTCTTCAGCCAGGACGGCGCCGACATGCTGGTCGCCGGCACCAACAGCGCGACCGCGCTGGCGATGGAGCCGGTGGCCGCGCAGTACAAGCGGCCGATGATGGTGGTCGGAGCCGGCGCGTCGACCATCGTCGGCAAGCAGTGCACCCCGTACACCGACATGTACGCCTACAACACCACCGCGCTGGCGCGCGGAACGGCCAAGGCCATCGTCGCCAAGGGAGGCAAGACCTGGTACTTCCTGACCGCCAACTACGCCTTCGGCAAGTCGCTGGAGAGCGACGCGGCGAAGGTGGTCAACGCCAGCGGCGGCAAGGTGCTGGGGCAGGTGTACGCGCCGCTGAGCTCGTCGGACTTCTCGTCCTACCTGCTGCAGGCGCAGGCCTCGAAGGCGCAGGTGCTGGGCCTGGCCAACGCCGGCGGCGACGCCGTGAACTCGATCAAGCAGGCCACCCAGTTCGGCATCACCAAGACGATGAAGCTGGCCGGGCTGTTGCTGCTGGTCACCGACATCCACAGCATCGGCCTGGCGTCGGCGCAGGGGCTGTAC
>JAKBBQ010000161.1 GCA_021808405.1 Pseudomonadota bacterium | reverse complement strand
CGCAGCGGCGGCGTGTAGCTGGGCATTGCGGGTCTCCTCGGAACGACAACGATGGGAAGGGCGAAGGGCTCAGCCTTCGACAGACGACATTTGCTCGACAAGCCGGGCACCGCTGGCGCTGGCCCAGCAGCCGAGCACCCGGACATAGCCGCGGCGCGCCATGGCCACGCCGCCGGGAACGCGCAGGAAACGAGCATCGTGGTGCAGCGCCAGGATCAGCCCGTGGAGTTCGAACAGCACCTGCTGCGCCGGCGTGTCCGCGCGCAGGTGGCCCGCGTCGACCGCCTGCTCGATCGCTCGCCTGAGCGCGTCGTGCCAGGTCTGCACCATCAGCACCAGCGCATCGCGCACCGGGCCCGGCCGGTCGTCGAACTCCACCGCGCCCGAAATGTAGATGCAGCCGGTCTCGACCTCGCGGCTGACCTGCTGCAGCCAGCGATCGAACAGGGCGTGCAGCCGCGGCAGGCCGCGTGGCTGCTGCAGCGCCGGATAGAACACCTCGGCTTCGAACAACTGGTGGTAGTGCCGGATGACCGAGATCTGCAGTTCCTCGCGCGAACCGAAGTGGGCGAAGACCCCTGACTTGCTCATGTGCATGCGGTCGGCCAGCACGCCGATCGACAAGCCCTCCAGGCCGATGCGCCCGGCCATCTGCAGCGCGCAATCGAGGATCGCGCGGCGCGTCTGCCGCCCCTTGCCGGACGCCTCGCCGGAGGCGACCGGATCGACGTTCGGGATCGGGATCGGGATGGATGGTCTGCGGGTCATCGGGGGCTGCCGGCTCGCTTGTCGCCGCGCAGGGGCACGACCGCCCCCGCCCGCGGCATCTGGGCGGCCAAAAGAAACGAACGGTCGTACTATTTCTGAATTCGGCGGATTTGTCAACCACCGCCGAGCAACGCCAGCAGCGCCGCCTGGTCGTTCGCCGGTCGCGCCGACCCGGCGTCGCGGCCATGCAGCGCCAGCCCGCCGCGGGCGTAGGTCAGCAGCCAGCGCGCGCGCTCGGCCGGCTCGAAGCCCGGGCCCACGCCGCCTTGCTGCAGCGCCAGCTTCAGGCTCTGGCGTACCGAGGCCTCCAGGCGCGCCAGCAGGCGCTGCACGCGCTCGCCCAGCCGCGCGGGCTCGCCGACCAGCGCATCGCCGGTGAGCAGCCGGCACAGCCCGGGGTTGCGCTCGGCGAAAGCCAGCAGCGCATGCACCATGCGCACCGCCTGCGCCAGCCCCGACGGCTGCTGGGCCTCGATCTGGGCGACCAGCCCGAACAGCGAGCTTTCGATGAAATCGATCAAGGCCTCGAACATCTGCGCCTTGCTGGCGAAGTGTCGGTACAGCGCGGCCTCCGATACCTGCAGCCGGGCCGCCAACGCCGCGGTGGTCACGCGTTCGGCGCGCTGCTGCTCGAGCATCTGCGCCAGGCACTGCAGGATCTGCTCGCGGCGCTGCCCGGGAGCCGCGCGTCGGCGCGTGGCCACCGCCGGCGCGTCGGGATCGGCCGGGGGATCGGCTGCGGGATCGGCCGCGGAATCGGCGCTGTCGGGCATGGCGTGTGGATTCTCGCATGCCGCAGCGCGCCGCCCGTCAGCGCGGTGGCGCGCGCAACAGCCGCTCCAGGCGCCCCAGGTCGGTGGTGCGCGCGCTCAGCCAGGCGGGCCGGCCATGCCCGCGCGGGGCCTGCGCGCGCGGCGCCTGCGCCCCCGCCGCCCGCGCATGGCCGGCGTAGCGGGTGAACCAGACGCCGCGGATCCCCAGCGAACGCGCCGCGCGCAGGTGCCCCAGGGTGTCTTCGACCAGCACGCATTGCGCGGGCCGCAGCCGCAGTCGACCGAGCACGTGGCGCAGCATCCGGGTGTCGGGCTTCGGTCGCAAGCGCCCGAACTGCCGCATGTCCTCGATCGCGATCACCCGGTCGAACTCGCGCAGCAACCCCAGGCTGTCGAGCACCCGCACCGCATAGGCGCGCGGCGCATTGGTCAGCACGTACTTGCGCCCGCCCAGCCGGCGCAGCGCGGCGCGCTGCGTGGCGTCGCAGCGCAGCAGCCGCGCCAGGTCGGTGAAACGGTGGGTCTCGGCGAGGAAATGGTCGGCGCGCACCCCATGCTCGCGAACCAGCCCGAGCAGCGTGGCGCCGTAGCGCGCCCAGAACTGCCTGCGCAGCGAGTCGGCACCCGCGGCATCGACCCCCAGGTGGCGCTGGATGTAGGCGCTCATCTGGGCGCGCATGCTCGGGAACACCCGCCACGACGCATCGTGCAGGGTGTCGTCCATGTCGAACAGCCAGACCCGGCCGCCGCGCGCCGCGCGCGCGGGGCCGCGGGGGCTGCCGCAAGTGCGATCGTTCAATGCGAACGGATCATCGTGCCGAAGGCCTGTTCGGTCAGGATCTCCAGCAACATCGCGTGGGGAATGCGGCCGTCGATGATGTGCACCGAGTTGACCCCCGAACGCGCCGCGTCCAGCGCCGAGGAGATCTTCGGCAGCATCCCGCCGGAGATGCTGCCGTCGGCGAACATCTCGTCGATCTCGCGCGCGGTCAGGTCGGTCAGCAGTTCGCCCGCCTTGTTCAGCACCCCCGGGGTGTTCGTCAGCAGCACCAGCTTTTCCGCCTTCAACACCTCGGCCAGCTTGCCGGCGACCACGTCGGCGTTGATGTTGTAGTTCTCGTTGTCGGCCCCGAAGCCCAGCGGGGAGATGACCGGAATGAACTGGTCGTCCTGCAGCGCCTTGACCACCGACGGGTCGATGGCCTCGATTTCACCGACCTGGCCGACGTCGTGCTCGAGTTCCGGGTTCTGGCGGTCGCGCATGCGCAGCTTGCGCGCCCGGATCATCCCGCCGTCGCGTCCGGTCAGGCCGACCGCCTTGCCGCCGGCGAAGTTGATCAGTCCGACGATGTCCTGCTGCACCTGGCCGGCCAGCACCCACTCGACCACTTCCATGGTCTCCGCGTCGGTCACCCGCATGCCCTGGATGAAGGTTCCCTTCTTGCCGATCTTCGCCAGCGCCTCGTCGATCTGCGGTCCGCCGCCATGCACCACCACCGGATTCATGCCGACCAGCTTGAGCAGCACGACGTCCTCGGCGAAATCCTGCTGCAGCGCGGGGTCGGTCATCGCGTTGCCTCCGTACTTGATGACCAGGGTCTTCCCGTGGAACTTGCGGATGTACGGAAGCGCCTGCGCCAGGATTTCCGCCTTGTCGCGAGGGGAGATATGGGCCAGTTCGGGTATCGGGGAGTCGGTCATGGCGTCGGCAAGGCACAGGATCGGAACGCGCCGGGCTGGTGCGGCCGGCGTCGCCGCAAAACACGATTCTAGGGATAACCACGATCTCACAACCAGTCATGAACCGGCTGGGTACACTGAAGCGGCGCGCCCGACGCAAGCCATGGCCCACCGCTTCCGCCCGCTCCAGATGGTGCTGCTGCACCCCCGGCTGAGCGCCTCGATGCTGCTCACCCTGGTGCTGGGTGGCGCGCTGCAGGCGCGCTTCGGGCCCGCGCGGGCGATGCTGCTGGCCTTCGACCTCGGCAGCGCCGGCTACCTGGGCTCGATCGCCTGGATGATGGCTCGCAGCGGGCCGCAGGCGATGGCACGCCGCGCCGAGCAGCAGGTGCGCGGTCGCTGGGCGGTGCTGGTGTTCTCCGCGCTGGTCTCCGGGGTGGTGCTGCTGGCACTGCGCCTGGAGTTGCATGCCGGCCATGCCGGCCGGCCAGGCGACCTGCCGCTGGCCGGCGCCAGCATCGTGCTGTCGTGGCTGTTCTTCAGCGTGGTGTTCGCACAGGCCTACGCCCATGTCGACCACCTGGAGCGCATGCGAGGCCAGCCGGCACTCGACTTCCCCGGCGACAAACCCCCGGACTACTGGGACTACCTGTATTTCGCGGTGGTGCTGAGCATGACCTTCCAGACCTCGGACGTCGAGATCCGTGGCCGGACGCTGCGCCACATCGCGCTGCTGCACAGCGTGACGGCGTTCTTCTTCAATGTGTTCATCCTGGCCTTGACGGTCAACGTGGTCGCCGGGCTGCTGTGAGCCGGCGCGGCGCCTCGGCCATGCTGACATGGGTCAAGGACGCGCGCGAGCCGGCTTCCTACAGTGCAGCCAAGGTCAGCCCCCAGCCGGGGCGCCGGGTGCCGAGCACCCGGCATGCCGGAGCCGTCCATGCCCAGTGCCTTTCCTCCACAACCCGAAGCCTTGCGCGCGACCCGCCGCGAGTTCGACGCCACGCGCTTTGCCGACCGCCGCGCTGCCGGCCGCGCCCTTGCGCAGGCCCTGCAGGACCTGGGGCAGGCGGGCGACCTGCTGGTGCTGGGGCTGGCGCGCGGCGGCGTACCGGTGGCCTACGAGGTCGCCCGGGCGCTCGGCGCCGAGCTCGACGTGATGGTGGTGCGCAAGCTCGGCGTGCCCCGGCAGCCCGAGCTCGCGATGGGGGCGATCGGCGCAGGCGGCGTGCTCGAACTCAACCCCGAGGTCATCGCCGACGCCGGCGTCGACCAGGAGCAACTGCAGCAGGTGCTGCTGCGCGAACGCGAGGAACTGCAGCGCCGCGAGCAGGCCTACCGCGGCCACAGGCCGCCGCCCAGGCTGCAGGCGCGCACGGTGGTGCTGGTCGACGACGGCATCGCCACCGGAGCGTCGATGCGCGCGGCGCTGGCGGTGCTGCGGCGGGCGGCGCCGGCGCGGCTGATCGTCGCCACCCCGGTTGCGCCGGTCGGCACGGCGCAGGCGCTGGGCTTGCCCCCGCATGACCTGGTGGCATTGCTGCAGCCACGGAACTTTGCCGGGGTCGGCAGCTTCTACCAGGATTTCGGGCAGACCAGCGACGAGGAAGTGCGCAGCCTGCTGGCCCTGTCGAGGAGCGCGGCGAGCTGAACGGCGCCGGCGCGGCCCATCCCCCCCCAAGCGGAGAATGCCATGAAGGTACAGGAAGTCTTCACACGAGGAACCGTGCATATCCCGCAGGAGCGCAACCTGCAGGAGGCGGCGCGGCAGATGCACCAGCAGCATGTCGGCGCGCTGATCGTCACCGACGGCAGCCAGTCGAACCGCCTGCTGGGAATCCTGACCGATCGCGACATCGTGCTCAAGGCTGTCGCCGCCGGCGCGCCACCGCGCGAAACCCTGGTCGGCGAGGTCATGAGCACCGGGGTGTCGACCATCGCCGAGGGCGACGACCTGGTCGACGCGATGCAGGCCATGTTCAGCCATGGCGTGCGCCGGCTCGCGGTCACCGACGACAACCACGCGGTCAGCGGAGTGCTGTCGCTCGACGACGTGATCGAGGCGCTGGTGCGCGACTGGGTGCTGCTGGCCAGCATCGTTCGCAGCGGCCAGCAGCGCGAGCGCTCGGGCCATGTGTCGTCGCCGCTGCACCCCTGAGGCCGGCGCGGCGCGTCCGCAGGTCGCGAGCGGCTGCCCGGCAGCCCCGCGCCCGCGCGCCGGCCTGGAGCACGACCATGAGTGAAACCACCATCGCATGCGGCGCCTGCCAGCCGGGCGCGCAGCCTCCAGCCGCGGCGAGCGCCGCAGCGCAGCCTTGCAGCGAAGCCTACAGCCGCGGCTTGCGCTGCCTGGCAGTCGGCGACCCGGCCCAGGCCGCTCGATGGTTGCGCGAGGCCGCCGAACACGGACACGCCGGTGCGCAGTACCATCTGGCCAGGATGCTGCGCCGGGGCGCAGGCAGCCCCAGGCAGCTGCGACAGGCTGCGCACTGGTTCGGGCTGGCCGCCGCGCAGGGTCACGCGCGCGCGCAGTGCGCGCTCGGAGTGATGCTCAAGGGCGGCCGCGAACTGCCCTGCGACTACGGCGCCGCTGCCGCCTGGCTGCAACAAGCGGCAGCGCGCTGCGAGGCTCTCGCCCAGTACCACCTCGGCGACCTCTACGCGCAGGGTCATGGCGTGCCGCGCGACGCCAGGCTGGCGGCATTCTGGTTCGGCGCCGCGGCCGAGCAGGACCTCGGCGCCGCGCAGTACCGGCTGGGCCTGCTGCTGCGCGACGGCATCGGCGTGGCCAGGGATCTGGAACAGGCGGCGGCGTGGTTGCGCCGCGCCGCCGAGCAGGGGTGCAGCGACGCCCGCCGGCAACTGGGGGCGCTGCGCCCTGCCGCATGCGACGCACCTTGGGACGACCGGTGCGACGCGGCTTGGCAGCGGGCGGCCCGCGTTGCGCCGTGGCCCGCCGCCGGAGCCGGCGCGGCATGACGGGCCGGCTGCAGCCTCGGGCCGTGCCGACCAAGGTCGTCGCCAGCAAGGAGAACCCCTGCCATGCTTGCCGACCGACTGCTGTTGCAACCCGCGGAACAGCGCCTGGCCGCGCTGCCGATGCCGTGCGCGGTCGAACTGCCCGGCGGGCGGCTCATAGGCCCGGCGCAGGCCACGCTGCGCCTGGTGGTGCGCGACATGCGCGCGCTGATGCACCTGGCCCAGGGGGCGATCGGACGGCTGGCCGAGGACTATGTCGAGGGCCGGCTGGAAATCGAGGGCCGGATGCGCGACCTGATGGCCGCTGCGCCGGCGCTGCTGGGCGGCGACCCCACCGCCGAGGAGGGCGGCTGGGCGCGCTGGCTGCAGCGTGCGCGGCGCGCTCTCTGGGAGCGCACCCACCACAGCCGGACGCGCGACGCGGCGCAGATCCAGCACCATTACGACGTCAGCGACGACTTCTACGCCCTCTGGCTGGACCCGCGGCGGGTCTATTCATGCGCCTACTTCGCCTCCGACTCCTTCGACCTGGCGCAGGCCCAGGAGGCCAAGCTCGACCTGATCTGCCGCAAGCTGATGCTGCGCCCGGGCGAGCGCCTGATCGACATCGGCGCCGGCTGGGGCGGCCTGCTGCTGTGGGCCGCAGAGCACTACGGGGTCGATGCCACCGGCATCACGCTGTCGCGCAACCAGCACGCCTACGTCAACCGGCTCATCCAGAGCAAGGGGCTGCAGGGTCGGGTGCGCATGCTGCTGCAGGACTATCGCGACGTCGACGAATCCCGACCCTTCGACAAGGTGGCGTCGGTGGGCATGGTCGAGCATGTCGGACGCCCCAACCTGCCGGTGTATTTCGGCAAGATCCGCCGGCTGCTGCGGCCGGGCGGACTGGTGCTCAACCACGGCATCACGGCCGGGGGCACCGACAACCCGCAACTCAGCGGGGGCATGGGGGATTTCATCGAAAAGTACATCTTCCCCGGCGGCCAGCTGGTCCACGTGGGGGTGATGATGGACGCGCTGTCGCGCGGCGGCCTGGAGCCGCTGGACACCGAATGCCTGCGCCCGCACTACGCCCGCACGCTGTGGTGCTGGGTCGACTCGCTGGAGGCGCGCATCGACGAGGCGCAACGGGTGCTGGGGGAGCACGCCGACAAGGTGCTGCGAGCCTACCGCCTGTACCTGGCCGGATCGGCGATGGGCTTCGAGCAGGGCTGGATCTCCCTGTTCCAGATCCTGGGTTCGCGGCCCGACGGAGTCGTCGAGTCGCGCGCCGGAACGGCCGGGCTGCGCGCCGCCCAATGCGGCTACCCGTTCCGCCGCAACTACATCTATCGCGACGGCGTCACCACAAACGCCGCGAACTCGCCACCGGAGCCCCGCCTTTCCGCAAGCGGGCCGGACAAACGGGGCTGACACCACTTCGTCCCGCGTGAAGGAAACGATCATGGCCATCGTCAAATGGGATCCCTGGCAGGAAATCGAGGATATGTTCGATCGCTACACCCGTGCGGTCGGCTGGCCGCGCCGCGGCCTGGCGGCCACCGAGTCGGCTGCCAAGGTCGACTGGTCGCCGCGGGTGGACATCAGCGAGAGCGAGCAGGAGTTCACCATCAAGGCCGAGATCCCCGAGGTCGACAAGGACGACGTGCGGAT
>JAKBBQ010000160.1 GCA_021808405.1 Pseudomonadota bacterium | reverse complement strand
CGCCTACGCCGGCGAACTGCCGGTGGTCTATGTCGCGCTGCGCCCCGGCGCCACGGCCACCGAGCAGGACCTGCGGGAGCACGCCCAGGCCTGCATCGCCGAGCGCCCGGCCTGGCCGCGTCGCATCTACGTGGTCGACCAGATTCCCCTGACCAGCGTCGGCAAGGTCTTCAAGCCGGGATTGCGCGTCGACGCGGCGCGGCGGCTGGTCGAGTCGCTGCTCGAGGACGAGTTCGGCCTGCGCGGCGCCCAGGTACGGGCCGCCGAGGGAGCGCGCGGAATCGAGGTGGCGATCGCGCTGGGTCCCGGCCACGCCGAGGCCGCCGAAGGGGTGCGCTCGCGGCTGGCCGCATACCTGTTCGCCAGCCGCGTGTCGGTCTGAGTCTCTGTCCGCTGCGGCGCGCCGCCTTCAGATGCGCCCGGCGTAGGCCTGGCGCGGCAGCCGGCAGGCGATGACGCTGAACTTCGGCGCGGCCAGCGCTTCGGTGATCGCCGCGGCGAGTTCGGCGCGGCTGCGCACCTCGAACCCCAGCCCGCCCAGCGCGCGCGCGACGGCCGCGTAGTCGGTCGCGCCGAAGTCCACCCCCAGCCCGGGCTGGCCGTTGGCGCGCTGCTTGAGGTCGATCAGCGACAGGCTGTCGTCGGCGAACACCAGGACCATCACCGGGGCGCCGGAGTCGCGCGCGGTGATCAGCTCGCCCAGGGTCATGTCCAGGCAGCCGTCGCCGGTGAACACCGCGACCGGACGGCCCGGATCGGCCAGCCTGGCGCCGATGCCCAGCGGCAGCGAGCAGCCCATGGTGCACAGCCCGTTGGACTGCATCAGGGCGCGCGGCTCGTGGCTCTGCCAGGTCTGGGAGAACAGGATGCGGTGGGCGCCGCTGTCGACGCTGGCCACGGTGTTCGACGGCAGCGTCCGGCGCGCCACGTCGACGATGGCCGCCGGTCCCCAGTCCTCGTCCATGCGGTAGATGGCGCGCAGCCGGGCGCGCAGGGCCTGGGTTTCCTGCACCGTCCAGGTCGAGGCGCCGCGCAGGCCGTCGGCCAGCGCCCCCAGGCCGCAACGCAGGTCGCCGACGAAGGACAGCGCGGCCTGGTGCATGTAGTGGGTGTTGCGCGTCGCGCAGAACTCGACCACGCGCGCCTGCGGTCCCCAGACGTTGCGCCAGCCGACGCGCATTTCGATGGGGTCGTAGCCGGCGAGCAGCACCAGGTCGGACGACTCGAGCAGCGGCAGCAGCACCTTGTCGGCCTGCGGAGAAAGGCCGGCTCCGCCCAGAACCAGGGGGTTGCGCTCGTCGACGATGCCCTTGGCCTTGTAGGTGGTGATCAGCGGGATGCGGAAGTCTTCGACCAGCCGCGCGATCTCCCGCTCCGCCGCATGGTGGTTGGCCTCCAGCCCGGCCAGCAGGATCGGGCGCCTGGCGGCGGCCAGCCACTCGCGCGCCTGGGCCAGCTCCCGGCCGGCCGCCGGTGCGTTGGGCGCCGGGCGCTGGCGGCGCGTGCCGACGGCAGGCACGACCTGCTGCGTGGCCACGGAAATCGGCACGTCGATGTGCACCGGGCCCGGCGGGTCGTCGAGGGCGATCGCCAGCGCCTTGTCGATCAGGGCCTCGGCGCTGGCGGCGCTCACGCGAAACGTCGCCTTGGTGATCGGGCGCAGCAGCGCCGAATGGTCGAACACCTGGTGGGTATAGGTCGCTGCGTCGGCATCGTCGACGCAGCCGGTGAGGAACACCATCGGCACGCGGTCCTGCAGCGCGTTGGCCACGACGTTGACCGCGTTCGCGACCCCGGGTCCGAGGGTGGCGATCAGCACGGCCGGCGCGCCGCTGCGGTGGAAGGTGCCCTCGGCCATGAAGCCCCCGGCGTTCTCGTGCTTGACCAGGGTGAACTTCACTCCGGCGCCGTCGACGCCTTGCAGCACGGCGAGGACTTCACCTCCGGGGATGCCGAAGGAGTGGCGGCAACCGGCTTCGAACAGGCGCTGGCCGATGACTTGGGCGACGGTGGGCATGGGCAGGGAACCGGGGGGCGGGCGGGCATGGAAATCGCGTAGGGTATTGCAAGTGCGCGCCTGGCCGCCGGCCGGATACATGCGATATCCTGCCCGGTTGGGAGCTCGACGCGACGAAATGCCGCGCGCCGCCTGGGTTTCCCGACCATTTCGTGAAGCTTCGATCCAAGCCCATGCGTGACAAGGAGTGGCAATGAAAATCCTCGCAATCGCCGGCGCCGCGCTGGTCGTCGTGGCCGGCGCTGCCGGCGGGGTGGCCTACTGGGCCGGCGGCCAGTTCGAGCGGCAGCTGCATGCGCTCGACGGCAAGGACCTGGGCCAGCCCGGGCTGCGGCTGCGCGACGTGGTCGTGCATCGCGGGCTGCTGTCGTCGACGGCCAAGGCGATCCTCGACGTGCCCGTCGGCGTGTACCCGCTGAGCATTCCGCTGCGCCTGCAGAGCTCGCAGGGCCTGGCGCTCGACGGCTCGGCGCTGCGCGTGCGGGTGCGCATGGGCGACCTGGCCGACACCCCGCTGCGCTCGCTGCTCGCCGCGGTCGACGACACCAGCAACCCCTTCGTGCTGCGCTTGCGCTACGGGGTGGGAGGAGGCTTGAAGCGGGTGGCACTCGACCTGAAGCCGATCCAGGCGCAGATCGCGCAGGGCAGGGTGCAGCTGGCGTGGAAGGGCATGCAGCTGCGCATGCGGGTGCATGGCTTCTACGCCGGCAGCGGCGGCAGCGCCGACGGCACGCTGCACTGGGCGCGCGTGCACCTGAGCACCGGGGCCCCGGCGAATGCCCGCATGGACCTTGGAGCGATCGACGAAACCTTCGTGCAGAAGGGGCGCGCCACCAATGCGCAGTCCTCGTTGCGCTTGACCATGGGACCGACGACGGCCAGCGCTGCGGGCAAGGCGCTGCGCATCGACAGCGTCGACATGAGCGCCGACCTGGCGATGCACCGCCCGGAGTCGGGCTATTCCGACAACCCCTCGGGGCTGCCATCCGGCCAGTCGGCGCTGAAGGACCTGGACATGAAGATGGTGCTCAGCCAGCCGGCTGCCGGCAGCATCGAGGCCCGCGCCAACCTGGATGCGCCGATCCCCGGTCCGACGATCCAGGCGGGAATGAGTGCGGAGCAGATCGAGCAGGCCAACCAGGCCTACCTGGGCCGGATCCGCGGTACGCTGGACCTGCGCGCATCGATGTCGCTGCTCCAGCAGGCGGCGCTGCCGGCGCTGGGCAGGCTCTCCAGCGCAGGCTACATCGTGCGACAGGGTGCCGACGCGGTGAGCCACATCGTGTTCGGCGGCGGCCACGTCACGGTCAACGGTCACCTGCTGGGCAGCTGAGCCGGGGCTCGTTCGCGCCGCCGCTGGCTGGCGTGCCGGCCGCGGTTTGCCGCCGCGGCGGCCGATGCAGCACAATGGCCGCGCGGACTGCGAGTGCGGGGGACGGCGATGGCGGAGCTGGGTGACGAGCAGGGCGAGGGCGGCACCAGGCAGTGCGGCCCGGGCGAGTCGGGGTGTTCGATCTGCCGCCATGGTCGCGGCGGCGAACTGGACTTCAGCTTCGCCTACCAGCCGATCGTCGACCTGCCGTCGCGGCGCGTGTACGCCCACGAGGCGCTGGTGCGCGGCCTGGGCGGCGAGTCGGCCGCCAGCGTGCTCGAGAGGGTCGACGACGGCAACCGCTATGCCTTCGACCAGGCCTGCCGCGTGCACGCGATCGACCTGGCCTGCGACCTCGGGCTGGTCGAGCGCCAGGAGAAGCTGTCGATCAACTTCCTGCCGCACGCGGTGTATCGCCCCGAGCTGTGCATACAGACGACGCTGCAGATCGCGCGCCAGCGCGATCTGGCCATCGGCAACGTGATCTTCGAAGTGACCGAAGGCGAACGCATCGAGGACGGCCCCTGGTTCGCCAGCATCCTGCAGGAATACAAGCGCCAGGGCTTCCTGACCGCCATCGACGACTTCGGCGCCGGCTACGCCGGCCTGCGGCTGCTGGCGGACTTCCAGCCCGACCTGATCAAGCTCGACATGGACCTGGTGCGCAACGTCGACCAGCTGGCCGCGCGCCAGGCCATCGCGCGGGCTGCGATCCGGCTCGCCGAGGAACTGGGCATCGACCTGGTCGTCGAGGGCGTGCAAAGCGCAGGCGAGCGGGACTTTTTCGTCCACGAAGGCGTGCGCTTGTTCCAGGGGTACCTGTTCTGCGAGCCGCGGTTTCGCGGCCTGGCCGACGCGGCGCGCTGTCTGGGCGCTTGAGCAGGCCCTCGCGCCGGGCTGTGCCCGGCCCGATGCGGCTCGCGACCTGCCGGCGCCCGGCAGGGGGCAGGGCTCGGCGCCCCGACACGTAAGCAAACGAAACCAATCGTGTTCCGGTGTAGAAACGACTGCGTTGGCCATGCCCGCTTTCGGCAGGCCATGCTGCGCTGCATGAGGGTGCGCGGCGCGTGCGCGGACATGCAGCAGACTGCCTCCATCTGCATCGAGATGTTGCACTGCAAAAAATCGATGATTTCGAGCGATACCCGTTTTCTCCCGGAAAGGATGCGGGCGAATCCCCGTTGACAGTAAATTTCATTTCGTGAACACTCGTCGGCAATTCGAACAAGGTTCAACTGGCTGAACAGCTGGCCCGCGTCGGGCCCGGCCTTCGGCGCAGGGCTTTCCGCTCCGTAGCCCTTGCGGCGCTGCGGGGTTTTCGACGACGGTGGACTCAGCAAGGACGATCAAGGAGGAGATGATGAGGGTATTCATGAGATGGTGCCTCTCGCTGGCACTTCTGTGCTCGGTAACGGGCTATGCGTTGGCTGCCGGCGTCGACGAGTTGCCGGCCAACATCCAGAAGTCGCTGTACTCGAAGCAGATGCTGGACCCCCAGCAGCCGATCGGGCCGAGTCCCTATCGCGACTGGAAGGCCAAGAAGGGGCCGCCGTGGACCATCGGCTACGCCAGTTCGTATGCCGGCAACACGTGGCGCGCGGCGGCGATGGAACGCCTGCAAAAGGAGATCATCCCCAAGTGGCAGAAGCTCGGCCTGGTCAAGAAGGTGATCATCACCCAGTCCAACCTCAAGGACTCGGTGCAGATCCAGCAGATGCGGCAACTGGTGGATGAAGGCGTCAACGCCATCATCGTCTGCTGCTCGAACCCGACCGCGCTGAACGCGACCGTCAAGTACGCCTACGCCCACGGGGTGCCGGTGTTCTCGTTCACGGGGTACCTGACGTCGCCCTACTCGGTGAACGCCTCCACGAACTACCAGCTGGGTGGCTACGAACTCGGCCACTGGATGACCCAGCAGATCGGCGGCAAGGGCAACGTGCTGGTCGTCGAGGGCATTCCGGGCACCTCCGGATCCGACTCGCAGGACCGCGGCATCAAGGCCGGCCTGGCTTCCGCTCCCGGGGTGAAGATCGTCGGGGACGTGGCCGGCATGTGGACCGACCAGATCGCGCAATCGGCCGTGCAGCAGTGGCTGGCCACGCACCCTGGCAAGCTCGACGGCATCGTCGTGCAGTCGGCCGCCGAACTCGGCGTGCTGCGCGCCATGCAACAGTCGGGACGCAAGATGGTGCCGGTCAGCATCGGCGGGGAGCTCGGCGCCCTGTGCTACTGGCGCAAGCATCCCGGCTTCATCAGCGCAGCCTATCAGCTGTGGCCGCCGGGGGACGAGATCGAGCTGGCCTGGAACATCATGATGCGCACCCTCGAGGGCCAGGGCCCGAAGATCGAATCCATCCTGGTGCCGCCGGTCAAGCTCACCTACAAGGACGTCGAGGCCAAACTGCCGGCCAACTGCGACGTCAATTCGGACGGCTGGCTGAACGTGGGCACGGATCGCTGGGGCAGCAACGCCTACCTGGACAAGTTCTTCGTCCACCCGGCGGATCCGGCGAAGTACAAGCCCTGATGCGTTTGCAAGACGCCCGGCCCGAGCGCTGCACGACGTCATGACTTCGCAGTCGACGCCGCAATCGGCCAGCGCGGCCGGTGGGATCCCCCCGGCCGGGCACCACTACGACCTGCCTCGACCCGTCGAGGCGGGTCGCGAGGCCGCGCCGCCGGCGATCGTCGCCGGCGAGATCTCCGCCGTGAACGTGCGCAAGTCCTTCGGCGTGACGCGCGCCCTCGACGGCTGCACCTTCAACGCCCACATGGGCGAGATCCACGCCATCGTCGGTGGAAACGGCTGCGGCAAGAGCACCCTGGCCAAGGTTCTCTCCGGCGTGCTGCCGATCGACGGTGGCCAGGTTTCCGTGCTCGGGCACATGCCCAGCAACCCGCACGATGCACGCGCGCAGGGCATCGCGACGGTGTTCCAGGAGGTGCTGGTCGCCGACGAGTGCACGCTGGTGGACAACCTGTTCCTGGGGGCCGACCGCTTGTGGACCCGATCCCAGTCGGAGCGCGAGAAGGTCGCCGCCGCGCATGCCCTGATGGCCGACCTGCTGGGCTTCGAGATCGACGTGCAGACCCTCGTGGGAACCCTCCCCCTGAGCGTCAAGCAGTGGATCACCATCGGCCGCGCGCTGCTGACCCAACCCAAGGTCCTGATCCTCGACGAATCCTCGGCCGCGCTCGATCTGGATTCGACGCAGCGCCTGTTCGCCAAGATGCGTCAGTTGCGCGACCAGGGCTCGGCGATCCTCATCGTCACCCATCGCATCGCCGAGCTGATCCAGATCAGCGACCGCGCCACCGTGCTGCGCGACGGGCGCGACGTCGGCGTGCTGGAGCGCCAGGACATCACCGAGCGCAACCTGCTGGACCTGATGACCGGCAAGGAGGCGCCCGCACCGATCTCCCAGCTGAGGGCGCGGGAGGTGCTGGGGCACGAACTCGTCATGAAGACGAGCGGCCTGGCCTTGAGCCGGCAAGGCGCCGGCATCGACTTCGCCTTGCACAAGGGTGAAGTCGTGGGTCTGACCGGGCTGGACGGCCAGGGGCAGAACGAGTTCATCCGCGCGCTGGCCGGGATCCAGCGCGCCGTGCGGGAAACGCCCGCGGTGCGCGAGCGCGACGACACGGGTTTCGCCGATATCCATGGACTGGCGGACGCGGCACGCCATGGCGTGGTCTATGTCTCGGGGGACCGGAAGAAGGAAGGCATCTTCGCCAACCTGAGCATCTACGAGAATCTCCTGATGCCGTTGTACCGGCGCACGGCCCGCGCGGGCTGGCTGTCGGTGATCAACCGACGCGCCCTGCAGGGCGTGTTCGACTGGGAGATCGAGCGGCTGGCCGTGCGCATGGGCGCGCGCAGCAATCGCATCACTTCGCTTTCGGGCGGAAACCAGCAGAAGGTGCTCATCGGCAGGGCCTTCGCCCTCAGCCCCGAGATCCTGCTGCTCAACGACCCCGCGCGCGGCATCGACATCGGCGCCAAGGCCGAGCTCTACAAGCACCTGAGCGCGTTCGCACAGCGTGGCAAGTCGGTCGTCTACCTGTCCAGCGAGATCGAGGAGTTCGTCGGCTTCTGCACGCGGGTCCTGGTGTTTCGCCACGGCGCCATCTTCGGCGAGTTCACCGGATCGCAGATCGAGCCCGCGCGCATCCTGGAGTCGATGTTCGGTCAGGGCGGCGCAAGCGCCGGGGCGCAGACGGGCGCCGGCGACGCCGCTGCCGAGGAGGAGGCGGCCTTGCGCCAGCTGCGCCTGCTGCCTCCGTGGATGCGCGCGGCACGCCTCGGCGGCATGGGGGGCACGCGGTGAGCGCGGGCGAGCTGAACCCGTCCCGGCAGTCGACCGCATCGAACACGTACCTGTTCGTGCCGATCGTCCTGCTGTTCGTGCTGCTGATCGTGGCCGTGCTGCGAACGCCGAACCTGGTGACGAGCTCGGGGATCGGCGGCGCGGT
>JAKBBQ010000159.1 GCA_021808405.1 Pseudomonadota bacterium | reverse complement strand
AGCTTCCGATCGACGCAGCGGTACTCGGCTCCTGATCCGCATGGATGTGCATGGTCGGCCCGGTTCCTCAGAACTTGACGAAGTCGCCGACTTCGGCCGGCACGCCGGCCTCTCGCGCTGCTGCCCACCCACCCGCCGGGGCCGCCGGCGCCTGACTGGCGCGGCGCGCCGCGGCTGGCGGCGCGGCGTCGGCCAGGCGGAATTGCGCGACTCCGTGCTCCAGTTCCTGGGCCTGCGAGTTCATCTCCTCGGCGGTTGCCGCCAGTTGCTCCGAGGCCGACGCATTTTGCTGCGTGGCCCCATTGATCTGCCCGATCGCGGCATTGACCTGATCGATGCCGCCGGCCTGCTCGCCGCTGGCGGCATCGATCTCGCCGACCAGTTCGGCGGTCTTGCCGATGGCGGACACGATCTCCTCGAGCAGAGTTCCCGCGGCCTGCGCCTGCTGCACGGAGCCGCGCGACAGTTCCCCGATCTCCTTGGCTGAAGCCTGCGCACGCTCGGCCAGCTTGCGCACCTCGGAAGCCACCACGGCGAAGCCCTTGCCATGCTCGCCGGCGCGCGCGGCCTCGATGGCCGCGTTGAGCGCCAGCATGTTGGTCTGGTAGGCGATGTCGTCGATGATGCCGATCTGCTCGGCGATCGCCTGCATGTCCGCCACCGTCTTGCGCACCGCCTCGCCGCCGTCGCGGGCACGCGACGCTGCATCCTGGGCCATGCGCGCGGTCTGCCGGGAGTTGTCGGCGTTGAGCCTGGCCGTGGACCCGAACTCCTCCAGCGTGGCCGAAGTCTGCTCGATCGACGCCGCCTGTGTCGAGGCGCCGTCGGAGATGGACTGCGAGGTCGACGCGACCTCCCGGGAGGCCGTGGCGATCGCCTGCGCCGCCGCGCGTATCGCCCCCAGGGTCGTGTTCATGCGGGCGACCATGTTGCGCATCGACCCCATCAGGACGCCGATCTCGTCGCGTGCGCCGCCCGGAACCTGCAGGCTCAGGTCGCCGGAAGCCACCTTGTCGGCCACATTGACGGCCTCGCCGAGGGGCCGGGTGATGGAGCGGATGAGAAAGGTCCCCACCAGCGCCGATCCCAGCGCCGCGACCGCGATGGCGATCAGCGTGACCAGGATCGCCCGCGACGAATCCGCCTGCTCGCGCACCGCCAGCGTCGACGACTGCCTGGCGATGTAGTCGACCATGGCGTCGGTATCGGAGTTGTAGTCCTGGAACAGCCGATGATTCGTGCCGTCGGCCGCCGCGAGGGCCTGCGCCAGCTGTCCCTGCTGCACGCGCGCGACCTGCTGGTCCAGCGCCTGGCGATAGGCCAGCCAGGCCTGGTGCAGCTTGTCCACCACGGAACGCGTTCCCGGCGTGGTGGCGTACTTGTACATCTGCACGAAGTCCTGGTGGACCAGGCGCTCCTTGTGATGCACCTTGTGGATGGAGTAGTTCAGCGCGGCGGGGCTGGCGCTCGCATTGGCCAGCAGGCGGAACTCGGTGCGACGCGCATCCATCAGATCGGCATTGAGGTTGCTGTCGGCGGTGAGCCCGGGAACCCAGGTGTCGCCGAGTCCCTGGATGCCCCCCACCAGCATGTGGATGCGGGTGATCGCGAACACTCCCACCGCGACGGTGATGGCAACGGACGATGCCAGCGAAAGGGTCAGACGCCACTTGATCAGCATATTGTCGTTTCCAGCAGAACGCAGAACAGGGTTTCGGATGCGGCACGCGCGCATCGCGCGCAAGTCGCGGGGACGCGGATTCCGCGCATCAGAAATACACGTTGGCGCGCAGCCCGGCGACCCACTCGTTGCCGATGCGCGTGCCCGGGGCCGCCGGATCCGCCAGCCCCCCGCCCGGGTTGCTCACGTACTGCACGTCCGGCTGCAACTGCAGCCACCGCGCGGCCTGGTACGCGTAGGTGAGCTCGATGAAGGTCTCTCCGTCCTGCGCCGGTACGTAGGCGCCGGTAAGGCGAGCCAGATCGCGATCCAGCGCGGCCACGCGCGCACTGACATGGGTGTAGCCCAGGCCGATGCCGAAGGTATCGGCCACGCGCCCGGCGAAGGGCTCGCGCAGCGTGAGCCCGGCGTTCAGCGCAAAGTCGATCAGGTTGCGGTTTTTCCAGGGCGTTCCCATCAGCCTGGCGAAGACGCTGACGGCATGCGCGGCGTCGCGGGGATCGCGCCAGAGCATCTGGTCGGCCACGCCGTACCAGGCCCAGTCGCCGCGATGCTGCAAGGCCGTGCCGGAGCTCGCCGGACTTGCCAGCGACACCCCGTTGCTGGCGAGTTCCTGGTCGGCGAAATTGCGCGTGTCGTACCACAGGCCGAGCTTGTACTCGCCGCGCAGCGGCGGGCTACCGGCCGCGGCGCGGCTGCTGGCGTACTGCAGCTCGGCAATCAGCAGCGCGCCGCCGTTGACCGGGAAATCCAGGCCCGAGGAATTCCGCCCCGAGTTGTTCAGCGGAGTCCCGTTGAACACCCCGGCCAGCAACGCGACACCGCGGCGCGGGCGCAGGCGCAGCCGAAGCCCGGGCGCGGACAGCGGATAGGCCGGGCCTCCGCCAGGCATGTCCGCCGACGGCAGCATGGGCCAGCCGAACATCGTGTTGACGAACAGCAGCGCGTTCTGGCTGACCATGAACTCCTGGTCCAGGCTCTGCTGCCCGAGCTTGAGGTCGTCCTGGCCGTGGGCTCCGAAGGTCTGGTCGTACCACAGCTCCCACAGGCGCGTGCCGCGCGGCGCCTCGATGCCACTGGCGGTCTGCAGGGTCTGCAGGTTGGTCGCGCTGAGGTTGCTGCCATGGATCTGCAGCGCGCTCACGTTGAACGTACCGCCGCGCCAGCCCAGCAGACGCTGCGTGTTCATGCTCAGGTCCAGGGTCGTCAGCCCGTCGTAGGCGAAGCCGCGACGCGTGCCGCCCGTCAGGTTGCCCAGCACCTCGCTGGTTTCGTACAGCCCCAGCTGCACGCCGTCTCGCGCCAGGCGCGGGCGCAACCCGCAGATGCCGCCCAGCAGGTCGCCGGCGTAGGCGGCGGGGTGCGAGGCGCAGGCGGTTTCGACAGCCGGCGAGTTCGCCGCGGGAAAGCGTCGCGATGCCGCCGCGCTGGCTGCGGGCGCACCCGCGTACAGCAGGCCCGACGCGCAGGCCAGGCACCATGCCGCGGCGAACACGCACGCACGCGGGACACGGCCCGTGCGGTGCTGCGGCGGCGCCCCCCGGGGATTCAGCATGCGCGCGAACACGCACAGGCTCGCGCGGCCACCGCGCACATAGGCGAACCGCCGACGCCACAGCCGACCGCGGCGGCGCGGGCACTTTGGCGACGCATGGCCGCGGGTGTGAGCCCGGCGACGGACTTGCAGCGCCGAATGAAATGCGAGGCGTCGGAAAAGCCCACGCGCCGGCCGATCTCGCCGACCGACAACTGCGCGAACGCGGGGTCGTGCAGCATGCGCGCGGCGGCGTGGATACGCTGCTCGTTCAGGCTCGCCGCGAAGGTCCGGCCTTCACGCGCGAACAGGCGGTGCACGGTTCGCTCCGACACACCCAGGTCGGCCGCGACATCGGCCGCGCACAGCCCGAACTCCGGAAACCTGCGCTCGATGCAGCGCTGGGCATGGCGCGGCCGGGCCGAGGCGTCGACCTGCGCCTCGAGTTCCGGATACTGCTCGACGAGGGACAGCGCGAGCAGGCGCCCGAAGTCCTCGCCCAGCGCATGCGCCTGCGTGCCGCCGCGCTCGATGCGCGCCGGGCTCAGTTGACGCAGCAATGCGGAGAGCACGCAGCCCCAGCCGGAGTCCCCACGAATCAACCACGGCCGATCCAGATCGATGCGCGCGACCCAGGTGTGCAGCCAGGCAGCCGGCAATGCCAGCGAGGTGGTAAGGCTGGGGCTCTGTCGGCGCAACTCGAACGGCCGATGCAGATCGGCCAGGACCATATCGCCGGCAGCGACGCGCAACGCCGAGTCCTGCTGCACGATGCTCCACTCGGAACTGTGCATGAGGGACAACCGGAGCCCGTCGTGCGCATATTCGTGATCGCCGCCGCCCGGCAGGATCACGGCCTGTGCCGGAGAATCGATCCAGGCGACGCGCAGCGGCCCCCACGAACCCATCGCGAGTTCCGCCCGGAAATCATCGGCATGCTCCAGGGATATCGGGCTCTTGAAAATATGTTCCCGCATCAAGCTGCCCCAGTAATCGATGGCATCCCGGCTTGGAACGTCTGTGGTCGACCAGCGAAGCAGCATGTTCGGTCTTCAGGAAATCGAGATATCAGGGATTCGGCACATGATTCCATCCGGATAACCATATATCTGCCGTGTGGCAGGTATCCGGACGCACCCAGGGCGCATTTCCAGGCTCGCCCCGGGAAAATCTCGAATCGACGCCGGAACGCCGGGAAACGATTTTCCCGAAGCAGCCGGACGTGAAGATATTCTTATTTTTAGAAACGAGAAGCGCGTTTTCCTGTCGTTACAAGCGAAACATGGCGAGGCGAGAAAATGGCCGGCATCGGCGATTCACAGGCAGCCAGCAGCGGAAAAACAGTCTCGTGGTCGCCGCGCAGGGTCGATTCAGGCCACGACCACGCCGGGCCGCACTGCCCATGACGTCGGCTCGAGATAGCGGGGCAGCAGATTCGCCGGCCTGTAGGGAGCGAGAATCGGCGGGGTGCCCGCACTGGCCGCGGCCATCGGGACCTGCGGCGCCGCCAGCCTGGCGACGCAGGTGCCGGCGAGCTCGAAACCGGCGGGGAAGCTCCGCGGCCCGCACGGTCGCAAGGAGTTCAGCCAGGGTCGATGTTCCAGGCCCTTCGCATCGGCCCCGGGCCAGTGGTCCGTGGCGAAGCGAAGTCCGATACGCGCCAGCCGATCCGCCATCCAGCGCAACGCGCCGTTCGACAAGCCGCACTCGTGCGGCGGATAGCCGCCCCCCACGTCGGCATGCGCGCCGGGAAAAAGTACCTGCACGACGTTCGAGCGGGGCTCCCAGAGGGTCGGCGTGAAATCGATGCGCTGCTCGTCGATGGCCAGCGCCTGCAAGCCATGAGCCACGCGCTCCGAGAGATCGCGGTTCGCAAAGGCGTAGAGGTCGACGCGCCGCCCGCTGTCCTCCCCGACGGGAATGCCGAGCGCTCCGACCGTGTCCCACACGCCCACGGCCTCGATCGGCACGTCGGCGACATAGCGCGGCAGAGGAACGGGCCGCAGCAAGTCGCCCAGCCGATCCTTCGCGTCGTGCCAGAAGCTGTCCAGATCGTTGCCCAGGTCGCCGGTGTCGGTGCTGCGCCGGTAATCGACCCATGCCTGCATGGCGATCGCATAGGCGCGCTCATCGCTGTGCTGCGGATCGAGCCCGAGCCCTTGCCAGTCCAGCAGGCCTTGCGCGGCGATCAAGCCAGCCAGTGCGCGAGCAGTGTAGGCACCGCGGCTGAATCCGACGATATAGATGCAATCGCCCGGAGCGTAGTTCCTCGAGATGTACGTGTAGCCGCGTACCACGCGGTGGACCAAGCCGATCCCGAAGTCTCCCTCGAGGACTCGTGCCATCTCGTCATGGGTGTCGCCGATGCCGTGGATGTACTTGGCAACCTGCGCCGGGCCGCCGCCGTCGGCCGGGCTCTCGAGCCGGCGTTCCATCTCGGGGCCCACGGGAGTGGTCAAGCTGCCCGCCAGGCCTTGGAACAGCAGTTGCACGTTGCTCGGCGTGTCGACCCCGGCCGGATCCTCTTCCGTCGGGCCGTTCCACGTGCCGTCGGCACAGAGCACGATGTTCTTCATCACTCCCCCCGGGCAGCCGCGCGCGGTCGAGGTTTGCGCTCCGGGCAGCCGCGCCATCCTTGCACGCGACGCGACCACGTCAGGCTGATCCGAAGTCGGATCCGGATATCTTCCAGGCTTGCAGGCATTGTAGGACCGGTACTCGCGATATCGAAGCTGTTGCCGGACCCCGATCCCATGCCGCTCGTCCACCTCGATCAGATCCAGATCGAACAGCGTGTGGATATCAGCTCGAAACAGGAGACCATTGCAGCCCTGTGGCCCGTCGATCCGGAGTGCGGTCTCCTATGCGCCGCAGCCATTGACGACACATCGGCGTCGATAGGCCTTCAGCAGCGCTTGCGGTAATCCTGCCTGGTCGCGCCGAATTCCCTGGCAGATCCGGGGGAATCCACCCGGCCCTTTCCCAATCCGCTACCCCGATGAACGACGACAACCCGACATCCGCCAAGCGGCCCTGGATGATCTACGGCGCCAACGGCTACACCGCGGAGCTGATCGCCCGCGAAGCCGTCAAGCGCGGACTCAAGCCCTTGCTCGCGGGCCGCAACCGGCAAGCCGTGCAGGCGCTGGCCGGCGAGCTGGAGCTCGAGTCGCGGGTCTTCGCACTGGACGACTCCGCGCAGGTCGTCCGCGAGATCGACGGCCTCGCTCTGGTGCTGCATTGCGCAGGACCGTTTTCCGCGACCGCCGAGGTCATGATGCGGGCCTGCATCCAGGCGCGGGCGCACTATCTCGACATCACCGGCGAGATCGCGGTGTTCGAGCTGGCGCAATCGCTGGGAGCGCAGGCAGCCGCCGCCGGAGTCGTGCTGTGTCCCGGGGTCGGCTTCGACGTCATTCCGACCGATTGCGTCGCCGCGGCGCTGAAGGCGGCGTTGCCGGACGCGACCCACCTGGCGCTGGGCTTCGACTCCCGCTCGGGCATGTCTGCGGGAACTGCCAAGACCTCGGTCGAAGGACTCGCGCAAGGCGGCAAGGTTCGTCGCGACGGCAGGATCGTCGACGTTGCGCTGGCCTACAAGGTGCGTCGAATCGACTTCGGAGACGGAGTCAAGGACTCGATGACCATCCCGTGGGGCGATGTGTCCACCGCCTTCCACACCACGGGCATCCCCAACATCGAGGTCTACCTGCCTGGATCCCCTGCGATGATCGCCTGGGCCCGCCGTGCCAACCTGATCCGCCCGCTGCTGCGACTGTCATGCGTCCAGCGCTGGATCAAGGCCCGGATCGACCGGACTGTCAGGGGCCCCAGCGAGCAGAAGCGGGAGCAGTGGCCTAGCTACGTCTGGGGCGAGGCGAGCAATTCCCGCGGCGAGACCAAGGTCGCGAGCCTACGTACCGCCAACGGATACAGCCTGACCGTCACCGGATCGCTGGCCGTCGTCGAACACCTGCTCGGGACCACCCCCGCAGGCGGCGCCTACACCCCGTCGCGCCTGATGGGCCGGGACCTGGTGACCCGACTGCCGGGGTCTGGCCCGCTGCAGATCGGCTGAGTCCGGGGAGCCGATGCGGGCGAGTCGAGCGGACGTGGGCACACGAACCGACAAGCTGCGCCGCGCGATCCGGCGCGCCGGTGACGAGGCCTTCCGGGGTCCAGGCAGGCTGCGCACCGCCCATCGAGGTGGTGATCCAAGCAAGGCGCTCGACCTTGACTCCGCGTGGCGGGCGAGGAAGGTGCTCGTCGAACTGGCTATCGCGGCAAGCAACGTATGAAAGGTCGTGCTGATGACGGTCAGTGTGCAGCCGAGCATGAACAGTTGCTGCTCCACGGGCACCTTGCCGGGAACCACGACCTGCGGCAGAAAGACCAGGAAGAACAGCAGTGCCTTCGCGTGCATCAGTGCGCAACTGCCAAGAGTTGGTGGCGAGGTCGTGGCGCCACGTTTCCAACTGACCAGTTTCGGGAACGCGACCTCGGTCTCGCGACCGGCAGCGAGGGGTCGGCACCAGTCCCACAAATTGACCGCCTTGAACTATGTCGCTGGCGGACATGTTGCCGAAGGCATTTTCGAGTAGGATCGAATCCTACTTGCGCGTACGGAGTCGCCATGCGGACGACACAGCAGATGAGCATCACGTTACCCAACGAGATGGCGGAAGCGGTAAGAACCAAGGTGCGTGCCGGCGAGTACGCCAGCGAG
>JAKBBQ010000158.1 GCA_021808405.1 Pseudomonadota bacterium | reverse complement strand
CCGGCGCGGCCAGCGCGGCCGCGGCCAGTGCAAGCCCGAGCGCGAACGCGGCGGGTCGGTGGCGTATCGGTGCGGGCAGGCTGCTGCGGGGTGGAAAGGGGTGCATGGCGGAACGGGCAACGCGCACGCCGGCCCCATGCCGCGTGGCCTTGCCCGGTGCAAAGCAAGCGCGAGTATGGCACTGCCCGGCGCCGCTTGGGCCCGAACCCTTCGGGGCGGTGGCTGGCGGGCGCGCTGCGGCGTTGCAAAACCAGGCAAGGCGTCCAGCCTTGCCTTGGGTTTTGCGCCTGGCATCGCATCCCGCCAGCCACCGCCGCGCGCCGCGTGCGTTCTGAACAGCATCCCTTGCAGCGCCCGCTCAGGGGGTGGACGCGGCGGCCACGCAACAGCAATTGCGACCCAGGGCCTTGGCGCCGTACAGCGCGGTATCGGCGCGCGCCAGCCAGCGCTCCATGCCCTCGCTGGGCTGTGCCTGCGCGACTCCGATCGACAGCGTCAGCCGCAACCCCGGAGCCACCTGCGGCCAGGGGCTGGCCGCTACCAGCAGGCGCAGGCGCTCGGCGATGTCCAGCGCCTCGCGCTCGCCCGTGGCGGGCATCAGCACCAGGAACTCCTCGCCGCCGAAACGCGCCAGCCGGTCGCCGGCGCGCAGGTGGCGTTGCAGCACATCGACCAGTCCGTGCAGCAGGCGGTCGCCCGCCAGGTGCCCCCAATCGTCGTTGACGGACTTGAACCAGTCGATGTCCAGCATCGCCACGCAGCAGGGTGCGCCATGCAGGCGCAGGCGCCCGAGTTCGGCCTGCAGCAGCGGCAGCAGGCCGTCGCGGTTGAGCGCCCCGGTCAGCGCGTCGCGGCTGGCGCGCCGGCGCGCCTCGGCCGCTTCGGCGGCCAGTCGCGTCGCCTGTCGCAGCGAGTCGGCACGCAGGGCCATCGCGCGAAAGTTCAGCACGATGCACCGCAGCAGCAGGGTGGAGAAGCCGACTGCGGCGCCCAGCCGGGACCAGGGCGAGCCCAGGGGCAACGGCGCGGGCAGCAGCGGCAGGAAGGCCAGCAGCGCGATCGCGGCCGCGCTGGTGGCCAGCCACATCAGCAGCGCCGTGCGCAGCGGCAGCCGCAGTGCCCCGAAGGAAAAGATGACAAACATCACGCCGAGGAAATAGCCGGCGAGGGCCGGCGCCCAGAGCAGCGCCACGAACTGCAGCGAGATCGCCCAGGCCATCTGCAAGCCGGTCAGATGCGGGTTGGCAGCTCGCTCGCTCAGCCCCAGCCGCTGGGCCAGCCCGAACACCAGCATGTGGCCGGCCGCCACCGCGGCATAGATCGGCAGCAGCGACAGCGGCGCCGCGCCGCCGCGCCAGAACAACGCGATGACCGCCAGGTCGACGCTGTAGCTCAGTCCCACCAGCGCGGTCATGCGCAGGCGCCGCTCGCGCTTGCGCAGCGCAGCGGGCGGCGCGGGCTCCGCCCCGCCGAGCGAACCCGCCCCCGCCTCGACGAACGACAAACCCGGCATGGCCCCCCCTTGGCGGCCGACCCTGAGCGGGTCGGGCTCGACCGCGGGCTCAGCCTAGGTGGGGGGGAGCCGGGCGTCCTTGTGCTGGCGCAACTACGCGGCGACCGCGGCCTGCGCCTGGGCCAGCGCCTGCGCCGCGAGGTCCAGGCTGCGCAGGCGCAACTCCGGATCGAACACGTCGCTGACGAGCACGAACTCGTCGGCCGCGGTGGCGTGGGCCAACTGCTCCAGGCCGGCGCGCACGCTGGCCGGGCCGCCGATCACCGCGGCGGCGAGGAAATCGTCGATGGCCGCGCGCTCCTGCGGGTGCAGGGACCGCAGGAAATCGGGCACCGGCGGGGGCAGCTTGCCGCGGCGCCCGGTGAGGATTCCCAGCACCCGCTGGTAGGTGCTGCTGGCCAGGTATTCGGCCTGGGCGTCGTCCTCGGCGGCGATCAGCGGCACGCCGATGGCCACGTACGGGCGCTGCAGCGCCGGCGAAGGGCGGAAGCCTTCCCGGTAGACCTGCAGCGCCTGCAGCAGCAGCCTGGGCGCGAAATGCGACGCGAACGCGAAGGGCAGGCCCATGCGCGCGGCCAGCGAGGCCGAGAACAGGCTCGAGCCGAGCAGCCAGATCGGCACCTGGGTGCCGGCTCCCGGGTTGGCCATCAGCCGCTGCCCGGGCTCGGCCGGCGCCAGCAGGCGCTGCAACTCGGCGACATCGCGCGGAAAGTCCTCCTCGCTCTCGACGCGGTCGCGGCGCAGCGCGCGCATGGTCAGCGGGTCGGTTCCGGGCGCCCGTCCCAGTCCGAGGTCGATGCGCCCCGGGTAGATCTCGGCCAGGGTGCCGAAGGCCTCTGCCACCACCAGCGGGGCGTGGTTGGGGAGCATGACCCCGCCGGAGCCGACGCGGATTGCGCGGGTACCCGCGGCGATGTAGCCGACCAGGACCGCGGTGGCCGAACTGGCGATCCCCGGCATGTTGTGGTGCTCGGCGAGCCAGTAGCGCACGAAGCCCAGCTGCTCGACGTGGCGCGCGGTGCGCAGCGCGAGCGCCAGGGAATCCTGCACGGAGCTGCCCTCGCGCACCGCGACCAGGTCCAGCATGGACAGACGAACACGGGAAATGGCTTGCATGGCGTCATATTGTGCTGCGCCGGGCCGACTCTTGCAGGGCTTGCAGGTAGACCTGCTCCCAGGCGTCGGCGATCGCCGCGATCCCGAAGCCCTCGGCGTGGCGCCTGGCGTGCGCGCCCATGCGGCGGCGCGCGGGCTCGTCGGCCAGCAGCGCCAGCAGGCGCTCGGCGAAGTCCCGCGGGTCGTCGGCCGCGGCGAGCCAGCCGGCCTGCGGCGGAAGGTGTTCGGTCAGGCCGCCCCAGCGCGCTCCCACGGCCGGCAGCCCGCAGGCCATCGCCTGCAGCAGCACCATGCTCTGGGTCTCGGACTTGCTGGCGATCGCGAAGGCGTCGGCCGCGCCGAGGAGTTCGGCCAGATCGGCGTGGGGCAGGGTGCCGACAAAGCGCACCGCGTGGGCCAGTGCGTGCGCGTGCACCAGTTCGGCCAGCGCGCGCCGGGCGCTGCCGTGCCCGGCCAGCAGCAGCGTCGCCCGCGGCTGCTGCGCGCGCAGCTGGGCGAAGGCGCGGATCAGCACGTCGATGTTCTTTTCGCGCGCCAGCCGACCGGCGTAGACGATGGCCGGCCCATCCAGGCGCCAGCGCCGCCTGGCCTGCATCCTGGCCGCCTCGTCGAGCGGGTGGAAAAGCGTGGTGTCGATGGGGTTGGACACCACGCGGCACGGCCGGCGCAGGCCGTGCCGCAGCAGGTCGTCGATGGTGAAGCGCGAAGGCCCGGTCACCCGGTCGCAAGCCTGGTAATAGCGGCCGACCGCGGCCAGCGCCGCCCGCCGCAGCGCGTTGCGCGCCAGCGGGGCGTACAGGTCGAAGGCGCCGACCGACCAATGGTTGGTTCCCACCACCGGGACGCCGGCGCGGCGCGCCGCGCGCAGCGCCTGCAGGCCGACGCTGAGGAAGGTGTGGGTATGCACCAGGTGCGGGCGCAGGCGGTCGATTTCGCGGCGCCACGCGCCGCCCGGCAGCGCCAGCCTGGACTGCAGGCTGGAACTGGGCAGGGGCAGCGAGCGCAAGCGCTGCACCGTCGCGTTCGCGCCCAGGTCGGGCTCGCCCACCGGCAGGCCGCCGCGCGCGTAGTCGCGCGCGGCGGCGGCCGGCGCGAACACCACGATGCGGTGGCCGCGCGCTCCGAGTTCGCGGACGCTGGCCAGGATGGAATCCTGGATGCCCCCGAGTTCGGGATGGAAACTGTCGGTGAACACCGCCAGCCGCAGCGCGCGCGGCGTGTTGCCGGGACGGCCGGTCATTCGGCCGGATCCCCCGCGCGCCCCGCATGGCCGGCGGCCCCGGCACCCGCCGCGCGTGCCAGCGGCAGGCGGCGCGCCACTCCGGCGACCGCCAGCAGCGCCAGCAGCAGGCCGCAGACCCCGGCCAGCCGCAGGTCGCTCTGCAGTTCGCCGAGGAAGCGCCCCCAGAAATAGCCCAGCAGCACCAGCACGGCCGACTTCGGCAGGGTGCCCAGCAGGTTGTAGGCCATGTAGCGCGCGGGTGGCACCCGGGCGGCCCCGGCCCCCAGCAGCACCGCGAAACCCGCCGAGTGGGTCAGCTTGCCCATCAGCAGCACGCGCCCCGGGCGCTCGCGCAGGTAGTCGCGCCAGGCCTCGATGCGCCGTCGCAGTGCGCCGTCGGGTCGAGCACGCGGACCCAGGCCGCGCAGCAGCCAGCGGCCGGCGACGTAGTACAGCGCGTCGCCGGCCAGGTCCCCCAGCACCACGGTGGCGTAGACGGCGCCCGGGTCCAGCAGCCCCTGCGCCGACAGGTAGGCCGCCAGCACCGTGACCAGCGGGCCTTCGACCACCGAAGCGGCGAACAGCAGCGCATAGCCGTGGCGACCCAGGCCGTGTGCCAGCACGGAGGGGGCGAGCAGCGTGGCCAGGCTCATCGGCGCGGCCTGCCGGGCCGGGCGGTCGGATCGCGGGCGGCTTCGGCGGTGGTGGCGCGGCGCCTGCGCCGCGCGCTCCGCGTGGCGCCGGCGGGCATCAGCCGCCTGCGAAACGCCATGCGGGCGTGACGGACCGTACCGGGGTCGGCCACCACGGCGGCGGCCTGTCCGCGCAGTTGCGGCCAGCGCACGATCTCGAAATGGCCGTCCAGATGCTCGACCACCGCCGTGCACGACTCCACCCAGTCCCCGGTGTTCATGTACACGACGGCGCCGTCGTCGTGCATCGCGGCGTGGTGGATATGGCCGCAGATCACTCCATGCACTCCCAGGCAGCGCGCCTGCTCGGCGATGCGCGTCTCGTAGTCGCTGATGAAATTCACGCCCCGCTTGACCTTGCCCTTGACCCACGCCGACAGCGACCAGAACGGCAAGCCGCGGCGGCGGCGCGCGCGGTTCAGCGGCAGGTTGGCCGCCAGCAGCGCGCGGTAGCCCAGGTCGCCGAGCCGCGCCAGCCACGGAGCATACCGCTCGACGACATCGAAGAGGTCGCCGTGGACCACCAGGTAGCGCCTGCCGTCGGCCGACTCGTGCACCGCCTGCTCGACGATTTCCACGCCGGCGAAGCGGCTGCCGGCAGCGTCGCGGAGAAAGGCATCGTGGTTGCCGGGGATATAGCGCACCCGGGCGCCTTCGCGCGCCTTGTCCAGCACGCAGTCGACCACGGCATCGTGCGAGCCGGGCCAGTACCAGTGCGAGCGCAGCCTCCAGCCGTCGACGATGTCGCCCACCAGGTAGATGCATTCGCAGTCGAAGTGGTGCAGGAAGTCCAGCAACAGTTCGGCCTGGCAGCCACGCGTGCCCAGGTGCACGTCGGACACGAACAGCGCGCGCACTCTCATCGCCCGTCGGCGCGGTCGGCTGGCCGCCCCAAGGCGCTGCATGCAGTCGACAAGGCGCTTCCTCCAGGCCCCGACGGGCCATTCGAAAGGCAGTATACGACGCATGTCGTAGGAGGCCTGGGCCTGGCCGCGGCCGCGTCGGAGCGCCTTCATTCATTAGAATGGCGCATCGGCCGAGACTCGCCCTGGCGGACGAGCGCTGCGGCCATCGGACGGGATGGCTTCGACGATGATCAAACACCTGCGCTGGCTGCTTGGTGCCTGGATGCTGCTCGTCGGCGTCGGCTGGTCGACATGCGGCTGGGCCGCGGCGCCCGCGGCGCCCGCGGTGCCCGCGGTGCCCTCGATCCAGCAGGTCTACGCGGCCGCCAGCAGCGGCCGCCTGCAGCAGGCCCGGCGGGAAATCGACCAGGTG
The DNA here is from genome assembly GCA_021808405.1 of Pseudomonadota bacterium. Classification (GTDB taxonomy): domain Bacteria; phylum Pseudomonadota; class Gammaproteobacteria; order Burkholderiales; family Burkholderiaceae_C; genus Thiomonas_A. Next base: position 2,135 of record JAKBBQ010000158.1, on the reverse strand, counting down.
CTGGCAGCCTACCCGGACTCGGCGAAGGCGCATTACGTATCGGCCCGCGTCGCGGCGCTGCAGGCCGAGTGGCCGCGCGCGGCCACCGAGCTGGCCAGCGCGCAGCGACTCGACCCCGGGCTGGGCTTCGCGCACCGCGACACCCTGCGCGCCTTCACGCGGCAGGTGGCCTCGCATACCGGGCAGCCGGCGCCGGCCCGGCGGCGCGGCCTGCCGCTGGGGGGCATCGGCATCGCGCTGGCGGTGCTGGCGCTGCTGGTGCTGTGGGCGGTGTACCGGGCGTCGCGTCGCCCGCCGGTGCAGGCGATGGCCGCGCCGGCCTGGCCACTGGGACCGCAGCCGCCCGGCTACCCGGGCGGCGTGGGGGGGGCGCAGCCGCCCGGCTACCCGGGCGGCGTGGGGCAACCCGGGGCGGCGCCTTATTACGGGCCGTACCCTCCGGCACAGGGCGGGGGAATGCTCGGCGCGGTGGGAACCGGGCTGGCGGTGGGTGCCGGCGTGGCGGCCGGGGAAATGCTGGTCGACAAGTTGTTCCAGAACGGCAACGCGCCGATCGCGGGAGCGGGCGGCGCGGGCTTCGACCAGGCGGGCTTGCCCGACGCCGGCAGCCTGCCCGACGATGGGAATTTCGGGATCGACGACGCCTCGTCGTGGAGCGATGATTCCTCGGGCTCGGACGGCTGGAACTGAGCCGTGGCCGGTCCGGGAAGCGCATCGGCGGGCGCCGCCCGCGCGATATCGACCGAGGCCTTGACTGCGCTCACGCGGGATCGGTAGTAACCCTTAGAACGATGCGGCGAGCGGCGGCTACAACATCCCGGAGCCGGCAAGCGGCACCGGCCCGCCTGCCTGACGCGCTGGCGGGCGGTGTATGCTGCTGCCGATGCACTGCGGTCGCGTGCGGTTCGCGGCTGCGCAAAAGATCAGCAAGATTCGAAGACAACGGTTGATTCAACAAAGGAGCCCCTGATGAGCGTCGCGCTCGATCCAGTTCATGCACCGGCACACGGTGGCGATCATGCCCACGACCACCCGTCCGGGTGGCGGCGCTGGCTGTTCTCGACCAACCACAAGGACATCGGGACCATGTACCTGGTGTTCGCCATGTGCATGCTGTTCGTCGGGGGCATCCTGGCGATGGCGATTCGCGCCGAACTGTTCGAGCCGGGGATCCAGTTCCTCAACCCGCAGATGTTCCTGTCGTTCACGACGATGCACGGCCTGATCATGATCTTCATGGCCGTGATGCCGGCGCTCGCCGGTCTGGCCAACTGGATGATCCCGCTGCAGATCGGCGCGCCCGACATGGCGTTCCCCCGCATGAACAACCTCAGCTTCTGGCTGCTGGTGCCGGCGGCGATCCTCGGCGTGTCGACGTTCCTGGTGCCCGGCGGAGCGCCCGACGTGGGCTGGACGCTGTACGCCCCGCTGACCATCCAGCAGGGCATGAGCATGGACCTGACGATCTTCACCGTGCACATCCTCGGTGCGTCGTCGATCATGGCGTCGATCAACATCATCGTCACCATCCTCAACATGCGCGCGCCCGGCATGACGCTGATGAAGATGCCGATGTTCACTTGGACGTGGCTGATCACCGCCTACCTGCTGATCGCCATCATGCCGGTGCTGGCCGGCGCGGTCACGATGACCCTGACCGATCGCCACTTCGGGACCAACTTCTTCAACACCGCGGGCGGCGGCGACCCGGTGCTCTACCAGCACCTGTTCTGGTTCATGGGCCACCCCGAGGTGTACGTGCTGATCCTGCCGTCGTTCGGCATCATGAGCAGCGTGGTGCCGACCTTCTCGCGCAAGCCGCTGTTCGGCTACAGCTCGATGGTCTACGCGACCGCGTCGATCGCCATCCTGTCGTTCATCGTCTGGGCGCACCACATGTTCACCGCCGGGATGCCGACCTTCGCCCAGCTGTTCTTCATGTACGCGACCATGCTGATCGCGGTGCCGACCGGGGTCAAGGTGTTCAACTGGGTGGCCACCATGTGGCGCGGCTCGCTGAGCTTCGAAACCCCGATGCTGTTCGCCATCGGCTTCATCGTGGTGTTCCTGATCGGCGGCTTCACCGGGCTGGTGCTGGCGCTGGTGCCCATCGACACCGAGGTGCACAACACCTA
>JAKBBQ010000157.1 GCA_021808405.1 Pseudomonadota bacterium | reverse complement strand
GTTTCGCGCCGGCGCGAAACCCGCGCATGTGGAGCCCGGACATGCTGCAGGCGCTGACCCGGCTGTGCCGGCCGGGTGCCCGCCTGGCCACCTACAGCGTGGCGCGCCCGGTCTGCGATGCGCTGGGCGAGGCCGGATGGGAGCAGCGCAAGCTGCCCGGCTACGCCGGCAAGGCGCAGCGCCTGCAGGCCTGGCTGCGCGCGCCGGGCGCGTCCTCGCGCGCGCGCTCGCCGCGCAGCGCGCCGGGCAGCGCGCTGGTCATCGGCGCCGGGCTCGCGGGCGCCGCCTGCGCGCAGGCGCTGGCCGGCCGCGGCTGGCAGGTGCGGGTGCTCGACGAGCACGGCGCCGCCGGCGCGACCTCGGCGCTGCCTGCCGGGCTGGCGCACCTGCGCCCTGCGGCGCTCGACGAGCGCCTGGCACGCCTGAGCCGCAGCGGCCTGGACTGGCTGCGGCTGGCCCTGCCGCCGCATTGCGGCGCCGCGCTGCTGTGTGGCGACGCCGTGCTGATGGCCGCGCAGCAGCCGCGCCTGGCGGCGCTGCACCGCCATGCGCAGGACTGGGACGCTCGCTGGCTGCGACTGCTCGAGCCGGCGCAGGCGGCTGCGGCCAGTGGGCTCGCCGATGCGCCGCGCGCCTGGTGGACGGCCGGCTCGGTGGTCGCGGCCGGGGCCTTGTGCCGTGCGTGGCTGCGCGCCGAAGGCATCGAACTGCACGCCGGCAGCCGCGTGCACGCGCTGCGGCGCGACCGCGCCGGCGGACTGTGGCAGGCCTTCGACGAGCAGGGCGCGCTGCTGGCGCAGGCCCAGGTGTGCGTGCTGGCCTGCGCCGCCGGCGGCCCGCAACTGCTGCGGGCCAGCGGGCTCGACGCACCGGGCATCCCTCCCCTGCACCTGCAGGCCGGGCGCGGCTTCGTCGTTGCGGCGGACTCGCTGGGCGCGCTGCGCGGGCTGCGCGCCGGGGTGATGTCGGGCTGCTATGCGCTGCCGTTGCCGGCCGCCGCGGTCGCGGCCGCCGGGCTCGACCCCGAGCGCCGCTGGCTGTTCGCCGGCGCCACCTACGAGCACGCGGGCCATCCGGCGTGGTCGCAGCAGCAGGCGTGGGAGCACATCGGCGCCGGCCTGCGTCCCTGGCTCGGCGCGGAGCTCGGGTCGGCGGGCGGCTGGCCCGAACATCCGCCATGCCAGGCGCTGAGCTTTCGCGGCGAGCGCGCCGGCGCCGCCGACCGCCTGCCGCTGGTCGGCGACTGGCCCGCCGGCCGCGACGACACGCAGCGCGACCTCTACCTCAGCCTGGGCATGGGCTCGCGCGGCCTGCTGTGGTCGGCGCTGGCCGCGCAGTGCATCGCCAGCGAGATCGAAGGCGAGCCCGCGCCGCTGGAAGACGACCTGCTGCAGGCCGTGCACCCGCTGCGCGCTGCGCTGCGCCGCCGCGCGGCGCCCGCCTCGGGGGCTACGCCGCGCCCAGCCCCGGCACCAGCGAGCCGGGGGATTGCGCCCCGCGATGGCGGGCGGTGAAGTCGAGCATGCGCTGCACCGAAACCCTGGCGCGCGCAGCCAGTCCCGCATCCAGCGTGACCTCCCCGCTGCCGCTGCGCAGCGCGTGCTCCAGGCCGCGCAGGCCGTTCATCGCCATCCACGGGCAATGCGCGCAGCTCTTGCAGGTCGCGCCGTTGCCGGCGGTCGGCGCGGCGATGAAGCGCTTGCCGGGATTTTGTTGCTGCAACGCGTGGAACATGCCGGTGTCGGTCGCCACGATCAGCGTGTCGGCCCGCGACTCCCGCGCCGCCTTGAGGATCTGCGAAGTCGAGCCGACCACGTCGGCCAGCGCGATGACCCCGGCCGGGCTTTCGGGGTGCACCAGCACCATCGCGCCCGGGTATTGCTGGCGCAGCAGCTCGAGCTCCAGCGACTTGAATTCCTCGTGCACGATGCACGCCCCCTGCCACAACAGCATGTCGGCCCCGGTTTCGCGGCGGATGTAGTCGCCCAGGTGGCGGTCGGGCGCCCACAACAGCTTGCGCCCTTCGCGGTGCAGCGCGCCCACGATGTCCAGCGCGCAACTGGAGGTGACCACCCAGTCGGCGCGGGCCTTGACCGCCGCGCTGGTGTTGGCGTAGACGACCACGGTGCGGTCCGGATGGGCATCGCACCAGGCGGAGAACTCCGGCGCCGGGCAGCCCAGGTCGAGGGAACAGGTCGCTTCGAGTTCGGGCATCAGCACCCGCTTGTCGGGCGACAGCATCTTCGCGGTCTCGCCCATGAAACGCACGCCGGCGACGACCAGCGTCGACGCCGGATGCGCAGCGCCGAAGCGGGCCATTTCCAGCGAATCGGCGACCGTGCCGCCGGTCTGCAGCGCCAGGTCCTGCAGATCCGGATGGACGTAGTAGTGCGCCACCAGCACGGCGTCACGCTCGGCCAGCAACTGCCGGCACTGAGCGAGCAGGGTCTCGCGCTCGGCCTCGCCCGGCTCCTCGGGCACCTGCGCCCAGGCCTGCTGGGTGCCTGCGAGCGGGCTCGGCACATCGATGGAGAAAGTCGCGGGCATGTTCAGGCTCCGGCAAAGCGCATCGAGTAATCGGTGGCGACGACGTCCTTGGTCAGCTTGCCGATCGATATGCGGTCGACCCCGGTGCGCGCGATCTCCGCCACGGTGCCGAGGTCGACGCCCCCCGACACCTCCAGTTCGGCACGGCCGCGGTTGATCGCGACCGCGTCGCGCATTTGCTGCAGGTCCATATTGTCCAGCAGGATCATGCGCGCGTGCGCGTCGAGCGCCTGGCGCAGTTGCTCCAGGCTCTCGACCTCGATCTGCACGAACACCCCGGCGGGGGCGAGGGCATGCGCGCGCTCGAGCACCGCGGCGATGCCGCCCGCCGCGGCGATGTGGTTTTCCTTGATCAGGATGCCGTCGTACAGGCCCATGCGATGGTTGTGGCCACCGCCGACGCGCACCGCGTACTTTTGCGCGTATCGCAGCCCCGGCAGGGTCTTGCGGGTGTCGACGATGCGCGCCCGCGTCCCCGCGACCGCGGCGACATAGGCCGCGGTGCGCGTGGCCACCCCCGACAGCAGCTGCAGGAAATTGAGCATGCTGCGCTCGGCGGTCAGCAGCGAGCGTGCCGCGCCCTGCAGCTCCAGCACCACGTCGCCGTCGTGTACCTGCGCGCCCTCGGCGACCAGCCAGCGCACTTGCGCCCGCGCATCGACCTGCCGCAGCACCGCGTCGACCCAGGGCCTGCCGCACACGCGCGCCGGCTCGCGCGCCAGCACCCGCGCCTGCCCCGGTTGCCGCGGATCGATCAGCTGGGCGGTCAGGTCGCCGCTGCCGACGTCCTCGGCGAGCGCGCCGCGCGCATCGCGCGCGGCAATGTCCGGCAGATCCGGCGGCTGGCTGGCGGGTAGGCTGGAGGCGTCCATTGCGCGGGGTCGACGAAGTGCAAAGGAACAAGTGTAGGCGCGCCGGCGCGGCGCCCCTCGCGAAGGCGCAAACGCTGGCGGTCCTACAGGGTTTTCCCTGGGGTAAGAAGGGGCGTCGAGCCTTGACAACAGTATATTAGTAAATACTAATATTGACCCAGCGCAACCCAAGGAATCGCCATGAACCAGGCCGTAGTCTTGCCTCGCCTCGATCGCAGGCAGCCCCAGCCGGCACATCCGTCCGCCTGCACCCCGGCGCAGTCGCCGGCTTGCGCAGTCGCGCCGATCGGCCGCCGCGAACTGCTGGGCGCCTGGCGCGGCGCGGCCGACTGCCGCAATTGCGGCGTCCGGCGCATCGCCCTGTTCGGCGCGCTGGCGATGGACGATTTCGAGAAGATCCACCAGGTCATCGACGACATGCAATACGCGTCGGGCCAGAACGTGTTCCGCGAGGGCGAGCAGGGCCAGTACCTCTATACGGTCAAGACGGGCTTCGTCAAACTCGAACGCCTGCTTCCCGACGGCACGCGCCGCATCACCCGGGTGGCCCGGCGCGGCGACCTCATCGGCCTGGAGGCCTTCATCGCACAGCCCTACATGCACCACGCCTCGGCCATCGGAGCCGTGCGGCTGTGCCGCATCCCGGTGGAATTGATCCGCTCGCTGGAAGAGCGCGTGCCCAACCTGCGGCTGGAGTTCCTCGAGCGCTGGCATCGCGCGCTGCGCGAGACCGACGAATGGGCACTGCTGCTGGGCTCGGGCGCGATGGCCTCGCGCATGGCCCGGTTGCTGCTGCGCCTGGCCGAACCCGAGCTCAACGACACCATCGTGCTGCCCAAGCGCAGCGACCTCGGCGCGATGCTCGGTGTCGCGCTGGAGACGGCCAGCCGGACCATCGCCGACTTCGAACGCCGCGGGCTGCTCGAACACGTGGGGCCGCGCCTGTTCCGGGTCAACCGGCAGGCGCTGCAGGACCTGATCAGCCCGAGTCGGCTGGCCGCCTGAGCCGCGTCGGCGCGGCGCGGCCCGCAGGCCGCGTCAGGCCGCGTCGGCCCAGTCGACGATGCCTTGCCACTGCTGCAGGTCGCGCTCGGCCTGCGTGTCGCGCAGGTCCCACAGCGTCAGGCCGTGGGCTGCCATATGGGCGTAGTTGGTCGTCGGCCGCAGCATCGCCAGCAGCGGGTACGGCAAGCCCTGGAGGAACTCGCGCAACTGCTCGGCCGCGCGTGTGCGCTCGTCGACCCGCATCCCCACCAGCCCGATGCGCAGGCGCTGCAGCTTGCGCTCGCCGGCGACGCGGTCGAGGAAATCCTGCGCCGCGTAGATGTCGAACACCGATGCCTGCACCGGAACCAGCAGGTGGTCGGCGGCCTGCAGCACCGCGGTCAGGCGCCGGCCGTGCAACCCGGCCGGGGTGTCGATCACCGCATGGGTCGTACCCTGCGGCGGACGAGCCACCGCGTCGGGGCCGACCTTCCAGCCGGCGATCTCCGGCAGGTGCTGGCCGCGCAACGAAAGCCACAGTCGGGAAGACTGCTGGCGATCGGCATCGCCCAGCATCACCCGGTGGCCGCGCCGGGCCCAATAACCAGCAATCTGCGTGGCCAAGGTCGACTTGCCCGCGCCACCCTTCGGATTGGCCACCACCAGCACCGGCATGACACCCTCCCCGGTCGAATTGCCCGACTCCCGGATTGCCCGCCGCCCCGGATCCGCAGCACCGCGGGCGGCCCGGCCACTTTAGCAGGCCATCGCCGGCGCGTGCGCGCGGCCTGCAGCGCGGCCGGCGCCCCGGCACAATGTGCGTGCCCGCGACCGCAGCCGCCGCGCGGCGCCGCCCCTTCGAATCCCGCCAGCCATGTTCAACCCCAGCAAGGATCAGGTCCGCCATTTCTTCATCGACACCTGGCGCAAGCGCGACAGCGGGGTGCTGACCCCGCTGGAGGCGCTGGCGCTGCGCTGGATCGACCAACATCCCGAATACCACGACGAACTGCAGGCGCCCGACGCGCTGCAGCGCGACTACAGCGTGCAGGCCGGCCGCAGCAACCCCTTCCTGCACCTGTCGATGCATCTGTCGATCAGCGAGCAGGCGTCGATCGACCAGCCGCCCGGGATCCGCCAGGCCCTCGAACTGCTGGCGGCGCGCCGGGGCGAGCACCAGGCCCACCATGCGATCATGGAATGCCTGGGCCAGATGGTGTGGACGGCCCAGCGCAACGGCCTGCCGCCCGATGGCGCGGCCTACATCGACTGCGTGCGCCGCGCGGCGACCGGCGACTGAGCGCGCGTCCGGCGCGCGGCGACCGTCGACCGAGCGCGCGGCCGGCGCGCGCAGGCCGGCGTCGGCTCAGACAAGCGGGGCCTGCTGCGCGTAGTGCCGGCTCACCCGCCGTTCGAGCCACTGCAGCAGCAGGTTGCGCGCATGCAGGCGCTGCCGCGACTGCGCGGCCTGGGTGCACCGCCGGTGCAGCGCCAGCGCCTGCCCATCGCTTGCCGCCCGCGCTTGCAGGAAGCGGGTTAGTTCGCCGTCCTGCGCCATCGGCCCGGGTTCGCGCATGGCGACCCAGTGGCTGGCCAGCGCACCCGCCCAGGTCCGGATTTCGCCGCCGACTGCCGGCATGACGCGCCGGCTCGCCACCCAGCCCGGGAAATCCGCAGCGGGCATCGGGCGCGCCAGGCCGAATCCCTGCCCCAGATGCCCACCGAGCAGCCGCGCGACCTCGATCAGTCCCTCGTCCTCCAATCCCTCGACCACCGTGCTGCGGGCGAACTCGTGCCCGATCCCGATCAGAGTCGCGAGCAGGCGGATGGTCTTCACCGGCTGGCGCGGCAATTGCCGGATCAGCCCCTGGTCGATTTTCACGGTGTCGATGGGTAGCGAGGCCAACCGGGTCAGGCTGCTGTAGCCCGAGCCCAGGTCGTCGAGCGCCAGCCGCACGCCCAGCGCGTCCACGCCGTGCATCGCCTCGCCGCCGCGCTCGACTTGCATTTCCTCGCTTTCCAGCACCTCCAGCGTCAAGTGTCGCGGAGCCACCTCGGCGACGCGCAGCGCCTGCTGGATCCAGTCCGTGCAATCCGGATGGGCCAGCGTGACCGGCGACACGTTGATCGCGATGTCCAGATCCATGCCGGCCTGGCGCCAGTCCCGCAGCAGGCCGAGCGCCTGCCGCAGCCCCTGGCGGAACAGCGCGTGCAGCTCCTGCTCGCCGAAGGCCGGCAGGAATTCCCCCGGGATGTAGATCCTGCCGTCCGGGGCCTGCAGGCGCGCCAGCGCCTCGACCTTGCCGAGCTCCCCGCTGCGCAGGTCGGCGATCGGTTGCACCCACATGCTCAATCCCTGGCCGTACAGCCATTCGCGCAGGCAGCGCACCTGCGCCGGCTCCATCGGGCGGTGCCCGCGAGCGGTGGCCGCGAACAGCGAGTCGAAACGGCTGCGCAGCAACTCCAGCCAGGAGCGCGCCCAGGTCGAGGAAAACTGGTGCACATGTCGGCCGAACAGCATCACGACGCTGTCGGTGTCGTCGCCATCGGCAATCGGCAGGGTCGCCGCGCTGCGCCAGCCGTAGCGCAGCGCCATCGCCCGCCAGCGCTGCAGGCGCGGGTCGCGCAAGTAGGTATCCACCACCTGGACCTCGCGCACGAACCAGGCCATCGACAGCGGCCCGCGCTGGGCGTCGGGGTCGGGGTCGGGGTTGAGGTTGGGGTGGAGGTGAGCGGCCTGCAGGGCATCGAGCACCTCGGCGAGGCCGGCTCCGGCTCCCGCCTCCACGCGCAGCACGCCGTGCTCGTCGGGGCGGAACACCACCGCGAGGCAGATGCCCGGCAGGCCGCACAGCGCCCGCAGCGCAGCGGGGAGCTCGTCCACCCAACGCGCCCGGGGGTTGATCGGCGCGCGCAGGATCGCAGCGTAGGCGTCCATCGTGCGATCGATCGCGCTCAGCTGGGTCTGCACATCCAGCCGCAGCCTGGCGGTGGCCACGCGCAGGATCAGGTAGCGCTGCCGCGCCGACAGCAGCGACTGTTCGAGTTGCCCGCGCAGCAGGTCCTCGTACAACGCAAAGGTCCTCTCGATGCTCGCCCCGGACAGCCCGACCAGCGCGTGCACCTGGCCGAGGCTGCGCGCCCTGTCCTGCAGCGCCTGGTCGCTGGTCTGCGGATGCAGCAAAAAGCGCAGGTGGGCCGCCTGCGCCGACTTCAAGGCCTGCATCTCGGCGGCTTCCAGGCAGCCCAGGATCTGCGCATGCTCCGGCTGCTGCGCCAGCTCGTCGTAGAACGAGGAGGCGAAGGCCGTCGCCACCGGTTCGAGCGACTGCGCATCCAGCGCGCGCAGCAACGCCCGCGCACGCTCGTCGAAGGCGTCCAGCGTGTGTTCGGTGCGGCGGTCGCGGGCCTCTTCGAGCGCCGGGCCGATTCGCCACCACCCCTGGCGGTCGAACTTCTGCGCCTTGCAGGAATACATCGCCGCATCGGCCAGGCGCAGCAGGGTGTCGGGTTCCTCGGCATCCTGGGGGTACAGCGCCAGGCCCATGGTCATGCCC
>JAKBBQ010000156.1:2974-8052 GCA_021808405.1 Pseudomonadota bacterium | reverse complement strand
CGGTCAGGACACCGACGGATCGGTCACCCCGCTGGACCTCGGAATGGGTGGGCTGGTGGCCAAGGGCAAGGACTTCCTGGGCAAGCGCTCGCTGGCTCGCTCCGACACCCGGCGCGGCGGGCGCAAGCAGCTCGTCGGCCTGCGAACCCTCGACGCGGGCCACGTGCTGGCCGAAGGCGCGCAGGTCGTGCAGACGCCCCGGCCGACGGGGATCACGCCGATGCTGGGCTTCGTGACCTCCAGCTACATGAGCCCGATCCTCGGTCGCTCGATTGCCCTGGCGCTGGTGCAGGGCGGCCTGGAACGCATCGGGCAGCGGGTGCACGTATCCGAGGCGGCCGACGCCTGCGTGGAGGCCGAGATCTGCAGTCCCGTGTTCTACGACCCCCAGGGAGAACGACAGCATGTGCAATGACGGTGTGCGATGGGAATCGGCGCTGGTCGGGCTGGAGCGATCGCCCGACGGCCGGCTCGGCCCGCCGGCCGCGGGATTCGCGCTGCGCGAGCGGACCTGCCGCGCGTTGCTGACACTGCGCGGCGGGGGTGAGGCCTTCTTCGAAGCGGCTGCCGGCTTGCTGGGCCTGCAGCTTCCTCGTCGTGCCGGGCAGACCGCGGCGGCCGGCGGGCGCAGGGCGCTGTGGATGGGGCCCGACGAGTGGCTGCTGTGCGATGGCGACGCCGACCCGTCCGGGCTGGAGGCTTCGCTGCGCGATGCGCTGGCGGCCGGCGGGGGCACGGTGGTCGATGTGTCCAGCGGCCTGGTCATCGTGACCCTGCAGGGCAGCGCGGCGCGCGCGGTGCTGGCGGCGGGCTGTCCGCTGGATCTGCATCCCCGGGTCTTCGGCGTGGAGCAATGCGCGCAGTCGCATTACTTCAAGGCTCCCGTGACCCTGTGGCGAGGCGCGGACGACACGTTCTCGGTGGTCGTGCGCCGCAGTTTCGCGCACTATGCCGTGGACATGCTGCTCGACGCCGCGCAGCCCTACCTGGGAGGCGAGCATGTCCGCTGACACCGAGCATGCGGGCTGGCCGTTCCAGTGGAGCGTCAGCGTGCGCGGCCTGCAGGCGCAGGCGCGCGTCGGGGTGTACGCCCCGGAACGGCAGGCGGCGCAGGCGATCGTGCTGGACGCCGAACTGCACTGCGCGGCGGCGACCTTCCCGCAGCGACTGTCCCAGGTCCTCGACTACGACGCCTTCTGCGCGCTGGTCGCCGACCACCTGGGGCGCGAGCAACACACCGATCTGCTCGAGACCCTCGCGGCCGAGTTGCTGTGCCGCGCCTATTCGAGCTTCCCGCAGCTCGTGCAGGCGCGTCTGAGCCTGTGCAAGCCGGCTGCCGCCGGCAAGGCCGCCAGCGTCCGCGTGCAGCTGGCGCTGTCCAGACGGCAGTGCGCGCTGTTGCAGCAGCACCAGCCGCTTGCCGCGCCGACGCGGCAGGCCGAGCTGGCCACCGGTCGCTGAGGACGGCCATGCCAGGCGACAGCGGTGCCCAAGCGCCGACGCAGTTCGTGCTCAGCGCGAGCTGCGCCAGCGCTCCCGGACAGGTGGCGGCGATCGTGCGCCTGCTCGACGCGCGTTCCTGCTACATCTCCGAATTCGATGTGTTCGACGACACGTCGACGCAGCGCTTCTTTGTTCGTGTGGTGTTCCGTGCCGGAGGCCCCAGGTTGGAGCTGGCGGAAATGCGCGACGCCTTCGCCCAGGTCGCCTCGCAGCACGCGATGCAGTGGGCGCTGCACGACCTGGGGCAGCCGGTGAGGGTGCTGATCCTGGTGTCGCGGCTCGACCACTGCCTGGCCGATCTGCTGTTCCGCTGGCGCATGCAGGAGCTGCGCATGGAAGTGACCGCGGTGGTGTCGAACCACCCCGACCTGCGAGCGCTGGCCGTCGGCTACGGCCTGCCCTTCCATCACCTGCCGGTGGACCCCGCGGACAAGGAGCGGCAGGAGCGCAGCCTGATGGAACTCGTCTCGAGCACGCACACCGAACTGGTCGTGCTCGCGCGCTACATGCAGATCCTTTCTCCGCACACCAGCCGCTTGCTCGCCGGGCGGGCCATCAACATCCATCACTCCTTCCTGCCCGGGTTCAAGGGCGCCAAGCCCTATCACCAGGCGCACGCGCGCGGGGTCAAGCTGATCGGAGCCACCGCGCATTTCGTGACCGACGACCTCGACGAGGGACCGATCATCGAGCAGGTGGTCGAGCGGGTCAACCACAGTTTCGACCCGCAACGCCTGGGCTCGACCGGACGCGACATGGAGTGCCTGGCGCTGGCGCGCGCGGTCAAGTACTACCTGGAGCGGCGGATCTTCCTCAACGGCGGCCGCACCGTGGTGCTCGGCTGACGCACCAGGGGCCCGGCCGCTGCCGGCCGGCGTCCCCGGTGAGTCGGCGCGCTCGGCGGCCGGGGAGCCGAGCGCGGAATGCGACCGTTCTGCCGGCTGCCCGCCGGAGCGGGCTCGCCGCAGTCAGTTCCTTGTCCGCACGGCCGCGTGGTCCAGGCTCCTGCCCGCCGTCTCGGGCATGCGCCAGGCGGCGACCAGGGCCACGGCGGCGATTCCCGCGATGTAGTACGCGGGCGCCAGCTTGTTTCCGGTCGCCGCGATCAGGTAGGTCGCGACCAGCGGAGCGGTGCCGCCGAAGATCGCATAGCTCACGTTGTAGGTGATGGCCGACGCGGTGTAGCGCACGATGGTGGGGAACAGCTCGGACAGCAGGACCGCGGTGACCACGTTCGCAGTGACGGCCCCGACCGCCAGCAGCAGCTGCGCCAGCAGGGCGTTCTCCAGTCCGCCGTGGGACGCCAGCAGGTACGCGGGCCCCGCGAGCAGGCCGAGCAGCGCGGCCGAAAGCATCATCGTGGCGCGGCGCCCGATGCGGTCGCACAGTCTTCCGAGCGGCGGAGCCATCGCGGCGGCGCAGGCCAGCGCGACCACGCTGGTCAGGAACACCTGCTTGCCCGGGATGTGCACGACCACCTGCAGGAAGGTCGACATGTAGGTTGAGAAGATGTAGAAGGAAAGCGCGGTCAGGCTGATGTAGGCGCCGAGCAGGAACATCGTCCTGCCGTGCCCGCTGAGCACCTGGCCGAGCGGCGGGTGGCTGGTTGCCTGCCTGTCGGCCAGCGCGCGCTGGAAGATCGGGCTCTCGTCGAGGCGTCTGCGGATGTACAGCGCGACCAGCCCCATCGGTGCCGCCGCCAGGAAGGGAATGCGCCAGCCCCAGGCGAGCACGTCCGCGTGCGGCAGGAGCGCCTCCATCAGGTAGGACAGCAAGGCGGCCAGCGCGAACGAGGCGAAGGTCGCCGCCGGCATCCAGCTGCTGTAGCGCGAGCGTTGGCCCTGCGGCGCGTGCTCGATGACATAGGTGACGGCGCCGGCGTATTCGCCTCCGGCCGAGAAGCCCTGGATGCAGCGCGCCAGGGTGAGCAGCAGCGGCGCGGCGATGCCGATCTGCGCATAGCTGGGCAGCAGGCCCATCGCCGCGGTGGCGGCGGACATCAGCCCGACGGTCAGCGCCAGCACGCGCTTGCGGCCGATGCGGTCACCCATGCGGCCGAAGAATGCACCTCCGAACGGGCGCAGCGCGAAGGCGATGGCGAAGATCGCGAAGGTCTGAAGCAGATGGGTGATGCGGTCGCCCGCGGCGAAGAACGTGGTCGCGATCGTCGGCGCCATGAAGCCGTAGATGGCGAAGTCGAACCATTCGATGACCGTGCCGGCGATCGCGGCGGTCGTGACCTTGCGAAGGGTCTCTTCCGGCAAGACCCCGACGGCTGCGGGCTGGGGTAGCGTAGCGGACATACTGCCTCCTCTGGATGAATGGATGCCTGGCCCTGCCGGCATGCCACCGGCAGGGGTCCTGCGCGGCGGCTCTGCGGCCGCCTTCAGGGGGTGGTTCGCCTCAGGCGACCTTGCGGGCCTGCTGCAGCTTGGGTGCGCCGATGCGGTCGAGATAGTCCACGCAGGCCTGCGTGGTCTCGACGTCGCCGAACTTGGCGTCGATGTCGAACAGGTTCCACAGCACGGCACCGGGAACGCGGTCCCCGATCGCCTCCTTCACCGCGATGGTGCGGAAGCCATCGGCGAGGCCGTCGCAGATCGTCTCGCGCACGCAGGCCGAAGCCGTGACCCCGGTCACCAGGATCGTGTCGACTCCCGCGGCGCGCAGGTAGCCGGCCAGGTAGGTGCCGTGAAACGCGCTGGCCCGCTTCTTGATCAGGGTGAGTTCCCCCGGCGCCGGAGCGATGCGGGAGTCGATGCTCCACAGGCTGGGGTCGTCCTGCGACACGACCTCGACGGGGATCTTGTGGTGCCAAAGCCCCATGTCGGTGTGTGGATTCCGGCGATCGGTGACCTCGTAGCAGGTGGTCACGTGGACCACCGGGAAGTCGTACTTGCGAAACGCAGCGAGCAGCGTCTGCATCGACGGGATGATGCGGTCGTCGACATGCTCGCAGGTGAAGGGGTTGCCCGGGCGCGTCCATGCGTTGGCCAGGTCGACGCTGATCAGCGCGGGTTGGCTGCCGAATCCTACGCGGCGCTGGAATCCGCGCTCACGGTAGCGGCGCGTGGCTTCGGCGAAGGCTGCCTCGAGGGCGATTTCAAGCTGGTCTGACATCCATGACTCCTGACATGCAAGGATCGGCGGCGCCGACAACCCGTTGGCGCGCTTGTTCGGGCCGATGCCGGCACTATAGGGCGCCATGTATCACGATTGATACAATTAGAGTCATCATTGATGCAAAAACGGATATCAACATGCCCACTGGCTCCGGCCCGGCGCTGGCGCTGCCGCGCTTCCAGCTGCGCGAGGTGCGCGCCTTCCTGGTCCTCGTCTCCGAGTTGCATTTCGGGCGCGCGGCGTCGCGCCTTGCCACCAGTCAATCGGCGCTGAGCCGCACCATCCGCAATCTCGAGGAGGCCGTCGGGGTCTCGTTGCTGGAGCGCACGACCCGGCACGTCAGGCTCACTTCGGCGGGCGAGGCCTTCGCATCGGAGTGCGGCGTCGCGCTGTCGCACCTGGCGCGCGCCGGACGCGCCGCGGTGGAGGCGGCCCACGGGCACGGCGGGCGG
>JAKBBQ010000156.1:0-2964 GCA_021808405.1 Pseudomonadota bacterium | reverse complement strand
CGGCTGCGCGTGGGGTACATGGACTTTGCGATCAACGGAGTGCTGCCGTCGCTGCTGCAACGCTTCCGAAGCCGGTTCCCTCGCGTGGTCCTCGACCTCGAGTACAGCCCGAGTTCGCGACAGCGGCAGGCCCTGCTGGAAGGGCGGATCGATATCGGCTTCGTGATCGGCGAGAGCGCGTCGCCGAGAGTGCGGCAGTTGCCGATCCAGCAGCATGCCTTCGTGGCCTTGTTGCCCGATACCCATGCGCTTGCCGCCGCCGGCGAGGTGCATCTGGCCGAACTGGCAGCCGAGGACTTCGTCATGGGCACCGAGGAGGCCTTCGGCACCTTCCGCAGGCTGTTCTTCCCCCTGTGCCACGGCGCGGGCTTCTTCCCCAACATCGTGCAGGAGGCGTCGAATTCCAGCGGGATCTTCGGCCTCGTCGCGGCGGGTGCCGGTGTCAGCGTGTACGCCGACTGTGCCCGCAACGCCGCCCGCATGGGGGTCGTGGTCAGGCCGCTGGCCGGGGTCGGCGAGCGCATCCCCACCTACGCGGCCTGGGTCGAGGACAACCCGTCCGAAGCACTGCGCAGCTTCCAGAACTTCCTGGCCGACGCGCAGGCGCAGGCCCCGGCGGGCAGCTGAAGCGGGGGCGTGCGGCGAGGATCGGGACGGGTGCGCCGAGCGTGGACTCAGCCGGGAAAGCGCTCCACATGGGTCTGGCCGCGGCGGCCCAGGTACGTGACATGGCGCCCGGCGAGCCAGACCGTGTAGCCGACGCAGCCGGCGCGCTGAGACAGCCGCTTGAATTCGGGGTACATCACTCGACCCTGCTGCGCGCCCGCGATGGCCGCGCGCAGTGCGCCGTCATCGAAGGCATCGGCGATGGCCTGCCGCGGTCGCTCGAAACCCAGATCGACGACGGCGCCGTCGGCCAGGTAGTAGGTGGCGCGGCCGCAGCGGTAGTCGACGTGGTAGGACTCGACCCGCACGCCGCTCAACTGGGCGATCACTTCGCCGAAGTGCATCCGGCCCTCGTGCGAGGCGTCGAAGGTGGCTTGAATCACTGCGCGTGCGTGGTCGTCCATGGGGGGCTCCTGGCGAGGACCGGGGGGCCTGATCGCACAGGCCTTCAGCTGGTGGGGATGTCCTGGAACTGGTGGTGTCGCACCAGGGCCTGCATCGCGTCCATCAGGGCTTGACGCTCGGGTGCGCCCAGATGGCCGAAGAAGTGCTCGTCGTTGGCGTCGGCCAGCGCGGCCAGCCGGGGCACCAGGGCCCGACCCGATGCGCTCAGCACCAGGGTCTGCTCCCGCGTGCCGCCTGGGGTCGACTGCCTGCTGACCAGGCCCTTGGCTTCCAGCCGGGAGACGACCTTGGAGGCGGCGCCCTTGGTCATTCCCAGCGCCTGGATCAGCCGTGCGTGGCCGGTCTCGCTGCCCGCCCACAGCGTGCGCAGCGCGACCCATTCGGTGACCGTGACGCCGCCGGCTTCCAGCTGCTGCCGGAAGCGGGCGGACACATGGTTGGACACGAAACGCAGCCAGAAGCCCAGATGGGCCTCCAGTGGCGCTGGCATGCAAGGCTCGGTCTGCATGAGGTTTCCAGGGAAACTCGTAGGCAGCCCGCAGTCTAGTTTCCGTGGAAACTCATGTCAACCCGCGCAGCCCCTCCGGCCGGGGCCTCGGGGTGCCGCGGCTGCCCCGTGGCCCGGCGTCGTCCGGGCCGCGCGGATGCCGGCGAAGCCCAGGTGGTGCAGCCACTCCCGCAGCACGAGCAGGCTGGCGGCGAACTCGGCGGCCGTCGGCAGGGTGTCCTGGGTCGCGGGCCTTCCCAGCGCGATGGCGACCCAGCGGTTGAACCCGCCCTCCACCGTGTCGGTGCGCAAATCCACCCAGGGCTCGCGCGGGAGTCCGAGGACCTCGGCGATCCACGCGACGCGAGGGTCCCGGCTGACGCACACGGAGTCGGCCGCGACGAAGGGTCGCAGCGGCATGATCCGCTCCTCCGCCTCGGCGATCGCCGCCTCGATCGTGGCCTCGCCGGGGCTGGCGCCGCGCAGGTAGCGTCGGGCCAGCGCGCCCGGGCCCAGTTGCAGGCGCAGCACGCGCGTCGGCTCGGACTGCCCGCCCAGGGCCACCGCCGAAACGGTGTCGCCGAATTCCAGTGCCGTGATGTCGCCGCCCAGGTCGTGTCGCGCCTGCAGCCAGCTGTCTCGTGCGCGCCTGCTGCCGTGGTCGCTCATGGCGTGGCCCGCGTTCCCAGTGCATCGACCAGGAAATCGATGAACACCCGAACCTTGCTCGGTAGAAAGCGGTGGCTCAGGTACACCGCATAGAGGTTCAGGTCGAGCGTCCGGTAATTTTCCAGGATAGGCACCAGGCTGCCGGCGCGCAGCGCCTGCTCGACGAGGAAGGTGGGTTGCAGGATGATTCCGCCGCCTGCGATCGCCATCTCGCGCAGCAGTTCGCCGTTGCTCGAATGCACCTTCGGCTGGACGCGTACCCGTTCGCGGCGGCCGTCGGGACCGGTGAAGGGCCATTCGTCGCCTGCCCACAGGTAGCTGAAGCTCAGGGTGTCGCGTTCGGCCAGTTCCGCGGGTTCGCGCGGCCAACCGTGGCGATGCAGATAGGACGGTGCGGCGCACACCACCGCGTCCAGCGCGACGATGCGCCGCGCGACCACGCCGGGGTCGAGCCGAGACGCGATGCGCAGCGCGACATCGACGCCTTCGTTGGCCAGATCGACCAGGCGATCGCTGAGGTCGACATCCAGGCGCAGTTGCGGGTGCTGCTGGTGGAACCGGGCCAGCAGCGGAGCCAGGCGGGCAATTCCGTAGGACAGCGGGGCCGACAGTCGCAACAGTCCGACCAGACTGCGGGTGCGCTGCGCGGCAGCGGACTCGGCCTCGGCGAACTGCTCCAGGATGGAGCGGGCGCGCCCGTGGAAGTCCTCCCCGGCGTCGGTCAGGGACATGCGCCG
>JAKBBQ010000007.1 GCA_021808405.1 Pseudomonadota bacterium | reverse complement strand
CCGATATCCTCGCCCATCACGAAGACTTCCGGGTCGCGTTCCATTTCCTGGCCGATGGCCTCGGCGATCGCCTGGGCCATGGTCAGCTTGCGTTCGGTCTGTGCATTCATGCTCGGATCTCCGCGGTCGTCGGATCAATGGAAGACATGCAGCAGCGCGTCCTCGCCGCGCGGGTAGGCGCCGGCGCGGGCGTGGGCGTAGGCCTGGGCCACCCGCGCCGACACCCGCTGGCGCAGTGCGCCGTCGGCGGAGTCGTCGAGCGCGCCCAGCGAGCGCAGGTGGGCGCCCAGCTTGGGGATGGGGTCGTGGGCGCGCAGTTCGGCCACCTCGCCCTTCGGGCGGTAGGTTTCCGGGTCGCCCTGGAAGTGCCCCAGGTAGCGGTCGGTCTTGACCTCGATCAGCGTCGGGCCCTGGCCGCTGCGCGCGCGCTGCACCGCTGCCGAGGCGGCCTCGAACACCGCCAGCGCGTCGTTGTGGTCGACCAGCGCGCTGGCCATGTCGTAGGCGGCGGCGCGATCGGTGTTCCACGCCACCGCGGTGGAGTCGGCCTTCTCCACCGAGATCGCGTACTTGTTGTCCTCGCAGACGAACACCACCGGCAGCCGCCACACCGCCGCCAGGTTCAGCGACTCGTGGAACGAGCCCTGGTTGGCCGCGCCGTCGCCGAAGAAGGCCACCGCGATGGCGTCGGTTCCGCGCTTTTTCGCCGCCAGCGCCGCGCCGCACGCAGGCGGCAGGCTGGCGCCGATGATTCCGCTGCAGCTGAAGCGGCGTGCCAGGTCGAACAGGTGCATGTGGCCGCCCTTGCCCCGGCACAGGCCGTCGGCCTTGCCGAACATCTCCGAGGTCATCGCCTGCAGGTCGACCCCCTTGGCGATGGCGAAGTGGTGCGGCCGGTGGGTGCCGACCACCGTGTCGTCGTCGCGCAGGTGGGCGCAGACCCCGACCGCCACCGGCTCCTGGCCGGCCGCCAGGTGCATCTCGCCGGGCACCGGACCGGAGCCGATGTCGAAGGCCAGTCCCTTCTGGATGTTCGGCGGGAGCTTGCCCTCGAGGTAGACCTTGGCCATGGTCTCTTCGTACTCCCGGATCTCGATCATCTTCTCGTACATCCAGAGCAATTGCTGGGTGCTTGGATTCATGTCCTTTCCTCCTTGTCGTGGACCGCGCGCGGCCTGCCGTATCGAAACCCACGCCTGCAAGGCGCATGCCAGGCGTCGGCGCGCCCGCGCCGGAGCGGCGGCGCTGTCTCGCGGCCCGGCGCGGGCGAGACAGCTGTCTCGCCGCGCGACAGCCCGCGCGACAGCGGCACGGCCGCCCGGGCGCGACGCTGCGCAGGCCCGCGCATCGGCCGCGTGCCCTTCGCTTCAGGCATGATCGGGGCTGGGAGGAACCACCGATGTTCGTCGAATACCCCAAGCTGGACGCCAGCGCGATCGCGCGCCTGGTGGCGCGGCGCGAGGTCACCGCGGTCGAGGTGCTCGACGCGGCGCTGGCCCGCCTCGACGAGGTCAACCCCCGGCTCAACGCCGTGGTGTTCGACTGGCGCGAGCAGGCGAGGCAGCAGGCGCGGGAATTCGACGCGCTGGCCGCCGGCGACCCGCGGCGCGCAGCGCCTTTCGCCGGGGTTGCGCTGCTGCTCAAGGACCTCGGGCAGGACCTGCAGGGCCTGCCGGCGACCTGGGGCAGCCGCGCCCGCGCCGGCGTGCGCGCGGCCGCGACCTCGAGCGTGGTCGCGCGCTGGCAGGCGGCCGGCCTGCTGGCGCTGGGCAAGACCAACCTGCCCGAACTGGCGCTCAAGGCGGTGACCGAGCCGCGCCTGTTCGGCGCCTGTCGCAACCCCTGGGACACCCGGCGCACCCCGGGCGGCTCCTCGGGCGGCGCGGCCGCCGCGGTGGCCGCGGGCATCGTTCCGGTGGCCGGCGCCTCCGACGGCGGCGGCTCGATCCGCATCCCCGCCGCCTATTGCGGGCTGTTCGGGTTGAGGCCCTCGCGCGGCCGGGTCAGCCACGCGCCCGAGGCCGACGAATACTGGGACGGCGCCAGTTCCACCCATGTGCTCACCCGCAGCGTGCGCGACAGCGCCGCGCTGCTCGACCTGGCCTGCGGCGCCGAGCCCGGCGACCCTTTCGCGGTGGCGCCGCCCGCGCGGCCCTACGCCGCCGAGGTGGGCGCCGACCCGGGCCGGCTGCGCATCGGCTTCGGCGTGGCCTCGCCGCTGGGCACCGAGGTGCATCCGCGGCATGCCGAGGCGGTACGCCAGGCGGCCGCGCTGCTGGGCGAACTCGGCCACCAGGTCGAGGAGGCGGCTCCCGCGGTCGACGGCGAGCGGCTGGCGCAAAGCTACCTGGGGATCTATTTCGGCCATGTCGCGGCGACGCTTCGACACTGCGTGCGCGAGTACGGCGCGCGCGCGGCGGACTTCGAGCTCGACACCCGCGCGCTGGCGGCCATCGGCGAAAGCCTGCCGGCCGGCGCCTACGTGGAGCTGCGCGAGCGCTGGAACGACTTCGCGCGCGCGCTGGCCGCTTTCCACTCCCGTTTCGACCTCTACCTCAGCCCGACCACCGCAGCGCCTGCTGCGCGCATCGGCGAACTCGATTCGCCGCCTTGGCAGCAGCTGGCGCTGCGCGCGCTGCTGGGGCTGCGCCTGGGCGGCGTGCTGCGGCGCAGCGGGGTGGTCGAGGAGCTGGCGCGGCGCAACCTGGCTCGCACGCCCTTCACCCAGCTCGCCAACCTCACCGGCACGCCGGCGATGAGCGTGCCGCTGCATTGGGGCGACGACGGCCTGCCGGTGGGAGTGCAGTTCATCGCCGCCTGGGGCCGCGAGGACCTGTTGATCCGGCTGGCCGCCCAGCTCGAGGCCGCCAGCCCCTGGGCGCAGCGCCTGCCGGCGGCTGCCGCGGCGGCCTGAGGACAGCGCCGATGCTCGCGACGGCCTGCCAGCGCATGCTGGTCAGCGGACGCGTGCAGGGGGTGGGCTTTCGCTACTTCGTGCTCGAGCAGGCGCGGCTCCTGGGGCTGCGCGGCCACGCGCTGAACCTGCCCGACGGCAGCGTCGAGGTGCTGGCCTGCGGCGAGCCGGCCGCGCTGGCCGAACTGCGGCAACGGCTGCGCAGCGGCCCGCCGCGGGCGCGGGTGCAGGCGCTGCGGGTGCAGGATCTGGAGCAGGCCGACTGCCCGCCGGGTTTCCGGGTCGGGTGAGGCGGTCCGGGGCTTGGCCGGGCGCGCTCGGCCCGGTCGCAAAAAAACGCGGCCCGCTGCCTGGCGGGCCGCGCCGATCAGCCGGAGGCCGCGCAGTGCGAGCAACCGAAGCCGCACATGCGGCGCCATGAGCCTGCGCCGCCCGGGACGCGCTGGGCGGGCGCGTCCGCGCTGTCGCCGCGACCGGCGAGGAAAGGACTCACCAGGACCCGGCGCGCCGGTGTCGCGCAGCGCGGGCAAGGCTGGTCGGCCGCCGAGTCGGCCATGCGCACCATCTTGCGAAAGCCCCCGCAGTCCGCGCAGAAGTAGTCGTACAGCGGCATGGTCGGCTCCCCGCGGTCAGTGCAGCGCCCCGGTCAGCAGCAGGTAGCCTGGCAGCCAGCCGGTGAGGATGCCCTCCAGCACGGTGACGATGCCCACGAAGCGGCCAATGGGCTTTTGCATCACCAGCAGGATGAAGAACAGCAGCCACAGGAACGCCCATGCCGCCCAGCACAGCCCGAACCACGTGCCCCACAGCGTCGACGCGCCCTGCAGGGTCGACACCGACACCGGAACCGCGGTGATCGCCACGAACAGGCAGAACCAGCCCAGCCCGCGTCCGTCGGCTCCGTTGTAGCGGTTGATCGCGACCCACAGGTAGGTGAAGGTGAACAGCAGGGTCAGCGCGGCGGCCTTGATGTTGGCGTCGTTGGATCCCGGGCCGAAGGCCAGGTACAGCGACACCAGCAGGGTGATGCCCCCGACGAAGATATCGATCACCGCGATTTCGTTGTCGCCGATCTGCCCGATCAGCCACAGGCCGTTCAGGCACAGCACGGCGCCCACGTAGAGCAAGACCAAACCCAGCATGACGGACTCCCCTCAAGTGATTGTCACCATGATCCGGGTCGCAGCGCAATGCGGTGCGACCCGGGTGAGGCCTGGCCTCGTTGCGCGGGGATGCGGCGCATCCCCGCCGCATCCCCGCGACGCCGCGCTCAGTTCGCCGAGCGCGGTACCTGCAGCCCCTGCTTGACCTGGTGCAGCGCCCCCTTGGCGGTCGGCCGGACGTCGAACTCGAAGATCGAGCGCGGGATGTAGATGGTCGAGCAGGCGTTGGGGATGTCGACCACTCCCGACAGGCGACCTTCGACCGGAGCCGTTCCCAGGATCATGTAGGCCTGGATGTCGGTGTAGCCGAATTTCATCAGGTAGTCGATCGCGTGGTTGCAGGCGTTCTGGTAGGCCAGCCACGAATCGAGGTAGTGCTGCTTGCCGTTCGGGTGCACCGACACGCCGGAGAACGCCAGCCATTCCGAGTACTGCGGATCGCGCAGGCCCGGCATGAACATGGCGTTCTCGCGGATGCCGTACTTGGCCATTCCGCCCTTGATGATGTCGACGTGCAGGTCCATGAAGCCGCCCATCTCGATCGCCCCGCAGAAGGTGATCTCGCCGTCGCCCTGGGAGAAGTGCAGGTCGCCGAAGGACAGCTTGGCGCCGGGGACGAACACCGGATAGAAGATCCGGCTGCCGGCGGTCAGGTTCTTGATGTCCTGGTTGCCGCCGTTCTCCCGCGGCGGCGCGGTGCGCGCGGCCTCGCGCGCCACGCGGTCGAACTCGGCTCCGCTCAGCGACCCGAGGATCGCGCTGTCGGGCAGCGGAGGCAGCGCCAGCGGCGGTACGCGCATCGGGTCGGTGGCGATCAGCGCCTTTTCACGCGCGGTCCACTTGGCCAGCAGCTCGGCCGACGGCGCGGTGCCCATCAGCCCCGGGTGGTGGATCCCCACGTAGGACACTTCGGGGATGTGGCGCGAGGTCGCCACGTCGCCGTTGAAGTCCCAGATCACCTTGTAGGCGTCGGGGAAGCGCTCGGTCAGGAAGCCCCCGCCGTTCTTGTTGGCGAACACCCCCGTGTAGCCCCAGCCCATGCCGGAGAACGGCCCCGAGTCCTCCTGGTCGCAGGAGTCGATTTCCAGGATGTCGACCACCAGCAGGTCGCCCGGCTCGGCTCCCTCGACGTGGAAGGGTCCGGACAGCACGTGCACCCCGGCCAGCGGGGCATGGCGCATGTCCTCGGCCGAGTCGTCGTTCTTGATCGCGCCGTCGAACCACTCGCGGCAGTCGGCACGGAAGGTGTCGCCGGGCTTGATGTGCGCCGCAGCCGGGATGTCGGGGTGCCAGCGGTTGTGGCCGACGATTTTCTGGTCCTTGAACTTCTTGCTGTTGTCGAGAGGAAACAGGTTCTTGGGCATTTCGATACCTCAGTCAGGTGTTGGATGACGGGAATGGCGCTTGCCGAACTGCATGCCTAGGGTCGCGTGGCCTGGTGCCTCCTTTCCCCGGTCCGCCTCGACCCTGCGCCGCCGGCGTCGCGGGATGGCGTGTTGCGCTGCTGCTTGGCCGCCGCCGGCGGCTTCAGGGCCTGGGTAGCTTCCACAGTTCGGGGGTCATGCGCACCTGCCGCCTGGGCGCCCCGGACCGCGGCAGCGAGGTCACCACCTCGGGTTCGTGGCGGCTCTTCTCGGCGCCGTCGATCGCCGCGAACACCGCGGCGCGGCGCCCGGTCACGAGTGCCGGAGCCGAAATCACCCGCGGCGCGGCGCCGCCGCAGACCGGGCAGGCGGTGTCGGGCGGGGCCTCGCCGAGGCGGCGCAGGATCTCGAACGCACCGTGGGTGCGGCAGGCGTATTCGTACAGGGCCATGGATTCCTCCGGTCGATGGGGCCGCCGCGGCATCGGCTGCTGCGGCCGATTCCCAGCCTGGAACCGATGCTAGGAAGCCCCGGCCGGACTGGAATCCCTCGCCGCGGGGAATCGCTCCTCCCTCGCGACTGCGGTGCCGCCTCACCGGAATGGGTGAGGGCGGCGCCGCGCGCTCGCATGGGTGAAGGCGGTCGAGCCGCGCTCAATCGGGGCAGCGCGCGTCCCAGCAGACGATATGGCCGCTGGGCAGCAGCGGCGCCAGCCGCGGCAGGGCGTCCCGCACCACCTCGGGGGAGTCGAAGAACTCGACCACCAGCGGCAGGTGCACCCCCAGTCGCAGCAGGTCGTCGGCATGCGCCTCGCCGCGACTGCCGTAGCCCGCGACGCCGCGGTAGACGGTGATTCCGCGCACGCCGAGTTCGCCGTGCAGCAGCGCGAACAGCTCGCGCACCAGGTTGTGGTGCTCGCGGTGGTCGCCTTCGCGCAGGTAGATGCGCACCATGGTCACGTCGCTCATCATGCCCCCCCGATGCCGCGGGCCAGGTACGCGCCCAGCGCCGCGGCGCTGATGCCCAGCACGCACGAGCCCACGATGTAGAGCAGGGCCTTCGCCGGCTCGCCCTGCTCGAACAGGCTCAGCGATTCGAGGGAGAAGGTGGAGAAGGTGGTGTAGGCGCCGAGTCCGCCGGTCAGGATGCCCGTGCGCAGCGCCGGGGAGATCGACAGCCGCTCCAGCGTGAGGAAGAACAGCAGCCCCATCAGGAACGATCCCAGCACGTTGATCGACAGTGTGGCGAAGGGGAACTGGCGACCCAGCACGCCCTGCACGAACAGGGTCTGTCCGTAGCGCGCGAAAGCGCCGAGCACGGCGAAGACAGCGATCGACAGCAGGGTCATGGCGGCGTCCTCCGCGAATGCGCAACGAGGTCGGGGCATCGTAGGACGCCGCCGGCGCGGGCGAATCCCGCGCCCGAGGCAGCCGGGCGGCCGCGATGGGGCAGCGCGGCCTGACCCCTTCGGGTCAGTGCGGCCTCACCCGAATGGGTGAGGCCGGGGCCAGTCTCAGGTCCAGCCGGGGCAGATGCGGGCGTGCAGGTGCACCAGGTCCATCTGGCTGTGGGTGCCGGTCTTCTGGAAGATCTGCTTGAGGTGGCTGCGCACGGTGTTCTCCGACACGTGCAGCGACGCGGCGATCGCCGCCAGCGAGCGCCCGCCGTAGATCAGCGAGCTGACCCGAGCCTGCGCCAGCGTCAGCTCGTAGTGGCGGGCGAACACGCAGCGCGCGGCGTCGTGGGCCGCGCTGCCGCAGCGCACCGACAGCAGCGCCAGCGGGCGGCGGCCGCTGGCGCCGCGCTGGAACACCGGCCCGGTGCGCCGCACCACCACCACCAGCGGCGCCCCGCCGGCAGCGCCGGCCAGGCTCAGCACCTGCGGCTGGTCGGCCGACGCGGGGTCACCGCAGGCGCGGGAGATCGCCTCGCGCAGCAGACGCTGCTCGGCCGGGTTGCCGGCGCGCAGCGTGTGGTCCTCGAGGGCCAGCCCGCCGGGGCCTTGGAGCAGTTGCCCGGCGACGCGGTTGCGGTGCACCAGCCGTGCCTCCGCGGTGACCAGCATCAGCGCCTGCGACTCGCCGTCGCTCAGTTCCAGCAGGGCGTGCGACATGTCGGCCGCCTCCTGCCAGCGCCATTGGCTTTCCAGCGACAGCGCGACATGCGCCAGCATCTGCTGCAGGTCGCTGCGCTCCCCCTCGCCGAAGCCCCGTTCGCACTCCGAACGCAGCGCGCACAGGAAATGCATGCCCTGGCGGTCGCGGCTGACCACCCCGCACAGGCGGTGCAACAGCCCGCGGGGCTGCAGGAAATCCCGGTAGAAGTCGGTGCGCCGCAGGTCGCGCGGGCTGATCACGTCGTCGCCGGCCACCACCCGCCCGGCGACATAGTCCTCGCTCGACAGGAACCAGGGGTTGCGCGCCGAGAAGGCGGCCATCTGCACGCACAGGTCGGTGTCCAGCGGCGCCTCGAACAGCGCCGATTCGGCGCCGCTGCCGAAGTCGTGGTGGCCGATGGTGACCACGCTGGCGCCCAGCCGCTGCCGCATGCCCTCGAGCGCCGCCGGCCAGGCCTGCGGGTCGATGCTGGCGGCATGGATCGAGCGCGCAAGGGCGACCAGCGACGACTGCTCCGGGTCGGGCAAGTGCGTACCGTCCATGCCTTGGTCTCCATCGCCACGCCTGGGTCGTGGCGCGCCGTGCCAGCGCTTGGGCAGCTGCCGGCCCAGCGCCGACGCCACCGTATTGAGTTTCGCCGATTATTTGGTCAAGCCTCGCCGCTGTCAAACCCGTGGCAACCCGAGCAAGGTTCACCCATACGGATGTTGCGTGGCGCAACCCGGCAGGCGACACTTGCTCCCGGTGCAGCCGCGCCCGCCCCGGGCGGGCGCGGCGCGCCCATCCGAACCCCCCAGCCCCCTCCGAAGGCCCATGAGCCGCAGCCGCAGACAGTACCAGTCCTGGGTGGCCAACGAGTCGCTGGAGGACTATGCGCTGCGCTACGCGGCGAGTTCCTACCGCAGGTGGAGCCCGGCGGTGGTCGCCAACACCGCGCTCGGCGGGATTTCCTTCCTCGGACTGGAGGCCATCGGAGCCAACATCACGCTGAGCTACGGCTTCGGCAGCGCGCTGGCCGCGGTGCTCGCCGTGTCGCTGCTGATCTTCCTGGTCAGCCAGCCGATCGCCTACTGGTGCGCTGCGTCCAATGTCGACATCGACCTGCTGACCCGCGGTGCCGGCTTCGGCTACATCGGCTCCACGCTGACCTCGCTGATCTACGCCGCGTTCACCCTGATCTTTTTCGCCATCGAGACCGCCATCTGGGCGCAGGCGCTGCAACTGGGCTTCGGCCTCAACCTGGCGCTGGGCTACCTGATCTGCTCGCTGGTGATCCTGCCCATCGTGTTCTTCGGCGTGACCTGGATCAACCGCCTGCAGGCCTGGACGCAGCCGCTGTGGCTGCTGATGATGCTGCTGCCGCTGCTGTTCATCGTCGCCCGGGACCCGCAGGCGCTGCGCGCCTGGGTGGACTTCCACGGGCGGGCCAGCGGAGGCAGCGGCTTCGACCTGCTGACCTTCGGCGCCGCCTCGGGGGTGCTGTTCGCCCTCATCGCGCAGATCGGCGAGCAGGCCGACTACCTGCGCTTCCTGCCTGCGCGCTCGGCCTCCAACCAGCGCTCGTGGTGGGCCGCGATGGTCGCGGCGGGACCCGGCTGGATTGTCATCGGCGGCGCCAAGATCCTCGCCGGCGGGCTGCTGGCGGTGCTGGCGCTGCGCATGGGCAGCACGCCGGCGCAGGCCACCGAGCCGGTGCGGATGTACTTCCACGCCTGGCAGGCCATGGATGTGTCGCCGGCGCTGGCGCTGGGGCTGGCGGTGGTGTTCGTCAGCGTCTCGCAACTCAAGATCAATGTCACCAACGCCTACAGCGGCTCGCTGGCCTGGTCGAACTGCTTCGTGCGGCTCGCCCATTTCCATCCCGGACGGGTGGTCTGGCTGGTGTTCAACGTGGTGGTCGCGCTGCTGCTGGCGTTGCTGGGGATTTTCGCGACCCTGGAACTGGTGCTGTCGGTCTACGCCACCACCGCGATCGCCTGGATCGGCGCGCTGGTGGCCGATCTGGTGGTGCTCAAGCGCAGCGGGATCAGCCCGCCGTACATCGAGTTCAAGCGCGCCCACCTGTACAACATCAACCCGGTGGGTTGCGGGGCCATGGCGCTGGCCACGCTGGTCGGGGTGCTGGCCTACGCCGGCTTGTTCGGACGCGTGGCGGCGGCCTTCTTCGGCTACATCACGCTGGCCACCGCCTTCGGCAGCGCGGTGGCCATCGGCTACGCCACCCGCGGCCGCTACTACCTGGCGCGACCCGACCTGCGCTACCGCCATCGCGACCCCGCGCAACTGGTGCAGTGCTGCATCTGCGAGCGCGAGTACGAGGCCCCCGACATGACCGACTGCCCGTTCTACCGCGGGCCGATCTGTTCGCTGTGCTGCGGGCTCGACCTGCATTGCCATGACCTGTGCAAGCAGCCGCAGGCGCTGGCCGCTGCGCCACCTGCCGCGCTGGCTGCCGCGCCGCCTGCCGCGCCAGCCGCGGCCGAGCCGCTGCCCGCCTTCCAGCCGCATGTGCTGCGCCGCGTCGGGCGCTTTCTCGGGCTGTTCGCGGGCGCCGCGGCGCTGCTGGGCGCGGCCTTCGTGCTCACCTACCGGCTGATGGGGCTGGACCTGGCTGCCGCCAGCCCCGGGCTGGTCAACGTGCTGTGGCGCCTGTACCTGGCGACCCTGGTGCTGGTGTCGCTGGCGGTGTGGTGGATCGTGCTGTTCCACGAAGGCACCGAACAGGCCGAGCGCGACCTGCTGGAGTCGATGGACGACCTCGACCGCGCGCGCCGCCACCTGGTCGAGTCGGAAAAACTCGCCGCCCTCGGCGCCCTGGTCGCCGGCGTCGCCCACGAGATCAACACCCCTGCGGGAATCGCCATCAGCACGGCATCGTTCCTCGGCGACCGCACCCGCGACGCGCAGCAGCAGGTCGACCGCGGCGGCTTCGATGCCCAGGCGCAGTCGCAGTACCTGCGCGACGCCGCCGAGTCGGCGCGACTGCTGCAGTCGAATGCCCAGCGCATCGGCCAGCTGGTGCGCAACTTCAAGCAGCTCGGCGTCGACCAGATCACCGAGCCGCGCCGGCGCTTCGAGCTGCGCCCGCAGATCGAGCAGGTGCTGCGCGAACTCGCGCCGCGGCTGCAGGCGGCGCGGGTCGAGGTGCGGCTGGACATGCCCGCGGGGATCGAACTCCACAGCTATGCTGTGTCGCTGGAACAGGTGATCAGCAACCTGGTGGTCAACTCCCTGCAGCATGCCTTCGTGCATGCCGGCGGCGGGCAGATCGACATCCAGGCGCGGGTCGGCGAGGACAGCGTGGAACTGCACTACAGCGATAGCGGGCCCGGAATCGATCCCGGTCTGCGCGGCAGGGTGTTCGAACCCTTTTTCACCACCCAGCGCATGGCCGGGGGCAGCGGGCTGGGCCTGTACATCGTCCACCAGGTGGTGACCCGCCAGCTCGGCGGCACCGTCGAGCTGGCCGAGCCGGCGTGGCAGGGCGCCCATTTCGTGCTGCGCATTCCCCGCCAGGCCAGGCATTCGCCGCGGCCCGGCGCCGCGCTGCGCCGGCTGGGCGCGGGACGGGGCGACGATGCAGCGTGACACCATCGCGGCCGCGCCCGCGCAGTGGAAGGTGCTGCTGGTCGACGACGAGCCGGCGGTGCACGAGGTGTCGCGGCTGATCCTGCGCGGCCTGAACTTCGAGGGCGCCGCGGTGGAGCTGCTGAGCGCGGCCTCGGCCGCGCAGGCGCGCGAACTGCTGGGCCGCCACCCCGACATCGCGCTGGTGCTGCTCGACGTCGTGATGGAAACCGACGAAGCCGGAATGCGACTGGTCGAGTTCGTGCGCCGGCAGCTGGGCAACCGCGACATGCAGATCATCCTGCGCACCGGCCAGCCCGGCATGGCCCCCGAGCGCGAGGTGATCGTCGACTACGAGATCAACGGCTACCTGCTGAAGACCGAGATCACCGCCCAGCGCCTGCATTCGGCGGTGATCGCCGCGTTGCGCGGCTACCGCCATGCGCGCTCGCTGCGCGGCGGCCGGACGCTCGAAGGCGGGCGCGAAGCCGCGCAGGAGCGCGATGTCGAGCTGGCCGAGGACCTGGGCGAAGCCGTCGCCGCCGGGCGCATCGTGCTGCAGGCGCAGCCCCAGCTGCGGCTGGATTCGCTGCGACTGCACGGAGTCGACCTGATCGCCGGCTGGAACACCCGGCGCGGCCTGCTGTCGGCCGAGCAGGTCGCCGCCCGGCTGGGCCCCGGCCCGGCTCGGCTGCAGACCATGCGCTGGCTGCTCGCGCAGGGCGTTTCGTGGGCCCGCCAGTGGCAGCGCGAATTCGGCAGCGGCTTGCGCGTGAGCCTGCCGCTGATCGGCGAGTTCCTCGACGACCCGCAGTACCTGCGCGAGCTGTTGCAGGTGATCGGCGATGCCGCCGCGCCGGGCCTGCAGCTCGACCTGCCGCTCGGCCAGTCGGTGGTGCTGCGCGCCGAGTCCAGCCTGGTCGACGCGCTGACCCGGCTGCGCCAGGCGCGCATCGGCTTCGTGTTCCGCGACTTCGGCGCCGCGACCATCGCGCTGCCCTACCTGAGCAGTCTGGCCTTCGAATCGCTGAAGCTGCCGCGGCTGTTCGTCGAGGGCGTGGCCGTGGAGCCGCAGCGCGCCGCGATGGCGCGCTCGCTGATCGCGCTGGCGCAGACCCTGGGCGCGACCACCATCGCCGAGGGGGTGGCTTGCGACGCCGACGCCCAGTTCCTGCGCTGGGAGGGCTGCGAGGTCGGGCAGGGGCCCGCGGTGGCGCGCGCCTGCGCCGCCTCCGAGCTGATCGCCTCGATGCAGCGCGGCGCCGGCGCGGCCCACTGACCGCGTCGCCGCGCGCGGGCGAACGCACCGGCTGCCGCGGCCGGCGCTCCGCGCCTACCGCTCGTCGGCCGGTTGCTACCTTTCGCCGGGAAACCCTTGTTGCGTGACGGGTGGTTGCCGCAGCATTCGCGTGCAGTCATCGCCTTCGATGCGCAAGGGTTCCCATGAAACTCGCAAGGGCCGCCGGATTCACCATGGTCGAGCTGATGGTCGTGCTCGCGATCGCCGCCATCGTGCTGCTGGTCGCGCTGCCCGACCTGCGTCCGCAGGTCGCCGCCATGGACGCCAAGTCGGTGGCCAGCGGCATGGCTGACGCGCTGCAGTACGCCCGGCAGTACGCGCTGAACACCTCCAACCTGGTGACCTTCACCCCCAGCGGATGCGGCTACACGGTCGCCACCGCGAGCGGCACGCAACTGCTGAGCAGCGGCTCGGCGGCCGGCCACGGCGTGAGTTGCCAGCCGCTGGCCAAGTCCGTGTCGTTCCTGGGCGACGGCTCGGTGTCGCTGTGCACCCAGGGCGTCAACGGGCTGAGTTGCAGCCCGGCCTCGGCTGCGAGTTCGCCGATCGCGCCGGCCGTGATCAGCGGCGGCGGCAGCAGCTGGACGATTGCGCTGAGCTCCGGCGGCCTGGTCTCGACCAACCCGTCATGAAGACCGCGCCGATCCTTGCGCCCCGCATGCCGGCCCGCGTGCCGGCCCGCTCGCAGCGCGGACTCACGCTGCTCGAGGTGCTGGTGGCGATGCTGCTGTTCCTGGCCGCCGCCAGCGGCCTGGTGCTGCTGATCAACCAGTCCTACATCGCCGACGCGCAGGCGTTGCGCAGCTTCGCCGCGACGACCACCGCGCAAAGCCTGCTCGCCACCGTGGAGGGCAACTCCTCGGTGCTGGGCTCGCTCGACGGCCTGAGCCTGAGCGCCAGCAACCCGACGAGCAGCGCGAGCGGAGTCGCCCCGGTGCTCGACTGGTGGAAGACCCAGGTGGCGGCCTACCCCGACCTGGTTTCGCTGGCGGTGTCGACCATCCCCTCGGGCAGCGCCAGCCACGGCGCCTGCAGCGCCGGCTCGCCGTGCGAGATCGACGCCGTGATCACCGTGCGCTCGGCCTTCGGCGGCAGCATCCGGCACACCTTCATCCTGCAGGACGGGTTCTGACATGAAACGCCTGCCGACGCCCGGAGCGCGGGGCCCGCATCCCGCGCGGGGCTTCACCCTGGTGGAGCTGCTGGTCGCGCTGGCGCTGGCGACCATGCTCGGGCTGGTGATCTTCCTGTCCCTCGGCAGCCTGGAGTCCAACGGCATCCGCGCCAGCGACTCCGCGCAGCTGCAGAACAACGCGCGCATCGGCATGACCCTGCTCGCCGACGACCTGTCGCGCGCCGGGTTCATGCTCTACGGTCCGTCGGGACAAAGCCGCTGCGCTCGGCTGCTGACCTACAACAGCCAGCTGGCGCCCAGCCAGATGACCAACCAGTGGCCGGTCTCCAGCATCGTGCAGACCAGCGGCGGCACGCTGCCGGGGACGACCGGGCTGAGCTTCGGCTACGCCAACCCCGGCGGCGCCGCAACCGACGCGATCACCGTGGCCTACGCAGCCGACTTCGGGTTGTCGAGCCCGGCCGCCGCGGGCGGCGTGCGGGTGGTCAAGGCCACCAACGGCACGCTGAGCAACGCCTCGCTGTTCGTCGCCAACACCGCCGGCTTCCACGTCGGCGACATCGACATGGTCGTGCTGCCGTCGCGCAGCGTGTGCATCCGCTTCCAGGTCACGCAGACCGGGGGCGGCGGGGCCGGCAACATCGTCCACAACTCCGGTGCCAACACCTCGCTGATCAACCCCCCGAACGGATTCAACGGCGTGTCCAGCCTGGCCAACCCCGCGCTCGCCCCGGCGCTGAGCACCGCCGACCTGGCGCAGGCCTACGTCGAGGACTTCGGCTCCACCGCGGGCCCCAACGGCCCGCTGACGGTGACCTACAGCATCCAGCCGGATGCCGCGTCGCCGGGCACTCCCGATCTGCGGCGCACCGTCGTCGACGCGCTCGGCCACGTGGTCAGCGACACCACGGTGGCGCACAACGTGGTGCTGCTGCACGCGTTGTTCGCGCCGCTGGTCAACGGCCAGCTGCAGGCCTTCGTTCCGTGGTCGGGCAGCTCGTCGAGCATTGTCGGAAACAACCAGCAGAACCAGGTCGGCGCGGTCGAGTTCGCCTACGTGCTGCGCCGGCCCAACACCGCCGGGCGCACCGGCAACCCGGCGAGCCTGAGCGTGCTCGACGAGACCTACACCCCGCCTGCCGGCAACGCCTACCAGTACCAGGTGTTCAGCCAGGTGGTCTATCTGCGCAACGTCGCGTGGAACCAATCATGAAGTCCGGACGAAACCAGCGCGGCGCGGTGCTGCTGGTCGTGGTGGCGCTGTTCCTGATCATCCTGCCGCTGGCGCTGCTGGCGATCTACGGGCGCACGCTGCAGAACGACACCTTCTCCAGCTCCTACCTGTGGCGCGCGCAGGCGCGCGACGCGGCCAACCGGGCGATGGCGACGCTGCGCTCGAACATCGCGCAGAGCATCGGGACCTACGGCCTGCTGGAATACCAGGCCTCGCCGCCCGCGTGGTACGTCGCGACGACCACCAACGTGCAGCCCGCGTCGGCCGGTTTCTGGAACACCTGCGCGAGCCAGAACCTGTGCCAGTCCGGCAACGTGACCCTGGCCAACGGCAGCGGCCGCACCAGCTTCCAGGTGCTGCAACTGGTCACGCCGACCGGGGTGGTCGACGACACCCTGTGCAACCCGGGCTACATCGCGGTGTTCTACAACGTGTGGGTGCAGGCCAGCGCCAGCGCCAACCCGGCCGCGGGTTCGGCGACCACGCAGGCCGTCTACCGCGCCTGCATCCTGCAATCGGGCTGACCGCGGAGAGCGCACGATGAACAAGACGCAACGCATCGCGCGGGCTTCGGCGCTGGCCGCCGCCTGTCTCGGACTGGTGCTGCAGCCGTGGGCGCTGCCCGCAGCGGCTGCCGCCAGCAGCGCCTCGTCGCGCCCGCAGGTGGTGATCGCGATCGGCAATTCGCAGTCGATGGACGGCGATCTCGGCGGCGCGATCATGACCGGCTCGGGCCACCTGCCCGACAGCCTGCAAAGCCTGTACCAAAGCAGCTCGCCGCAGGACTACACGGTGCCCACCGGGTTCCAGCCGCCGCTGACCCCGACGCAGACCGCCTCGGCGCCCTACACGGTGTCGAGCAACGGCGTGCTCTACGACAACAGCGCGAGCCGGCTCAACGTCGCCAAGGCCGGAATCGGCAGCGTGCTCGGCCAGTATCTGGGGAGCATGGACTTCGCGCTCGAGGACTACCAGACCTCGGGGGTCGCGCTCGACACCACGCTGGTCTACTACATGTCGCCGGCGAACGGCTTCCAGTTCGCCGACTCGCTGCCGGCCAACGGCTTCACCAGCTACGCCGCCTACCAGGCTTTCGTCGGCAAGCCGGCCAACGCCGGCGCCAGCCCGGCGGCCACGCGCTGGGTGGTCAATCCCTGCTACGACTACAACAACGCGTCGAGCGACGTCCAGGCCTACTGCCAGTACATCGACAGCTTCGGCGTCTACCCCGCGGGCACGCTGTCGGGCAACCGCTATATGCAGATCGCCGCGTCCAGCGACGACCCCGACATCAACGACGTGCTGTACGCCCAGGGTGTCGACCCGCTGTCGCTGGATTACGCCGGCCCTTACGCGCTCAATGCGCAGACCAAAGCGGTGCTCGGGCCGATCACCGCCAGCAAGACCCCCTATACCTATTTCTCGCTCAGTGGCTACGAGACCGGCCAGGTCGCGGTGGGCTACACCGGCTATACCGACTACTACTCCAGCGCGACCACGCCGACCAACGCCGGCTACGTCGCCTACACCCCGCAGGTGATGTACGCCCAGCGCGGCTTCGGCTACTACGGCGGCCAGAGCGCGACCGGCGGGAACTCGGTGGTCGGCATGACCACCAACCTCGACAGCCTGACCCCGGGCTCGTCGAGCTTCGCATCGACACTGAGCGCGGACCAGGCGCTGTTCACCAGCGCGCTGGCTGCCGAGACCGACAGCACGTCGACCAGCGAGATCAAGGCCGCCGCCGGCCAGGCCGCGACCGCCGGGTTGCTGCAGGGCGCCGGCAGCGTGCTGTCGGCGCTGACCCCGTCGTGCAGCGGGCAGTACGTGATCCTGGTCACCGACGGCCTGCCGACGATGGACCTGAAGGGGCGCGCCTGGCCTCCGCTGGGCAGCGCGGCCGGGCACGGCTACGGCGTGACCGCGGCGTTCTACGGCGTCGCCGGCAACTCCGCCTACGGCATCGTCGACGATTCGGGCAACCTGCCGTCGGGGCAGACGCAAGGCGCGCTCGACGCCGCCAACACCAACGACCAGGCGTTGGCCGACACCATCAGCGCGATCCAGGCGCTGGCCAAGAAGGGCATCAAGACCTATGTCATCGGCCTGGGCGCCGGGGTCGACGCGAGCACCAACCCGGCCGCCCACTACGCGCTCAACGCGATGGCCATCGCCGGCGGCACGCTGCACGAATACCCGGCCAACGACGTCCCCACCTTCGCCTCGGCGCTCGGCACCATCGCGGCGTCGATCTACGGCGACGTCATCGCGTCGGCACCTGCCGTTCCCGGCTACGTGCAAAACGGCACGCTGGCCTACGTGCTGGGCTCGAACAACCAGTACGGAAGCGAGCACGGACTGTTCGACGCCTTCAGCACCGATGCCAACGGCAACGTGTCGAGCAGCCCGGTCTGGCAGCTGCAGATGACCCAGGCGCAGCGCCAGGTGGCGCTGTACACCGACGGCGGCAGCGGCACCGGCGTGTCGCTGCTCAGTGGCCAGTCGGCCAGCGCCTTCGGCAACCCGAGCAGCCCCAGCGCGCAGACCATCATCGGCTACACGATCAACCCCGACTACGGCAGCGGTGCCTACCTGGCCGGGCGCTCCAGCACCAGCTTCCTCGGCACCATCACCTCGCAGGCCGACAAGCCGGTGATCCTGGGCACGCCGAACAACCCGTATTTCATCGGCAGCACCAGCTACCGCACCTTCGCGCAGACGAACGCCGGGCGCCAGCCGCTGGTGCTGTTCACCAGCAACGACGGATTCCTCTACGCGATCTCGTCGAGCAGCAGCGCGGGAACGCTGCAATGGGCCTGGATGCCCTCGGTGCTGCTGCCGCAGCTGCAGAACTACACGAGCTTCCAGAAGACCCAGCCGATGAACGGTGGCCTGCTCACGGTCGACAGCGCCGATTCCACGGGCAACTGGGCCACCTACGTCGCGGGCACCGCGCAAAGCGGCGCGCTGCACTACGACCTGCGGCTCACCAGCTGCAGCGCGTCGACGACGCCGGGCGTTCCGACCAGCTGCACGCCGCAGGTCGGCAAGGTGTGGCTCGACCAGCAAAGCGGCGCCACCTCGGCTCCGCAGGTCGCGCCGCAGGCGCCGCAGATCTGGTGGGACGCGGGCGACGTCGCCTACGCCTACTACTTCACGACCACCGGCAGCGGCTCCACCGCGACGTCCTACCTCCACGTCATGCGGCTGTACGACGGCGCGACCAGCAGCTACCCGGTGAGTTTCACGCCGTCGTCGACCGTCTACGTCAACGTGCCGGCAGGGCAGCTGTACGTCGGCGACAGCGCGGGCAACCTGTGGAGCTTCGACGTCACCGCGGGCAGCAGCGTCGCGTCGCTCAGCGCCAAGTCGATCGTCGCCACCGCGCAAGAGGTGGCCACCGAGCCCAACGCCTCCACCGCCGGCGCCGTGCGTTACCTGGGCGAAGCGCAGACCTCCAGCGGAATCTACCTGTGGGCGACCAACGACCACCAGGTCAACGTGTTCAAGTTCACCGGCGGCGCCGTCTCCACGACCTCCAGCACCGGCTGGACCCCGTGGTGGTGGTCGTCGACCGCTGGCTCGGGCGCGGCCAGCATCACCACCAACAGCAATGGCACGACCACCGCCACGATGGTCGACACCAGCAGCAACCCGGGGGTCGGCTCGACCAGCGCGCCGTACTGGCTCGACTCGGGCAGCACCATCACCGACGCGTCGAAGGTCGAGGCCTCGACGCTGATCGTTCCGGTCAGCATCAGTTCGGCCTCGTCGTGTTCGTTGAGCACCGCGCAGTACGACTTCTTCGACCTCGCCGGCGGGACCTTCCCGCAGAAGAAGTTCTACGACCTGAACAAGAACTATCTCACCAGCAACCCGGTGATCGGCCTCGGCATCGCGTTTTCGCCGCAGATCTCGCAGGACGCCGGCGGCTCGGCGCTGGTCTACGGCACCGCGGCGCAGAACCAGCAGGGCAAGATCGGCTTCCAGGTCGCCGCCACCAGCGGGCTGCATGTCGGCCCGGGCGTCGTGGGCTGGCAGCCGATGTGGATGACCCAGCCCTGAGTTCCGCGGCGCCGGCGTTTAGCATGGCGGGCATGCACGCCCGCCCCCACGACCCCGGCGCGCCGGTGCTGGTCACCGGCGCCAGCGGTTTCATCGGCCGCCACCTCGCGCTTCGGTTGCTGCGCGAGGGCAGCGTGCCGCGGCTGCTGGTGCGCGACCCCGCGCGAGTCGATCCCGAACTGCGCGCCGGCGCCGAGGTGGTGCAGGGCGATCTGCTGCAGCCGGCCAGCCTGCGCGCCGCGGTACGCGGTTGCGGCGCGGTGTTCCACTGCGCCGGCAACGTCGCCACCTGGGACAGCTGGCAGTCCTACCGGCGTGCCAATGTCGACGGAGTGTCCAACCTGCTGCAGGCCGTCGCCGAAGCCGCCGCGGCCGGCGGCGCGTTGCCGCGGCGCTGGGTGCACCTGTCCAGCGTCGACGTCTACGGCTACCCGCGCCGGCCCAGCGCCGAGGACGCGCGCAGCGACGGAGGCGCGTTCGGCTACGGCCGCAGCAAGGCGCAGGGCGAGGCGCTGCTCAGGCGCGAGGCCGCGCGCATCGGTCTTTCGTGGTGCGTGCTGCGGCCGACCAACGTGATGGGGCCGCACAGCCCGTTCATCGACCGCATCGGCGACGAGTTGCGCGCCGGGCTGATGCTGCGCGTCGGCGGCGGTCGCGCCGATTGCGGTTTCCTCTACGTCGACAACCTGGTCGACTGCATGCTGTGGGCGCGGCACGCGCCACAGGCGCACGCCGCCTGCTTCAACGTGCGCGATCCCGAGCAGGTCAGCTGGCGGCGCTTCCTCGACGACCTGCGCGAGGGAGTCGGCGGGCGTGGCCGGCTGCTCGACCTGCCGTTCCCGCTCGCCGACTCGGCCGCCCACCTGTTGCAGGGCGGCCACCGGCTGCTGCGGCTGCGTCGCGAACCGCTGCTGCACCCGCTGCTGGTGCGCATGTTCGGGCGCACCTGCGGCCACGACCTGGGCCGCCTGCAGCGCGCCGGCGCACCGCT
Source organism: Pseudomonadota bacterium (assembly GCA_021808405.1). GTDB lineage: Bacteria > Pseudomonadota > Gammaproteobacteria > Burkholderiales > Burkholderiaceae_C > Thiomonas_A. The sequence goes on along the minus strand of JAKBBQ010000007.1, from coordinate 16,543 downwards.
GGGCGCGGTGCCCTATGCCAGCGCGATGCAGCGTTCGGTGCAGTGGTACCTGCAGTCGCGCGCAGCCGGCTGAGCCGACTTACTCGATCGCCTCGGCCGCCATGCGCTCGGGGTCGGAGGCCTGGATCACCGCCTTGGCTTCCTGCGGGTCGGGCAGACCGCTTTTCACCGCCATCCACATCACCCCCAGGCTGAGCAGGGCCACGAGCACCATTCCGGTGTAGAAGCCGTAGAGGCCGACGCCGCCGATCACCGCGTCGTTCGGGCCGAAGTGGGTGATCGCCCACATGCCGAGGAAGTACGGCAGCAGCCACCACGCTCCGCCCCATTGCAGTTGCGCCATCTTGCCCGACACCGCCTGCGAGATGATGTACAGGATGAAAATCACCAGCAGCGCTCCGAACAGGAAGTCGTCGGTGGCCCTGCCCGACCAGTAGATGATGAAGTTGGAAATGATGAAGGCCAGCGGCGCCCACAGGCCTGCGCCCTGCAGCGTGAACGGGCGCTTGAAGTCCGACAGCGGCATCGTGCGCCGCAAGGTCATCAACGCGACCGGACCGACGCCGTAGCCGAGCACCGTCGCCGAAGAGATGAACGTGACGATCTTCTGCCACGACGGAAACGGCATGAAGAACAGCAGGCCGACGATCCAGGTCACCCACAGCCCGGCGGCCGGTACCCCGCGCTTGTTCAGCGAGGCCAGCCAGGGGAACGACAGCCCGCCGCGCCCGGTGGCGTAGATCACGCGCGCCGTGGTGCCGCCGTAGACCAGCCCGGTGCCGGCCGGCGACACCACCGCGTCGATGTACAGCAGCACCGCCAGCCAGCTCATTCCGACCAGCATCGCCAGCCCGGCGAAGGGGCCCGCCGAACCGGCGAAGTGCAGCTTGGCCCAGCCGTTGACCAGAGCCGACGGGCTGACCGCGCCGACGAAGGCCACCTCCAGGCCGATGAACAGCACCGCCGAGATGAGCACCGAGCCGACGATGGCGATCGGCAGGTCGCGCTGCGGCCGGCGGGCCTCGCCCGACAACTCGACGGCCTGGCGAAAGCCCAGGAAGCTGAACACGATGCCCGAGGCGGCCACCGCGCCGACCACCCCCTGCACACCCATCGGCGCGAAGCCGCTGGAGCTGAAGTTCGAGCCGTGGAAGGCCACCCCCAGCAGCACCAGCACGGTCAGTGCAGGGACGATGAGCTTCCAGATCATCACCGTGTTGCCCACCCGTAGCAGCACCTTGACCCCGAGGGCGTTGATGACCACGAACAACCCCAGCAGCACCACGCTGATGACAAAGCCGATGGGGGTCAGCAGGTGGCTGTGGGTATGCACCATGCCCGGCAGGTAGTTGTTGGCGTAGGTGACCACCGCCAGCACCTCGGCCGGCGCGACGGTCACGTAGCCGAGGAACACCACCCAGCTCATCACCGCGGCCATCAGGCTGCCGTGGCTGAGCTTGGGGAAGGTGATCACCGCGCCCATGCCGGGGAACGCGGTGGTCAGTTCGGCGTTGACAAAGGCCAGCAGCAGGATGGCCACCGCGCCGATGACCCAGGAGAACACGCTGGCCGGGCCGGCCTGCTGCGCCGCGTTCAGCGGAGCGAACAGCCAGCCCGAGCCGACGATCGCGGTCAGGCTGGCGAACAGCAGGCTCCAGATCCCTGCCACCTTGCGGATGTGATGCGGGTTGTCCGACGGGGTCGCCGCCGAGGGGGCTTGAACGCTGGCCATGAAGGTCTCCTGGTGGGATGTCCGGTTCGCTCGGGTCGCGAACTCCACAGTTGGTTCTGGCTACGTTCTAGCGTGAATTTTCACCGTTTGGCGTGAAAAAATGTTGCCGAATGTGCAGGATTCGGTCATTGCCAGCAGCCGCCGGCGCGCTCGCTGCGGTGCCTGCGCCCCGCGACGGCCCGACGAACCCTCAGCTGTCGGCGGCACGGGACAGCGGCACCGCGCCGCGGCTCTTGAGTACGCGCAAGGGATTCGACTCCATGCTCCGCGGCGAGCCCGGGACGATCGGGCGATCCGGGTCGTCCCAGGCCAGGTTGTCTCGCGCCATGACGTCGCGCCGCTGCGCGTCCGGGGTGCCGAGGACCTGCCGCCGCAGACCGCCGGGTTGTCCGAACGCGATGGGAAGCTGCCTTGGCGATGCCTGCGGGAACTGCGCGCAGGCTGGGCCGCGAGCGGGATGCCGGACCGCAGGGCGTCGCTCAGCGACGGAAGCTGTCGTGGCAGGCCTTGCAGGTCTTCACGGTGCGGAAGAAGGCCGCGCGCAACGCGTCGATGTTCCCGCGCTGCGCAGCCGCGACCAGTTGCGGGGTCGCCTGCTGCAGGCGCTCGGCGTCGCGCAGGAAGCGGGGGTGCTCGGTCCACACGCTGGGCCGGGCCTGCGTGCCGGCGACGTCGGTTCCGGGTCCGAAGGCTGGCCACGGCAGGCGCGCCAGCGTGTGGATCACCTGCGCGTCGAGCCGCGCGCGCGCGGGGTCGAACGCAGTCGCTCCCCGGAGCATGGCCCCCAGGTCGGCGGTGTGGTGGGCCATCACCAGCAGCGCGGCGCGGCGGTAGTGCACGGCGTCGGCCGGGCGGCGGAACGAGGTTTGGGCGCTGACTGCGGTCGCGGCCAGCGCCAGGGCGAGGGCGAGGGCGACGCGGTGGAAGGCTTTCATCGTGGAGTCACGGGTCGGAGGAGAAAACGGCTGCAGGCACGGCGTCGCGCAGCGGCGCTCAGGCGCGCCCCAGCCAGCGCAGCCACAGCGCCAGCGCAGCGCCGCAGCCCAGCAGCAGCGCGGCCAGCAGGCGCAGCCGCCAGTCGTCGCGCGACGCGGGGGGACGAGCGGCAGCGCCGTCGTCGGGCAGGTGTTTGTCGCCATGCAGCATCGGCCGCAACAGGTCCTCGCGCCGGATCAGCAGGTGGTAGCCGAGCGCCGCCAAGTGCAGCGCGAGCAGCCCGTACAGCAGCGGCAGCCCGATGTCGACGTGGTAGCGGGTCAGCGCCTCGCTGACGCGATCGGGAACCCACGACGCCAGCGGCCCCTCGGTGAAGACCTGGTCGTTGGCGAACAATCCGCTGCCCACCTGGAGGCTCAGCGCCACCAGCATCGCCAGCACCGACCACCCGCCGGCCGGGTTGTGGCCCAGCCAGTGCTGCGGCGCCTCGCCGCGCAGGTAGGCGACGACCCTGCGCGGCCCGGCCAGGAAATGCGCCCAGCGAGCGTGGTGGCTGCCGACCAGCCCCCAGGCCCAGCGAAACACCAGCAGCGCGACCAGCGCGTAGCCGCTGCGCAGGTGCCAGGTCATCCACCGGCCGCCAGCCCAGCCGGTGGCCAGCGAGGTCGCCACGACGGCGACCAGGCTCCAGTGGAACAGTCGGACCGGAAGGTCCCAGACGCGGATGCGGACGGACATGGCAGGCAGGGCGACCCAGGCGCGAGCGGCGCGCGGCGGCGGCGCGGGACAGCCGGCTCGCAGGCCCGGCCGACCCGACACACCCGGGCAAGGTATCAGGGCTTTGTGACAACTCGGGCCATGCCAAGGTCCGCCGCATCCGGTGGGGTTTTGCCGCCGCGCCGCGGCAGGAAGGACCGGGCCCCAGGCCGGCGCCTGGCGCCGCGCCACGCCGCTCGAATGCCCTCCTGCGCGCCGCCGGCAGCGCCGGCGGCTTCGGCGCGCCTTGAGCCCGCGCGGGCGCTCTGCGATACTGCGGCGATTCGGCTGATCGCCGTGGCGCCCGCCAGCCGCGCGGATCGATGGCGCCGCGCGGCGCAGCGTCCTCCCTGTGGCACGGTCGGGGCATGGAGCGTCACCAAGCTGGGCATCTGCAGGCACGCACGGCGGCAGCCGGGGCGGACGGCGATCCGCGCGCACGCGTGCGCGCTCAGAAGCTCTATCCGCCGCGCCTGCAGCCGGGCACCGTGCAGCGCGACGCGATCCTCGAGCGGGTCGTGCGCCTGGGCGCGGTCCGCGTCACCCTGCTGCTGGGCCCCGCCGGCAGCGGCAAGTCGACCGCGATGGCGCAGATCCTGCAGGCCCAGGCTGCGCGCGGCTGGGCCACTGCCTGGCTCAGCCTGGACGAAGGCGAGAACGACCCGCGGCGCTTCGAGTCGCACCTGCAGGCCATGCTGGCCAGCGTGCGGGGCGAAGGGGTGCCGACTGCGGCACGCGCCCCCGGTGTGGCGTTGCACGAGTGGGCCGCCGAACAGTTGGACGCGGTCGAGCGGCCAGTCGCGCTGTTCTTCGACGACTTCCACCTGCTGCGCGAGGCGTCGCTGCAGCAATTCTTCCGCGAGCTGTTTCGCGCCTGGCCGGCCTGGCTGCGCCTGTACATCGGTTCGCGCTCGACCCCCGACATCGGCGTGTCCACGCTGCTGGTCGCCGGCCAGGCGACGGTGCTGCGCTCCGAGGAACTGTACTTCTCGAACGGCGAGGCCTGCGCGCTGTTCGCCGCGGCGACGGCTCCGGCGCTGACCGAGCTGGAGCTGGACCTGATCCACCAGCGCACCGAGGGCTGGCCCGCCGGGCTGCAGCTGTTCCGCCTGGCGCTGGCCAACCCGGCGCTGCGCGGGTCGCTGCACGACCTCGTCGGCCACGGCTCCAGGGAGCTGGCCGAGTACCTGGCCGACAACGTGCTGTCGCGCCAGGAGCCGCAACTGCGCCGCTTCCTGCTGCGCACCTCGGTGCTGCGGCGCCTGAGCGCGCCGCTGTGCGACGCCGTGCTCGGCGGCGGTTGCGCTGCCGGTGAAGTGCTGCGACGCATCGAACGCGAGGGGCTGTTCCTGTCGCCGATCGACCCGGCCTTCAGCTGGTTTCGCTACCACGGATTGTTTGCCGCCCATTTGCGCGACACCCTCGAGCGCACCGACCCGCAGGCCTTGCTGCAGGCCCATCGCGCCGCTGCGCTCTGGCATTTCGAGCAAGGCTCGCTGGAGGAATCGGTGTACCACGCGCTGGGCTGCCACGACCTCGACCTCGCGGCGCAGGCCCTGGACCGCTGGGCCGGCGACCTGATCGCCGGCGCCGAGCTGGTGACCGTGGAGCGCTGGTACGAGCGCCTGCCGCTGGAGCGGGTGGCGCAGCGGCCGAGCCTGGCGATCAAGGTGGCGTGGGCACTGATCTTCCTGCGCCACCGCGACAAGCTCGCCGCGTTGCTGCCCGCCCTGCAGCGCGGCGCGCAGGCAGCGCCTGCGCGCCAAGGCCCTGGTGAACCCGTGGTCGACAACCCGGCGGTGGTGTTGTCGATGGCGGCGTTGTTTCGCGACGACCTGCCCGGCGGAGCCGCGTTGGCCGAGGCCGCGCCCACCGGCGATCCGGGGGTGAGCCGCTTCGCTTCCTTCGAACTGGGAGCGGCCTGCAACCTGCTGGCTTTCTGGCATCTGGCGCGCGGCCGTTTCGAGGATGCGCGGGCGATGATCGCGCTGGCGTGGAGCCACAACGAGCGCGCCGGGGCCGCGTTCAGTCGCGGCTACACCGAGGCGGTGGAGGATCTGGCGCTGGTCATCGGCGGCTTGCCGCAAAGGGCCTTGGGCCGGCCGGGACGCGGCGACGCGGCCGCGCCGCGACTGCCGCTGGCCATGGCATCGGCGGCGCAGGCGGCGGCCAGGATCTGGGCCGCCTACGAAGCCGATGAACTCGACCTGGTCGAACAACTCGGCGAGCGCTTCGTCGAGGAGATCTCGCGCGGCACGGTGCCCGACTTCCTCGCGCTGGCGTACGTGGCGATGTCGCGCGCCCACGCCCACGCCGGGCGCGACGGCGCTTCGCAGGACACGCTGGACGCGCTCGAGCGCATCGCGCTGGGCAGTGCCTGGGAACGCGTCGCGCGCATGGTCGGTTGGGAGCGGGTGCGCCGCGAACTTCTCGCCGGCCGCGTGGCCGGCGCCGAGGCCATCGTCGCGCGCCTGGGCGGCGGGGTCGTCGACGCCTCGGCGATGCTGCCGATTTCCGAGCTGCTCGAAGGCGACCTGCTGGGGCGGGTGCGCCTGGCGGTGCACCGCCGCGACTGGAGCGATGCCGCGCGCTGGCTGGCCGCCGCGCAGCCCCTGCGCCAGACGCGCAGGCTGCTGGCGATCCGGCTGCGCGTGCTCGAAGCGCTGATGCACCAAGCCAGGCAGCGCGCTGGCGACGCGCAGCGCGCCCTGCTCGACGCTGCGCGCCTGGCTGCCGAGGGCGGCTGCGTACGCGCGCTGGTCGACGAAGGGCCGACCGTGGTCTCGCTGCTCCAGGAAATCGCCCCTTCGATCCTCGCGCTCGACGAGCCCGGCAGGGCGGGCGACGGCTGCAGGGACTTCGGCAGCCGCTTGCTGCGCGCGGCCGGCCTGTCGGCGCAGGTGTCCCGGCCGGCGGCCGCCGCCGCGCCTCTCGAGCTGCTGTCGGAGCGGGAAGTGGAAATCCTGCACCTGCTGTGCGCGGGCGCGGCGAACCGGGAAATCGCCGCGACCCTGCTGGTGTCGGAGAACACCGTCAAGTTCCACTTGAAGAACCTGTACGCCAAGCTGGGCGTCGGCAGCCGCGGCCAGGCCATCGCGGCGGCCAACGCCCGGCAGGCAGGGCGCACTGGAGCGGCACGCTAGGGTTTGTCTGGGGAGCCGCCTACCCGCATGGGTGGCGGCGGGCGGGCCCGCCGCTCCTAGAGTACGCACTGCACGCAGAGCACGCAGTGCGCCCCAGCAGCGCCCGCGCAGCACGCCCCAGGCCCGACCCCAGGAGACCCGCCATGCGCCATCCACCCCCGCGGCACCGCGCCGGCTAGCGCGGGCACGCCGGCCGGCGTGCCCTTCCACCGATCCACCCCGACGACGCCCTGCGCGGGATGTCGCGGGCTCCGCACATCCATCGCAGGCCCACCATGACCCTGTCCCACGACCCCGAGGCGGCGGCAACGCCGGGCGCGTCCCCGCCGCACGCCGCACGAACCCGCCTGGTCAACATCGACAACGGCGGCACCCTGACCGACATCTGCGTCATCGACGCCGACAAGGTCTATCGCGCCAAGACGCTGACCACTCCGCACGACCTGTCGCAATGCCTGTTCGACGGCTTGCGCAAGGCCTCGGCGGCGGTGTTCGGCAAGGAGGACCTGCAGGCGCTGCTGCTGTCCACCGCGGCCATCCGCTATTCCACCACCCAGGGCACCAACGCGCTGGTCGAGCGCAAGGGGCCGCGGCTGGGGCTGATCGTCGGCGGGACGCTCGACGCCGACGCGGTGAGCCTGGCGGACGCTTCGGGGGACCTGCTCGACGCCATCCTCGGTGCGCGCGTCGTGCGCCTGGACGCAGCGCTCGACGCACAGGCGCTGCAGGCGGCCGCGGTGCAGGCGGTGGGTGAGCTCGCCGCCGCAGGCGCCAACCGCCTGGTCGTGTCCTTCGGCGGGCCCCGCAGGCGCGAGCAGGAGGCGCAGGTCAAGCGGCGGCTGCTGCGCACCTTTCCGCCGCATCTGCTCGGCGCGCTGCCGGTGCTGTATGCCGGCGAGCTCGTCGACGACACCGATGACCGGCGCCGCACCTGGACCGCGATCTTCAACGCCTTCCTGCATCCGGCGATGGAGCGCTTCCTCTACAGCGCCGAGCACAAGCTGCGCGAGGCGCACTCGCAGAGCCCGCTGCTGGTGTTCCGCAACGACGGCCATGCCGGGCGGGTGGCCAAGACCATCGCCGTGCAGACCTACGGCTCGGGGCCGCGCGGCGGCATGGAGGGTGCGCGTGAACTGGCGCGCCACTACGCACTGCCTCGCCTGCTGTCGATGGACATCGGCGGCACGACGACCGACATCGGGCTGGTGGACGCCGGCGGCGTGCGCGCGCAGCGCAGAGGGCGCATCGAGGCCATCGAGACCTCGTTCGCGCTGTGCGACGTGGTCAGCGCCGGGGTCGGCGGAAGCTCCATCATCCGGGCCGAGGGCGGGCGCGTCGCGGTCGGGCCGCAGAGCGTCGGCAGCGCGCCCGGGCCGGCCTGCTTCGCGCTCGGCGGCACCCAGGCCACCATCACCGACGCCTTCGTCCTCGCCGGACTGCTCGACCCGCAGGCGTTCTTCGGCGGCGACCTGCCGCTGGACGCGCAACGCGCGCGCCAGGCGGTGCTGACCCACGTCGCGCAGCCGCTGCAACTCGACGAGGACGCGGCCGTGGCCGCGATGGAGGACGCGTGGGTGGCCAGGGTCGCGGACAGCCTGCGCCAGTACACCGGGATCGGCCCCGACACCACGCTGGCCGCCTTCGGCGGCGCCGGGCCGCTGGTCGCCTGCCGCGTCGCCGAAGCCATCGGCGCGCGGCAGGTTCTCGTCCCGGGGCTGGCCGCGGTGTTCTCGGCGTATGGCATCGGCTTTTCCGACATCGGCCACGGCTTCGCGCGGCAACTCGAGCGCCCCGACGACGCGGCGCTGGCCGAGACGATGGGGGTGCTGCGCGAGCAGGCGGCACGCGCCATGTACGGCGAGGGTGCCGAGCTCGAGGACTGCCGGCTCGCATGGTCCATCGAGGAGAGCGTCGACGGCAACGTGCTGCGCACCCACGCCCTCGCCGGCGACGGCCTTCCCGCGGGCCTGCAAGCCGGTGCCGTGGCCACGCTGCACCTGCTCGCCGTCAAGCCGGTGCAGCACGCCAGCATGCGCGGAGCGTTCGGCTCGGCCGCGCAGCCCGCGACGCCCCGGGGCACGCGCAGCGTGATGCTCGGCGGCGTGCGTCGCGATCTCCCGCTGTACCGCGTCGAGGACCAGCCGCGCGGCCGCGCCGTGCGCGCAGCGGGCCCCGCGGTGCTCGAGGAAGCGTACTTCACCGGTCGCGTCGATCCCGGGTGGAACATCGAAATCAATGCCGCGGGCGACGTCCTGCTCAGCCGCGGCGCGGAGGCACAGCCATGAAAGTCCTGATCACCGAGACCCTGCGCATCGACCTGGACACCGAGATGTGGGAGTGCAGGCGCTGCGGCCACGCGCACATCGGCGCGCGGCAGAACTACAAGGCAGGGCTTCTGGTCCATGACCGCGACCCGCGCGAGGTGCACAAGCCGCTGCTCGACACCCGCCTGTACGAACGCACCTACTCGCCCGATCCGGCATGGTGCCGCATCCTCGAGTACTACTGCCCGCAGTGCGGCACGCTGGTCGAGGCCGAGTACCTGCCGCCGGGACATCCTCCGCTGCACGACATCGAGCTCGACATCGACGCGCTGAAGGCGCAGTGGAAGGACAGGCCGGAGATGCCCGAGCCGGCCCAGGCGCCGGACCTTTCGCTCGAGCGCGTGCTGCGCGCTCGCGCGCTGCACGCCTCGGTCCATCATGGCCACCAGCATGGTGCGCAGCACGACGAGTCCGCAGCCAACCCAGCGAGGTGAACATGAACCGTGTATCGGTAGACATCGGCGGCACCTTCACCGACTGCTTCGTCGCCTGGGGCGCCGAGGTGGTCGAGGGCAAGGCGCTGACCACCCACCACAACCTGGCCATGGGGTTCAACGAGGCGCTGGCCGACGCGTGCCGGCAACTGGGCATCGAAGCCGGCGAGCTGCTGTCGAAGGCCGACTCCGTGCGCTACGCGACCACGCTGGGGACGAACGCGCTGATCGAGCGCAACGGCCCGCGTGTCGGGCTGCTCGTGACCACCGGCTTTCAGCACACCGTGCCGCTGTCGCGCGCCCGCGGCTACGGCGAGGGGCTGAGCGAGCCCGAGCAGATGGACATTCCCAACGGCGCGCGCCCGGACCCGATCGTCCCCATCCCGATGATCCGCGAGGTGCGCGAGCGCGTCGACTACCTGGGCACGGTGTTCTGGGCGCTCGACGAGGACGACGTGCGGCTGCGCATCCGCGAACTCGTCGACGCCGGCGCCGAGGCGCTGGTCGTGATGTTCACCAACAGTGTGGTCAACCCCAGCCACGAGCTGCGGGTGCGCGAGATCTTCCTCGAGGAGTACCCGGCGCACCTGCTGGGGTCGATCCCCATGCTGCTGTCGCACCAGGTCGTCGGCCGCAAGGGCGAATATGCGCGCGCGACCTCGACCATCGTCGACGCCTACCTGCACCAGATCATGTACCACGGCCTGGGAACGCTGGAGCTGAACCTGCGGCGCCAGGGGTACCTCAAGCCGATGCTGGTCAACCACAACTCGGGCGGCATGGCGCAGCTCAACTCCACCGACGCGCTGCAGACGGTGCACTCCGGGCCGGTGGCCGGAATCGCCGCCAGCGAGTTCCTCGCCGCCGCCTCCGAACTCGGCAACGTGGTGGCCACCGACATGGGTGGCACCAGCTTCGACATCGGTATCGTCGTGCAGGGCGGCCTCAAGTACTACGACTTCAATCCGGTGATCGACCGCTGGCTGGTCAGCGTGCCGATGGTGCACCTGGTCGCGCTGGGCGCCGGCGGCGGCTCCATCGCCCGCTACGAGCGCATGTTCAAGACCGTCGAGATCGGCCCGAAGTCCGCCGGATCCGACCCCGGTCCGGCCTGCTACGACCGCGGCGGCCAGGATCCCACGGTGACCGACGCCGACCTGCTGCTCGGCTACCTGGACCCGAAGAACTACGCCAACGGACGCATCGTCCTCAACCCCCGGCGCGCGCGCCAGGCCATCCGCGACGCACTGTGCGAGGAACTGGGGGTCGACGACATCGAGGCGGCCAAGCTGATCAAGCGCCAGGTCGATGCGTCGATGGCCAACGGCATCGCCACCGAGCTGCGCACCCGCGGCTACGAGCCCCGGGAGTTCACCGTGCTCGCCTATGGGGGAAACGGCCCTCTGCATGCCTGCGGAATCGCCACCGCGCTGGGCGTGGGCAAGGTGCTGGCGCCACCGTACGCGTCGACCTTCTCGGCTTGCGGCGCCGGCAACGTCAGCCAGATGCACATCCACGAGATGAACACCTGGACCGTGCTCTACAACCCCAACACCAGGTCCTTCTTCGACGACTACGACAGCTTCAACCAGTGCGTGGAGGTCCTCGAGGCGCGCGGGCGCGCCGACCTCGAGCGCCAGGGCATGGACGCGGCGGGCATCCGCTACCGCCTCGAGCTGGACATGCGCTACGGCAACCAGCGGGTGCAGACCGCGGTGGTGACCCCGCTGTCGCGGCTGCGCAGCCAGCGCGACGTGCTGCAGCTCATGGAGCAGTTCCACACCCGCTACGGCGAGCGCTTCGGCGAGGGCTCGCAGTCGCCGGAAACCGGGGTGCGCATCAACACCATCCGCGTCTGCGCCTTCGTCGAGCAGCCGACGATCCCCTTCGCCAGGCTGGCCATCGAGGGGCAGGCCAAGGCGCCGCCGGCGCCGGTGGCGCATCGGGCCTGCCATTTCGTCGGCCACGACGGGGTCGTCGACACCCCGGTGTACGACGAGGCGGCGCGCGCCGAGGGCACGCGCATCGTCGGGCCCGCGGTCATCACGACGCGGGCCACCACCTATCTGGTCGAACCGGGCTGGACCTACCGCGCAGTCGCGCAGGGTGCCGCCTGGTTCCTTCGCAACTGAATCGGGAGCGGGACGTGTCGCAAACCATGACGCAAACCATGTCGCAGGAAGACCGGGCGCTGCTCGACAAGTTCATCGCCGACAACACCCTGTTCCTCGGTCCGGACCCCGAGATCATGCGCAACCACTCGGTGCTGCCGCGCTCGCGCGTCGAGGAGGAGGTGCTGGCCAAGGGGCTCGACCCCCACCAGACCCACCATGTGCGCGGCCTGATCAACGCCGCGCTGTCCGAGGCCTTCACGATGGTCAACCAGATGGGCGCGGCGCCGGGCGCCAAGTGGGGCGACCTGGTGACCGCGATCTACACCGCCCAGGGGGACCTGGCGATGATCGCCCCGCACGGCATCATCGCCTTCGCCGCCTGCTGCTTCTACCCCATCCGCTTCATCCTCAAGAACTGGGTCGACGACCCCACGGTGGGCGTGCGCGACGGCGACGGCTTCATCCACAACGACGCCCGCTATGGAGGCATCCACAACACCGACCAGTCGATGATGATGCCGCTGTTCTACAAGGGCGAGCTGGTGTGCTGGCTGTCGTCGACCATCCACGAGGGCGAGAACGGCGCCACCGAGCCCGGCGGCATGCCGGCGAAGGCCGAGAGCAAGTACGACGAGGGCATCAAGATGTCGCCCTTCAAGATCGTCGAGGACTTCGAGCTCAAGCGCGACCTCGTGACCTTCCTGCAGAACTCGGTTCGCGACCCGCGGCTGCAGCTCGAGGACATGAAGGTCAAGCTGCACGCGGTGCTGCGGCTGCGCGAGCGCATCGTGGCCCTCCTCGACCAGTACGGCCGCGACGCGCTGGTGGGCACGCTGCGCGGCCACCTCGAGGACGTGGAGGCCGAGATGCGCAGGCGCATCGGCGAACTGCCGGACGGCACGACGCGCGTACTGCAGTTCATGGACTCGACGCTGCGCGAGAACGCGCTGCAGAAGATCGCCTGCTCGATCACCGTCAAGGGCGAGCGGCTGATCATGGACTTCCGCGGCTCGGCCCCCCAGTTCCTCAACCGTTCGGTCAACACCAACGTGGCCTCGTTCAAGGCCGCGCTGTGCACCGGGCTGCTGCAGAACATCTGGCCCGACCTCCCGCACACCATGGCCGTGTTGTCGCCCATCGAGATCATCACCGATCGAAACTCCATCGTCGACGCCGAGGGCGAGATGCCTCAGGCGATGAGCCTGATGCCGCTGTTCAAGGCCTGCGTGGTGTGGACCATCCCGATGAACAAGCTCAGCTACAGCCTGCCGCACCGCTACTCGGCGGTCATCGCCTCCCAGTACGACCAGGCCGCCACCTTCATCTACGGCGGCCTGACCCAGCACGGCGACGTCACCGGCAACTTCTGCGCCGACATCAACGGCAACGGCCAGGGCGCGCGCAGCCACGCCGACGGCGAGCACTCGATCTCCCCGGTGTTCGGCTTCATGTGCGACACCGGCGAGCACGAGATCGCCGAGGAGGACACGCCGATCATCCGCCTGGGCGCGCAACGCCTGGCCAAGGACCGCATCGGCTGGGGCAAGTACCGCGGGGGCATGGGCTACGAGCAGATCGCCACCGCGCGCGGAAGCGGATTGTGGGGGTTCATGACGGGCTGCGAGGGCTCCAAGTTCCCCTCCGCGCAGGGCCTGTTCGGCGGCTATTCGTGCCCCAGCTACCAGCTGATGAAGATCAAGGGGATCAACGTCTTCGAGGTGCTCAAGGACAACCCTAAGGCGGTCGAGGTGTTCGACATCGTCGAGCTGATGAACAAGCGCCCGATCCCCGGCGCGACCTACAGCAGCCAGGACATGGGCATGACCTTCGAGCTGTGCAACGAGGGCGAGGTCTACATGATCTGCCAGGGCTCGGGCGGGGGCTACGGCGACGTCATCGAGCGCGATCCCCAGCTGGTGATGAAGGACCTGCGGGAGGACCTGATGTCCCACGACAACGCGCGGGACATCTACAAGGTGGTCTACGACGAGCAGACCCTGGTGGTCGACGAGGAGGCCACCACCGAGCTGCGCGCCGCCTGCCGGCGCGAGCGCATCGCCCGCGGCAAGCCCTTCGCCGAGTTCTGCCGGGAATGGGTCAGCGCCGAGCCGCCGGCGCACCTGCCGTATTTCGGCAGCTGGGACAACCCGCGGGAGGTCTACGCGACGACCATGGGGCAGCGCATCAAGATGGACTCCGAGCAGTTGCAGGGCGCGTTCATGATCGACCCCAAGGACGTGCGCATCGCCGAGCTCGAGGCGCAGCTCGCGCTGGCCGCGGCCAAGGCCTGAGCGCGCGTGCGGCAGGCGACGGCGATGCGATTGCTCGAACGCGCGGCCGACACGCGGCTGCTGTGGCTCGACCACCTCGCCTACAGCGGCGGGCTGCCGGGCGGCGCCTACGCCTGGCTCGACGCGGCGAGCGCGGTGTCCCGGCTGCGCCGGGCGCAGGCGCTGCTGCGCTCGGACGTCGTCGAGCTGCCGCTGGCGTCGGTCGTCGCGGCCTGGCTGGACGGCGACCCGGCGTTGCGCGAAGCGCTGGCGGCGAAGTCGCGCCAGGCGCACGGCGGGCTGAAGGAGCTCCTCGGCCGGGCCGCGCTGCGCGGCCATCTGGCCGAGCTCGCGCTGGCGCTGCGCGCGGCGTGCCGCGCCGAGCTGCTGGCGCTGGTCGTGCCGTCGCCGCGCGACTGGCTGGCGTGGGCGCTGGAGCGGGCCGGCGCGGACCCCACCCGTGCCGACGACGAGGACGCGGTCGATTCCGCCGCGGCCTGCATGGCCGACCTGCTGCGAGCCTTCGCCAGCTGCGGCGTCGATGTCCTCGCGCTGCATGAGACGCGGCCCTGGTTCGGCGATGACCTGGGCGTGTGGGCCGAGATGTCGCGTCCGCTGGCCAACGTGGCGCGCCACTACGGCTGGGACTGGGGAGCCAGGCTGCCGGCGGGGCTGGCCGCACCGGCCGCGCTGAGCGCGGACTTCGTCATCGTCCCGGAGCCCGGCGGATTTCCCGGGTTGCAGGGAATCGAGGTCGATGCCGCGGTGTGGAGCGGCGGCGCGCGGCAGGCCGCGCCGGAGCGCTCCTTCGACTTCGCGTCGATTCCGGTCGCGGCGCGTCCCGAGGACGTGCTGGCGAGCCTGGATCGGCTGCGCAACGCTTGAGGAGGCAGCGATCGTCATGGTGCAGGAAGGGGATTGGCTGTGGTCGCCCGGCGAGGCGCGGGTTCGCAGCTCCAGGCTGACGGACTACCTGGGTTGGCTGGCGCGCGAGCGCGGGCAGGCGCTCGACGGCTACGCCGCGCTGTGGCGCTGGTCGGTCGAGCAGCCCGACGCCTTCTGGGGCTCGATCTGGCAATGGTGCGAGGTGCTGCACGACGGCTCCGCCGAGCGGGTCACCGACGGCGCGGCGATGCCGCACACCCGCTGGTTCCCCGACGCCCGCGTGAACTACGCCGAGCATGTGCTGCGCCACGCCGAGCGCGCCGACCCCGCGCATGTCGCGTTCCACCACGCCAGCGAGACCGAGCCGCCGCGCGCGCTGGCGCTGCGCGAACTCGCCAGCCAGGTGCGCCGGCTGGCGCAGTGGCTGCGTGCGCTCGGAGTCGGCCCGGGCGACCGCGTGGTCGCCTACCTGCCGAACGTTCCGGCCTGCGCGGTCGCCATGCTGGCGGCGACCAGCATCGGCGCGGTGTGGTCGGCGGCGTCGATCGAGTTCGGCGTGGGCACGGTGGTCGACCGCTTCCGCCAGATCGAGCCCAAGGTGCTGATCGCCGCCGACGGCTACCGCTTCGGCGGCAAGCCCTACGACCGCCGCGACGAGGTGGCGCGGATCGTCTCGTCGCTACCTTCGCTCGAGGCGCTGGTGTGGCTGCCCACGCTGGGCGCGGGCGTCCCCGCGGCGGGCGAGGTGGCGCAGTACGCGTGGGCCGACACGCTGGCCGGGCCCGAGGTCGCGCCGCGCGACTTCCACTACGAGCGCGTGGTCAGCGGCCACCCGCTGTGGGTGGTGTTCTCGTCGGGGACGACCGGACTGCCCAAGCCGATCGTGCACAGCCATGTCGGCGTGCTGGTCGAGCACCTCAAGCTGATGCACCTGCACATCGACCTGGGGCCGGGCTCCAGCATGTTCTTCTACAGCACCACCGGGTGGATGATGTGGAACCTGCTGGTCGCCGCTCTGATGACCGGCGCCAGCGCGGTGCTGTACGACGGCAGTCCGCTGCACGGCGGCCCCGAATGCCTTTGGCGGCTGGCCGAGGCGACGCGGGCCAGCTGCTTCGGCGCTAGCCCGACCTTCGTGCAGATCATGGAAAAGGCCGGGCTGCAGCCCGGCCGCGGCTTCGACCTGTCGGCGCTGGACACCATCGTGCTCAGCGGCGCGCCGTGCACCCCGGAGACCTTCGCCTGGTTCTACGAGTCGGTCAAGCGCGACCTGTGGGTGACCTCGCAGTCGGGCGGAACCGAGATCTGCAGCGGCTTCGTCGGCTCGGCGCCGACCCAGCCGGTGTACGCGGGGGAGATCCAGGCGCGCATGCTCGGCATGGCCGTCGAGGTGTGGGACGAGCAGGGGCGCCCGGTGATCGACGAGGTGGGCGAACTGGTCGTGCGCAAGCCCTGTCCGTCGATGCCCATCGCATTCTGGAACGACCCCGGCGGGGCGCTGTACCGAGAGGCGTATTTCGAGCATTTCCCCGGGGTCTGGCGGCACGGCGACTTCATGAAGATCAACCGGCGCGGCGGCTGCTACATCTACGGGCGCTCGGATTCCACGCTCAACCGCCACGGCGTGCGCATCGGCGCGGCCGAGATCTACCGCGTGGTCGAGGCGGTCCCCGAAGTGGCCGACAGCCTGGTCGTGTGCTGCGAGCTGCCGGGCGGCGGCTTCTACATGCCGCTGTTCGTCAAGCTGCGCGCGGGCGGCGAGCTCGACGACGCGCTGCGCGGCCGCATCGCCGACGCGCTGCGGCGCCAGGGCAGCCCGCGCCACGTTCCCGACGCGATGCTGCAGGTACGGGAGATTCCCTACACCCTGACCGGCAAGAAGATGGAGATTCCCGTGCGCAGGATCCTCATGGGAACCGCGCCCGGGCGCGCCGCCCGCGGGCAAGAGA
>JAKBBQ010000155.1 GCA_021808405.1 Pseudomonadota bacterium | reverse complement strand
CAGCAGCTGGCGCGCAAGGTGAAGTCGGGCGAGCAGTTCGACTTGAACGACTTCCTGCTGCAACTCAACCAGATGAACAAGATGGGCGGGCTGCAAGGCATGCTCGACAAGCTGCCGGCCGAGATGCAGGCCCGCGCCGGCCAGGCCGACATGGACAAGGCGGCGCGCGACGTGCGGCGCATGCAGGGCATCATCTGCTCGATGACCCCGACCGAAAGGCGCAAGCCCGAGTTGATCAAGGCCGCGCGCAAGCGGCGCATCGCCGCCGGCTCCGGCGTCGCGGTGCAGGAGGTCAACCGCCTGCTCGGTCAGTTCGAGCAGATGCGCGACATGATGAAAAAAATGAAGGGCGCCAAGATGTTCAAGATGATGCAGCGCATGGGTGGCGCCGGGCTGCTGCGACGCTGAGTCGCGGCAGCCTGCGCCGCCAGGCGCGGGCGCCGAGCCGCTGAGTCGCGGCAGCCTGCGCCGCCTTCGCCTCAGCGCTGGGCCAGCAGGCGCTGCGGCGCAGGCGCGCTTTGCGCGCGCAGTCGCGCCAGGCGGACGCGCCAGGCGTGGCGCGCGGCCAGCACCGCGTCGGGGTAGGCGGCGCGGCCGCGCGATCCGTTGTAGCGGCCCAGCGCATAGAACAGGTTGCCCTGCTCCTCGTCGAGGTAATGGCGCAGGATGACGCAGCCATAGCGCAGGTTGACCCGCATGCGGAACAGCGCCAGCTTGTCGCCGTTGCCGATCTGGGTGGTCCAGAACGGCATGACCTGCATCAGTCCCATCGCACCCGCCGACGAGATCGCGTACTTGTTGAACCTGCTCTCGACCTGGATCAGCCCCAGCACCAGGGCAGGCTGCAAGCCGGCCCGGGTCGCTTCGTACCAGACGGTGCGCAGCAGCGCCAGCCGCGCCGCGTGGTCGGGGATGCGCCTGCGCAGCCGGGACGATTCGGTGGCCAGCCACAGTAGGTAGTGCACCAGGCGGTGCGGGTCGTGGAAATGCGGGGTGGGATCGGTGTCGTCGGCGATCTGCGACGCCAGCGCCAGACGCACCGCATCGGACAGGGCTTCCTCGCGCTGCGCCCCTGCCAGCGCCGCAGGCGGCGCCAGCAACGCCGCGCCGAGCAGCGCGGCGCACAGCATCGGCAGGACGCGCCTGGAAGCCATCGCAGGAGGCTCGCGGCAGCCCGACCCGTGCTCAGTCGCGCCGCGCCCGCGCGCGCAGGCGCTGCAACACCTCGCCGCGCGCCACGCTGCTCGGGGCGCCGTCGCGGCGGTGCTGGTATTCGACCGTGTGCGCGGCCAGCGCGCGCTCGGAGACCACCAGGCGGTGCGGCACTCCGATGAGTTCCCAGTCGGCGAACATCGCCCCCGGGCGCAGCCCCCGATCGTCGAGCACGGCGTCGAAGCCGGCTGCCAGCAGTTCGTCCAGCAGCGCCTCGGCGGCCTCGCGCACGGCCGGGCTGCGATCGCTGCCGATCGGGCACACCACGACCTCGAAGGGTGCCAGCGGCTCGGGCCAGATCATGCCGCGGGCGTCGTGGTTCTGTTCGATGCAGGCGCCGAGGATGCGGGTGATGCCGATTCCGTAGCAGCCCATCTCCAGCGGTCGGGACTGTCCCGCCTCGTCGATGTAGTGCGCCTGCATGGCTTGCGAGTACTTGGTGCCCAGGTAGAACACATGCCCGACTTCGATGCCCCGGCACATCGCCAGCCGCCCCTGGCCGTCCGGGCTGGGATCGCCTTCGATGACATTGCGGATGTCGGCCACCTCGGGCTCGGGCAGGTCGCGCCCCCAGTTGACCCCGGTGTAGTGGAAGTCGGGGACGTTGGCACCGACGACGAAGTCGTGCATGTTGGCCACCGTGCGGTCGGCGATCACCCGCAGCGGCCGCGCGGTTCCGATCGGCCCGATGAATCCCGGCCGGCAGCCGAACCACTCCACGATTTCGTCCTCGCTGGCCATGCGCGCCTGCTCCAGGCCCGGCAGCTTGCCCACCTTCACCTGGTTCACCGCATGGTCGCCGCGCACCAGCAGCAGCACCAGCCGGGTCCCGGCGGCGGGGTCGTCGGTGGCCAGCACCACCGACTTGACGGTGGCCTGCAGCGCGATTCCCAACTGTTCGGCCACTTGCTCGCACTTGGCGGCCGCAGGCGTGGGCGTGCGTTGCAGCGGCTTGCCGGCGGCGCCGCGCTGGGCCAGCAGCGGCAGCGCCTCGGCCAGCTCGACGTTGGCCGCGTAGTCCGACTGCGGGCAATAGGCGATCGCGTCCTCGCCCGTGTCGGCGATGACGTGGAACTCGTGGCTGAGCGAGCCGCCGATCTGCCCGGTGTCCGCGGCGACGGCGCGGAACTCGAAGCCGAAGCGCTCGAAGATCCGCCGGTAGGCCTGGTACATGGCGTCGTAGCTGCGCTGCGCGCCCGCCCGGTCGCGGTCGAAGGAGTAGGCGTCCTTCATCGTGAACTCGCGCGCCCGCATGACCCCGAAGCGCGGCCGTCGCTCGTCCCGGAACTTGGTCTGGATATGGTAGAAGTTCACCGGAAGCTGGCGCCACGAGCGCAGCTCGCCGCGCGCGATGTCCGTGATCACCTCCTCCGAGGTCGGCTGGACGACGAAGTCGCGCTGGTGGCGGTCGCGCAGCCGCAGCAACTCGGGTCCGTACTGCTCCCAGCGCCCGCTCTCCTGCCAGAGCTCGGCCGGTTGCACCACCGGCATCAGCAGCTCGATGGCGCCGGCGCGATTCATCTCCTCGCGCACGATCGCCTCGACCTTGCGCAGGCTGCGCAGTCCCAGCGGCATGTAGGTGTACAGGCCGGCGGCCAGCTTGCGGATCATTCCCGCGCGCAGCATCAGGGCCTGGCTGACGACTTCGGCGTCGGCCGGGGCTTCTTTGAGGGTCGAGATGAAAAAACGGGAAGCGCGCATGAACTTGGCGTGGGTCAGGAGTTGCAGGCGGCCGTGCCGCTGCCGACAGGGGCCGCGGGCTGCCGCAGGCCGGACTGTCGAGGGTGTCGCGGCGGGCGGCCGGCAGCCTATAATTGCGGGACATTCTAGAAGAACGGGGGCATCGGCCATGTTGGATCGAGAGGGTTATCGTCCCAACGTCGGCATCATCCTGCTCAACCCCAGGAACCAGGTGTTCTGGGGCAAGCGCATCAGCGGCCACTCGTGGCAGTTCCCGCAGGGCGGGATCCACGCCGGGGAGAACCCCGAGCAGGCGATGTACCGCGAGTTGTTCGAAGAGGTCGGGCTGCGCCCCTGCCATGTGCATATCCTCGGCCGCACGCGCAACTGGTTGCGCTACGAGGTGCCGCAGCAGTACCTGCGCCGCGATCACCGCGGCACCTACAAGGGCCAGAAGCAGATCTGGTTCCTGCTGCGACTGACCGGGCGCGACAGCGACGTCAGCCTGCGCGCGACCGACCATCCGGAATTCGACGCATGGCGCTGGAACGACTACTGGGTTTCGCTGGACAGCGTGATCGAATTCAAGCGCGGCGTGTACCAGCAGGCACTGAGCGAACTCTCCCACCTGCTGCCGCGCCAGGAGCAGCCGCGCACCCGCTTCCTGCGCGCGCATGTCCGCCACCAGCGCGGGCAGGCTGCGCCGGGGCTGCGCGGCGAACTGCAGGCGGAGTTGGCTGGCGAATGAAACCGCGCGGCGCGCTGGCGGTGCTCGTGCTCGCCGGCTTGGTGCTGGGCGCGCCGGCCGACGCCTGGGCGCAGCAGGGCGGCGACGTCGAAGGCTTGCCGCTGCGCTCGCCCGAGCCCAAGCCGGCGGCGGCGGTGCGGCTTCCGGCCGCGCCGCCGGCCACCGACGCCTCGATGCTGCCGGTGGTCCTGCCGGTGGGCTCGGACCTGCGCTTCCTGGTCGATCCGGCCAGTGTCGCCCGGGTGGGGCACGCGCTGGTGCGCTACACCCTGGTGGTGCGCAGCCCGTCGGGGTTCCGCAACGTCAGCTACGAAGGCATCGACTGCAGCGACGACGCCTGGCATGTGTATGCGACGTGGAGCCGGGGGGAGGGCCGCTGGGTGGCCAACCCGTCGACCACCTGGATGCGCATCCACGCGGCGTCGAACTCCGACGTGCATGCCGTTCTGGACAGCGCCTACTGGTGCACCGGCAAGTGGGCGGCCGGCGATGCCGCACGCCTGGTGCAGCGCCTGCGCGCCGGCATGCGCACGCCAGCCTACGTGCGGCCCTGAGGCGGGGCACAGGGCTCAGCCCCGCAGGGGGGGGCGCAGCACCATGTTGTCGCGGTGGATCAGTTCGGGCTGCTCGATGAAGCCCAGGACGGACTCGATGCGGGCGGTCGGCGCGCCGCGGATCAACCGGGCCTCGGCAGCCGCATAGTTGCTCAGGCCCCGCGCGACTTCGCGGCCCTGCTGGTCGACCACCTCGATCACGTCGCCGCGCTCGAACTCGCCGGCAACCTCGGTCACGCCTACCGGCAGCAGGCTGGCGCCGCCTTCGCGCAGCCGCCTGGCGGCGCCGGCGTCGACGGTGACCCGACCGGCGACCTGCAGGTGGTCGGCCATCCACTGCTTGCGCGCCGCCAGCTTGCCGCTGCCGGCGCGCAGGCAACTGCCGATGGCCTGCCCGGCCGCCAGCCGCAGCAGGACCTCGGGCTCGCGTCCGCTGGCGATCACCGTGTGCGCTCCGCTCTGCGCTGCGCGCCGAGCCGCCAGCACCTTGGTCAGCATGCCGCCCTTGCCGACGGCGCTGCCTGCGCCGCCGGCCATGTCGACCAGCGCCGGGTCGTCGGCGCGCGCATCGCGCACCAGCCGGGCCTGCGGCTCGCGGCGGGGATCGGCAGAGTACAGGCCGCTCTGGTCGGTGAGGATGATCAGCGCGTCGGCCTCGACCAGGTTGGTCACCAGCGCTCCCAGCGTGTCGTTGTCGCCGACCTTGATTTCGTCGGTGACCACGGTGTCGTTCTCGTTGATCACCGGCACCACGTGGTGGCTGAGCAGGGTCAGCAAGGTGCTGCGCGCATTCAGGTAGCGGCGCCGGTTGGCCAGGTCCGCGTGGGTCAGCAGGATCTGCGCGCAATGCCGGCCGCGCGCGCTGAAGGCCGTTTCGTAGGCCTGCGCCAACCCCATCTGGCCGACCGCCGCGGCAGCCTGCAGTTGCGGGATCTCCCGCGGACGCCGGGTCCAGCCCAGGCGCTTCATGCCCTCGGCGATCGCGCCGCTGGACACCAGGATCACGTCCTTGCCCAGCGCGTGCAGCCCGGCGATCTGCTGCACCCAGCGCGCCACCGCGGCGTGGTCGATGCCGCGTCCCTCGTCGGTCACCAGGCTGGAGCCGACCTTGACCACCAGCCGTCGCGCCTGGGCGACCACCGCAGGCTGTTCAGGATCGCTCGGCTGGCTCATCGCTGGCGAAGCGCGGGTCGCGCGGATCGGGCGCGTCGGCCGCGTCGGCCGCGCCCGCGGCCTGGCCGCGCAGCGCCTGGTCGATGTCGCGCAGCAGCGGTTCCAGCCCCTGGCGGGCCAGCGCGGAGATGGCGTACAGCGGGCCCTTGTGGCGCAACCGGCGGCGGATCTCCGCCACCCGCGCCGCGCGCGCCTCGGGCTCGAGGACGTCGAGCTTGTTGAGCACCAGCCAACGCGGCTTGGCGGCCAGCTCGGGGTCGTACTTCTTCAGTTCGGCCACCACGCTGCGCGCGTCGCGCACGGGGTCGGCATCGGGGTCGAGCGGCGCGACGTCCACCAGGTGCAGCAGCAGCCGGGTGCGCTGCAGGTGGCGCAGGAACTGGTGGCCCAGCCCGGCCCCTTCGGCCGCGCCTTCGATCAGCCCCGGGATGTCGGCGACGACGAAGCTGCGCCCCGGGCCGACTCGCACCACCCCCAGCTGAGGGTGCAGCGTGGTGAAGGGATAGTCGGCGATCTTCGGGCGGGCGTTCGACACCGCGGCGATGAAGGTGCTCTTGCCGGCGTTGGGCAGGCCGAGCAGGCCGACGTCGGCCAGCACCTTGAGCTCGAGCAGCAGCCGGCGCTGTTGCCCGGGCTGCCCCGGAGTGCTCTGGCGCGGCGCCCGGTTGGTGCTCGACTTGAAGCGCAGGTTGCCCAGCCCGCCCTGGCCGCCCTGCGCCAGCATGACCTGCTGACCCGGCGTGGCCAGGTCGGCCAGCACTTCGCCGCTGTCGAGGTCGCGCACCAGCGTGCCCACCGGCACGCGCAGCAGAAGGTCGTCGCCCGCGGCGCCGAACTGGTCGGAGCCGCGACCGTGCTCGCCGTTGCGCGCCCTGTACAGCCGCTGGTAGCGGAAGTCGATCAGGGTGTTCAGGTTGAGGTCGGCCTCGACGCGCACATGGCCGCCGCGGCCGCCGTCGCCGCCATCGGGCCCGCCGAAGGGGATGAACTTCTCCCGGCGGAAGGACATGCAGCCGTTGCCGCCGTTGCCGGCGAACACCTCGATCTGCGCTTCGTCGACGAATTTCACTTCAGCCAGGCGCCGGCATCGGCGGCTTCAGGTTGGGCCACGGCGCCGGCCCCGCGCCGCGCCGACTGGGTTCAGCCCTGCGCGGGCAGCGCGGCCACGTTGACGTAGTGGCGGTCGAGCCGGCCCTTGCGGTGGAACTCCACCGTGCCGTCGACCAGCGCGAACAGGGTGTGGTCCTTGCCCACGCCGACGTTCGTGCCCGGGTGGAAACGCGTGCCGCGCTGACGCACGATGATCGAGCCGGCCGCGATGGCCTGCCCGCCGTACACCTTCACGCCCAGGCGCTTGGCCTCGGAATCGCGGCCGTTGCGAGTCGAGCCGCCGCCCTTTTTCTGTGCCATGTCGTTCGCTCCTCAGGCCGCGATGCCTTCGATCTGCAGTTCGGTGAAATTCTGCCGGTGACCCTGGTGCTTCTGGTAGTGCTTGCGGCGGCGCATCTTGAAGATGCGTATTTTTTCCCCGCGCCCGTGCGCCAGAACCTTGGCCTTCACCGCAGCACCCGCGAGCAGCGGGTTCCCCAACCGGGTGTCGGCGCCGTCGAACACGGCGAGCACCTGGTCGAGCACGATTTCCTGGCCAACGTCTGCGGCAATCTGTTCTACCTTGATCTTGTCGCCGGCAGCGACCTTGTACTGCTTGCCGCCGGTTTTTATGACCGCATACATGGATGGACTCCCGATAAATGCATTGCTTCCCCGCGCACCTGCGCGAGGAACCTCTCATCATAGCAAAAACCCGAGGCCGGCCCGGAGCGGCGCCAGCCCGCGCGCGCGCCGACCCGCGGCGGCTCGCGCTCATTAGAATCCTGTAGCCCTTCGCGTCGCCGGCCGACGCAGCCCTGCCCATCCGCGCCTTTCGTGACCTCCACCGCCTCGATTCCGACCATCCTCGACCCGATCGCCCAGGACATGCTGGAGGTCGACGCGTCGATCCGACGCGCCCTGTCCTCCCAGGTGCCACTCATCAGCGCCATCGGCAGCTACATCGTCGGAGCCGGCGGCAAGCGGCTGCGCCCGGCGCTGCTGCTTCTGGTGGCGCGCGCCTACGGGCACGACGGCGAGCACCTGCACGACCTGGCCGCGGTGGTCGAGATGATCCACACCGCCACGCTGCTGCACGACGACGTGGTCGACGAGTCGGAACTGCGGCGCGGCCGGCAGACCAGCAACGCCGCCTACGGCAATGCGGCCAGCGTGCTGTCGGGGGACTTCCTGTACTCGCGCTCCTTCCAGATGATGGTGGCCGCGGGCAACCTGAGGGTGCTGCGGATCCTCGCCGACGCGACCAACGTGATCGCCGAGGGCGAGGTGCTGCAATTGATGAACATGCACGACCCGCAGATCGGCGTCGAGCAGTACATGCGGGTGATCCACGACAAGACCGCGATGCTGTTCGAGGCGGCCGCGCGCATCGGCGCCGTGCTGGCCGGTTGTGGCGACGCCGCCGAGCAGCGCGCGGCGGGTTATGGCCGCGCGGTCGGCCTGGCGTTCCAGTTGATCGACGACGCGCTGGACTACAGCGGCAACTCCGAGCAGCTGGGCAAGAACATCGGCGACGACCTGCGCGAGGGCAAGCCCACGCTGCCGCTGATCGTGGCCATGCAGCGCGGCGACGCGCAGCAGCGCGAACTGATCGAACACGCCATCCGCAACGGCAGCGCCGACGAGTTGCCCCGCATCCTGCAGGTGGTGCAGGAATGCGGGGCCCTCGACGAGGTGTATGCGGTCGCGCAGACCG
>JAKBBQ010000154.1 GCA_021808405.1 Pseudomonadota bacterium | reverse complement strand
ACACTCGGCGGCGCCGTTTCCGCCGAGAGCTTTCTACGCATTCAGTGCCTCGATGCGCTTGATCAGGCCGCTGCCGATGCGCTCGCTGAACTGGTTCCACACCGGGCGCGACTGATCGATCCATTGCGTCAGGATGGGTCCGGTGGGCTCGTACCACTCGACTCCGTGGATCGCCTTCAGCTTGGCGCGCGCATGCTCGACGGCTCGCGCTGCCACCTTCCACTCGAAGTCCTCGGCTACCCGCGCGGATTCGAGCAGAATATCCTGCACATCCTTGGGTAGGCTATTGAAGTACCGCAGGTTGATGAACCCGATATGGCTCAACATGATGTAGTGGATATCGCAGATCTTCTTCGCCACCTCCCAATGCTTGTCGCTGAGGAACCAGACGGGCTGCAGGACCTCTCCGTCCACGGTGCCCTGCTGCAGCGCGGTGAAGACCTGGTTGTAGGGTAGGGGTACGGGGTTGGCTCCCCATGCCTTGAGGGTCGCGAGTTCGATGGGCGTGTTGGCGGCGCGCAGCTTGATGCCCTTGAGATCGGCGGGTCGGTGGACGAGCGCCGAGATCGTCTCGATGCTTCGGAATCCGCCCGCGTTCATGACCATCAGGATCTTGATCCCCAGCTTGGACTCGATGTCCTTGCGGATGTCGTCGCTGTACGAAGTGCGCCAGAACTTGTGGTACGCATCGGCCGAGCGGACCAGGTAGGGCAGTTCCAGGGCCATCATCTTCGAGGTGAACTGATCGAAGTTGTTGTTCGACGAAGCACCCATCTGCAGGGCGCCATACTGGACGCTCTGCACGAGTTCCTGATCGTTTCCCAGTTGGTTGCAGCAGTAGGTGGAGACCGCGATCTCGCCGCGGCCTTTCTCCCGGACCACCGCGGCAAACCGCTCGTAGCCCATGGAGACCGGGTTGGTGGGCGTCGAGGTGTAGGCGAACTTGAATGCGATCTTCTTCGAGACCGCTGCCGCTGCCGGCGGCGCATCCTGAAGGCTCAGGCCGCCCAGGCCAAGCGCGACGGCGCGGGCCATCAATGCTCGACGCGATAGCCGGCCTCCCTGGGCCTCCTTGACGAACTGCTCGAGTGGTTTGGCGTTCATGCTTGTGTCTCCTTCGTTGACTTCTGTCAGGTCACGGTGACCAGATGGCCCGGCCTGTCTCCCGCAGACCGGATCGGGGCGGCCGACGCGCGGCCGCCAAGCCCCCTCGAAGCGGCTCAAGGGCCGCAACGGCAGCGTCCGAGCCCCATCACAGGACGGCGCGCAGGATCCTGTCGAGGTCGGCCGCGCAGGTGCGTCGCGGGTTGGGCCCGACGTTCTTGAGTGCGACCTCGACCAGAGCCGGTATCTGGTCCTCGACGACGCCCACCTCTCGCAAGCGCTGGGGCACTTCGAGGTCGTGCAGCAGCTGGCTGACTTCATCGACCACACGGGCAGCCGTTTCGCGTGGCGTTCCCGCGGTCGAAAGGCCGATGGAACGGGCTATGTCCACGTAGCGCTCGGGTCGCGCGGCGGCGTTGAATCGCATGACCTGGGGCAGCAACAGCGCGGTCGCCACGCCGTGCGCGACTCCGCACAAGCCACCGAGCGCGCGAGCCAGCGCGTGGTCGTTCCCGGTTCCGGTATTGGAGATGACCAGCCCCGCCAGCATGCTGCCCATCAACATGCTCGATGCGGCCTCCACGTTTTCCGGATTGGCGACGAAGGCGCGGATATGGGGTGCCAGGTGCGCCATCGCGCTCAACGCGAACAGGTCCGACAGCGGACTCGCGCGTACCGACAGATAGCCCTCGATCGCATGGGTCAACGCATCCAGTCCGCTGGTCGCGGCCACGCTGCGGGGCAGGCTGCGAAGCAGGAGCGGATCGAGGAGAGCCAGCTTGGGGAGCAGGCGCGGCGAGCGCAAGGACATCTTGTAGTGGTCGGCCGAGCGCGTCAGCGCGGCGTTCGCCGTGACCTCGCTGCCGGTGCCGGCGGTGGTCGGGATCACCACCACCGGCGGCAGATCCTTGGCCACTTTGTTGATCCCGTCGTAGTCTGCGATCGAGCCGCCATTGCTCATCAGCACGCCGACCCCTTTGGCGGTATCCATCGCGCTGCCGCCACCGATGCCGACCAGGGCGTCGCAGCCCTCGGCCTGGGACAACTCGAAGGCGCGATGCACCGTCGTATCGCTGGGGTTGGGCTCGATCTCGCTGAAGATGCTGTAGGACATCCCGCGCGATTCCAGCGCCTGGAGGATCGGCGCGCCGACGCCGCCTTGCCGAAGGCCCGGGTCGATCAGCAGGCAGGGGCGACGGACACCCAAGGCGTCGAGCTCGGACGCAAGCGTCGCGGACACGCCGCAGCCGAAGCGCAGATTGATATGGGCAGCGAACTGGAAGGTGGTGCTTCCGGAAAAACCGACGAAGGGCATTGCATGGGCTCCTTGCTGGGTGGCAGTCGATGGCTTCACGCGATGCGCCACTTGTCGACGACATCCTCGTTGAGTTCGGCACCGATGCCTGGGCGTTCCTGAATCACCATGCATCCGTCCTGGAAGACCTCGGCAGGCTCGCGCAGGAGGTCATGACGCAGCGGATTGGGCTGCGCCTTGGACCAATCGCTCTGCATGGATTCAAAGATGAGGAAATTCGGGAGCGCCACGGCGAACTGCAGCGTGGCCGCCAGACATACCGCGGAGCAGCTTCCGGTATGTGGCGCATAGGGGATGTGGTGGGCCTGGCACAGTGCCGCGATGCGGCGCGCTTCCGTGATTCCCCCCGTACGCGAAATGTTCGGCTGGAACACGTCGACTGCCTTGCGCGCGAGGAATTCTCTTGCGCCATAGCACATGAAATCGGCCTCGCCCAGCGCGATTCGAAGATCGAGCGCCGCCGCGAGTTGCGCATTCCCATCGATATTGTCCGGGCTGAGCGGCTCCTCGAACCAGTAGATGTCCAGATCCTGCAGTGCCCGACCCACGCGCAGCGCGGTGGCGACGTCGTCGCCGTAGGCGCAGTTGGCATCCACCATCAGCTGGACGTCGTCGCCGACTGCCTCGCGGATGGCGCGGACGAAGGCGATGTCGGCCTCGGGGTGCTCGAGATTGCGTCCGATCTTGATTTTCATCGATCGGTATCCGCGCTTCTTGAAATCGAGCGCCTGCGCGATCACGATATCCATCTCGCGAAACCGCAGCGACGACGCATAGGCCTTCAGTTTTTCATGGTGACGGCCTCCCAGCAGGGTGTAGAGCGGCACGCCGAGCGTCTTCGCCGCACAGTCCCAGATGGCGATGTCGATGCCGCTGATGGCCTCGGTGTAGAAGCCACGCGAGTGGCCTCGGTTCATCATCGTTCCATAGAGCAACTCCCAGATGGCCTCGCGGTCGAGGACATCGCGGCCGATGAGGATCGGGGCCAGGTCGTGCACGATATCCAGTGTGGCGGTCGGAGCGAGCCTGACCATGCACTCTCCGACGCCGGCGATTCCCTCTTCGGTCTGGATGCGAACGAGGGTCGTTCGATAGCCGCTGAAGATCACGTCCGCCAGCGCGGACGCATGCGGAACGCT
This sequence comes from Pseudomonadota bacterium, assembly GCA_021808405.1. Lineage (GTDB taxonomy): Bacteria > Pseudomonadota > Gammaproteobacteria > Burkholderiales > Burkholderiaceae_C > Thiomonas_A. The sequence goes on along the minus strand of JAKBBQ010000154.1, from coordinate 4,651 downwards.
GATCGGCGCATCGATCTTCTCCTTCAACGGGACGTAGAGGCTGACCGGCTCGACCTTGGTGATTCGGTTGCGTTTCATTCGAATGTTCTCCGCGCGGGAGACCCGCGTATCGCGTCAGGCATTGAGTACCAATTCCATGGAAGGGGTCAGCGGTTCGGTGCGCTCGACTTCCATGCGCATCATGGTGGCCACGATGCGCCCGCCGGCTTTCAGGATGTGCGTATGCACGAGGGCTTCGACGTTTTCCGGCTTCATGTCCGCGAAGTGGTCGATCATGCTTCTGTGCTCGTCCCAGGACTGTTTCAGATGTTCCGGAAACATCAGGGAAACCTGCCGATAGCGGACGATGACGGGCTTGAGGTTGTCCAGGAGGTGGATGATTCGCGCGTTCCCGGATTTCTCCAGGATGGCCTGATGGAATTCACCGTTCAACTCCACCGCGGCGTGGACGATGTCGCGCTGGATCACCGGCGCGCCTTGCCCGGACGGCTCCGGCAGGCAAGGGCGGCGATCGCAGATCGCGCTCAACTGATGCAGGAAGGCCTCGTCGGCACGCATGGCCGCCAGGCGCGCAGCCATGCTCTCGAGCGCCGCCCTCGTGCAGTACAGATCGGCCAGCTCCTCGGCGGTTGGGGAGTAGACCCGGACCGTACCGCGGGCCGGCATGATCAGCAGCTTTTCGGCCACCAGGCGCCGGACCGCGTCGCGCACCGGCGTGCGGCTCACGGAGAGCATGTCGGCGAGTTGAACCTCCGAGAGCGGCCGGTCCGCCTGCAGGCTGCCGTCGGTGATGCGCTGCCTGAGTGCTTCATAGACCGTTTCGTACAACGGTCGGTCGTCCTTGGCGTCAAGTGCTGTCACGTGTCTCTTCCAGGGGGCGAGGCTCGCCGCGGAACGCTTGTGTGGCGACCTGTATACAGCACACCATACATCAACCTCGAGATGGGCGCAAGGCTCCCGCGGGCCCCGGGTGGCAAAAGTGTCCTTCAAGTGGAAACGAAGTCTGTCGCGCCGCCGAGCCTTCAGCCATGGTCCGCTGATCGCTATGCTCGCGGCATGGCATGGCAGCACATCCGTGTCGCGCGTTTCGGCGGCCCCGAGGTCCTGGAGCTCGCGCAACAGTCGACGATTCCCGTCCCCGGTCCCGGCGAGGTCCGCATCCGGGTGCTCGCGGCCGGCACCGGCTTCACCGATACCTTCATCCGGCGTGGCCGCTACCCGGGCTTCAAGGGGCCGCTGCCCTTCATCCCGGGCTACGAGCTGGTCGGGGTCGTCGAGGACACCGGCCCCGGCGTGTCGAGCGTGCGCGAAGGCCAGCTGGTGGCCGACCTGTGCGTCGTCGGCGGATACGCGCAGTACGCGGTTCGACCCGCGCGATTCCTGGTTCCGGTTCCCGACGGAATCGACCCCGCCGAGGCGGTCTGTGTCCCGCTGGCCTACCTCACCGCGTATCAGATGCTCACCCGCTACCGCCGGCTGCCCCGGGGAGCGAGCATCCTGGTCGTGGGCGCCTCGGGCACGGTCGGCACCGCGATGCTGGATCTGGCGCGCCTTCTCGGGCTGAAGGCCATCGGCACCTGCTCGGCGGTCAACATGGCCGCAGTCGAGCGCCTGGGGGCGGCGGCGATCGACTACCGCGCAGGCGACTTCGTCGCCGCCGTGCGCCGGCTCACGACCCAGGCCGACGGCACGGTCGGCGTCGATGCGGCTTTCGATGCGATCGGCGGCGCGCACTTCGCCCGCTCGTGGGCCTGCCTCGCGCCCGGCGGCCTGCTCGTCGGCTACGGGGCTCAGCACATGGCGGTGGGTGCGGCCAGCCTGGCGTCGGCGGCGCTCGGTCTTGCGCGGCTCTGGATATGGAACACGCTCGGCGGCCTGTTCAGCGGCCGTCGCGCGGTGTTCTACAACATCACGGCCCGGCGCGAGGCACACCCGGAGGATTTCCTCGCCGACATGGCCAGGCTCTTCGAGCTGCTGCGCGAGCGGGCCATCCACCCGATCGTCGTCGAGCGCCTGGCGCTTGCCCGCGCGCGCGAAGCCCACGCCCGCATCGATGCCGGCGGGCTCGGCGGCAAGATCGTGCTGCTGCCCTGGCCGGCGTCGTGACCGGTCGAACGTCGGCGCGGGTGGCGCAAGTGCACGCCGGCTCGATGCCGAGCTTCACGATGCTCCGGCGGAGGCACTTCGCTCGACGGCATCGGCAGATTCAGGGTACGCAAGCAAGTCGCCCTGGAAGGCGTCGCAGCCGGCGTCGAGCAGGAAGTCCAACTGTTCGCGGGTCTCGACGCCCTCGGCGAGGACCTGCAAGCCGATGGCCTTGCCCATCGCGATGATGGCCTGGGCCACCAGCACCGCATTGCGCTGCGCAGGCAAACCCTCCACGTAGCTGCGGTCGATCTTGATCTGGTACAGGGGCAGGCGGGTCAGGTAGGCCAGCGACGAGCTGCCCGTTCCGAAATCGTCGACGGCGAAGTCGATTCCCAGCGTCCCCAGGGCCTGCATCTTCTCGATGGCGGCGTCGATGTCGTGCAGGATCTCGTTTTCGGTGATCTCCAGCTTGAGCCGCGCCGGGTCGATGCCGGCAGCCGACACGATGTCGCCCACGCCGTCGACGAAGCCGCGCTGCCTGAACTGCCATGGGCTGACGTCGACGGCAATTCGCAGATCGCGCAGCGCCGGCTTGTCCGACCAATCGCGGATCGTCCGGCAGGCCGCCTGCAGAGCCCATTTCCCGATATCGCCGATCAGGCCGCACTGCTCGGCTGCCGCGAGGAACTCGGCGGGCAGCAGCAGTCCGCGTCGCGGATGCATCCAGCGCAGCAGCGCCTCGGCGCCGATCGGCCGCCGCTGGCGGTCGACCTGGATCTGGTAATGGAACACGAACTCGTTGCGCTCGACAGCCTTGCGCAGGTCGTTCTCCAGGGTGTTGCTGGCATGCAGTTGCGCCTGCATCGAGGGCTCGTACAGGCGGATGCCATTGCGCCCGGCCCGCTTGGCCGCGTACATCGCGAGGTCGGCATGGCCCATCAGCGTATCGACTCCTGCACATTCCGGGTCGAACAAGGCGATGCCGATGCTCGCGGTGCACACGAAACCCTGCGAACCCAGCTGATACTTCTGCGACAACACCGCGCGCAGGCGCTCGGCAAAATGCCGGACCCGGCTCGATGCGGTCTCGCCATCACGACCCAGGTCGGGAACCAGGACGCTGAACTCGTCGCCGCCGAAACGCGCCACGATGCTGTCGTGGCGCATCACCGACTTCATCCTGCGCGCCGCGAGTTGCAGCAGCTCATCGCCGACCGCATGGCCCATCGTGTCGTTGACGTTCTTGAAGTGGTCCAGATCGAGCATCAGCAAGGCCCCGAACCGGCCGCTGCCACGGCTGGCCTTCAACGCCTGTTCCGCCTGGTCCTGCAACTGCGCCCGGTTGGGCAGCTCGGTCAATCCGTCGAAATAGGCCATGTGCTCGATTCGCGATGCGGCTTCCTTCTGGCGCGTGATGTCCGAGATCGATGCCAGGTAGTGAATGACCCGCCCGGTGTCGTCCTTGACCGCCGAGATCGCGAGCCATTCGGTGTACTCGGCCCCCGATTTGTGGCGGTTGATCACCTCCCCCTGCCACTGTCCCCGCGCAGCCAGCGCCTCGCGCATCGCCGCGTAGAACGCGGCGTCGTGCCGCCCGGAGCGCAGGATCGCGGGAGTGCGCCCGATCAGCTCCTCGGCCTCGTACCCGGTGATCTGCGTACAGGCTGCGTTGACCCGCTGGATCACGGCCTTCTCGTCGGTGACCATCAAGCCCTGCTGGATCTCGAAGGCCACGGCCGCGATGCGCAGATCATCCTCGACCTTCCGGCGCTGGGTGATATCCCTCGACAAGTTGAACAACAGCCGGGTTCCGAGGATCTCGAATCCCTTGCCCGACACCTCCGCCGGGAATTCGCTGCCGTCCTTTCGGCGATGGCGTGTCTCGAACTGGCCGCGCGCCGGCGAATCGAGTTGCCTGGACACCGCGGCGCCGAGTTCGTCCGCGGGAATTCCGACGTCCCAGGTCGAGACATGCCTGCCGATCAGTTCGTCTCTCCGGTAGCCGAGCATCGAGCAGAATTCGTCGCTGGCGTAGAGCAGCCTGCCGTCCGAGTCGAGCACGTGCACGCCGTCGCTGGCATTGTTGAGCAGCGCCTGCGTCCACAACTCGGCACGGGCCGACAGCTGCATCTCCCGCCACAGTCTGCGGGCACCGAACGAGGTCACGCCCAGGAAAGCGACCAGCAGCCCCGCTACCCAGGCGAATTGGCGGCGCCAGGGAGCGAGGAAGTCCGCTTGGGCGCGCCCGACGATCAGGCTGAAGGGCACGCTCGACAAACGCCGGTAGGTATCGATTCGACGGATCCCGTCGCCGGTGTGCGCGGCATCGAAGGTCACCGGCGAACGTCCGGAGGCGATCGCCTCGTGGAGCTTGGGCGAGAAATCGCGTTGACCGATCTGCTCCCTCGGATCGCTCGACGGCGGCGCCCGCGCGATGAGTGCATGGGTCGAGTCGCGCAGCAGCACGATGCCGTTCGGGCCGACGGACGCCTGCTGCAGCAGCTGCGTGAAGTGCGCGAGCGGGACCGCCACCGAGACGACTCCGGCGAATTTCCCCTGCGCA
>JAKBBQ010000153.1 GCA_021808405.1 Pseudomonadota bacterium | reverse complement strand
TTGAGCACCACGCGCTTGCCGACGCGGTCGAACACCCGGGTGTCGAGCTGGCTTTCGAGTTCGGCCAGCGCCGCGCTGACCGCCGACTGCGACAGCGACAGCTCCTTGCCCGCCTCCGTGGTGCTCCCGGTGCGTGCGATGGCCACCATGACATCGAGTTGCCTGAGGGTCAGTCTCATCGGAATTTCTGGTTGATCGCATTGTATGCCCCGATGGCTTCGCTGGATCGGGCGCGCGGGCACGCTGCGCCGCGCTTGCTTGCGCTGTTCGAGGCGTCCAGAAAACCCTTTATCTGCCAATAACTTGAAAATTCCATCAAGCTCTAGGGGAACCAACGGCGGGCGTGCGACTCTTAGCAGTTCGGGCTTGGCGTTTGTGACAACGCGCTGCGTGGTGTTGTCGGATGTAAGGCGCCGAGAAGTTGACGAATCCAGTCGGGCTTTCTACAATCCCGACTGAATTCGTCAGGTATTGCGCAGCCCCGCCTGCTGCCTTGGCGACACGATTCCAGGAACCGGCAGGCGGCTGCGCTCGCACACTTGGAGACCACCATGAGACTGACGACCAAAGGACGATTCGCCGTCACCGCGATGATCGACGTGGCGATGCGCCAGCACCTGGGGCCGGTGACCCTGGCCAGCATCAGCCAGCGCCAGCGCATTTCGCTGTCGTACCTCGAGCAGTTGTTCGGCAAGCTGCGCCGCCATGAACTGGTCGAGTCGGTGCGCGGGCCGGGCGGCGGCTACAGCCTGGCGCGTCGTCCGGAGGACATCTCGATCGCCGACGTGATCATCGCGGTCGACGAGCCGCTGGACGCCACGCAATGCGGCGGCAAGGCCAATTGCAACGGCGACGGCGCCGACGGCCGCTGCATGACCCACGACCTGTGGGCCGCGCTGAACACCCGGATGGTCGAGTTCCTCGATTCGGTCAACCTGAAGGCCATGGTCGAGCAGAACCTGGCGCAGGGGGTGTCGATCGAGCAGACCGCGGTGATCCGCAAGCCGGTGTCGCCGATGCCGGCGGCCAAGCCGTCGAAGGTGAGGGCTCCGAACTCGGTGTTCAACCTGGCGCAGAACCTGGCCTGAACCCGCGGCGGGCAGCGCGGGCTGCCCGTGCCGGGGCGCGAAGGCCTCGCGTCCCGGCACGCACCGCGGCAGCCTCCTGCAACCGACCGACCGACCACCACGCACGCCAACGATCGCACGCCAGCCACCGCACGCCACCCACCGCACGCCAGCCATCGCACGCCAGCCATCACCACGCCGATCATGCCCACCACTCCTCACTTTCCGATCTACATGGACTACGGCGCGACCACCCCGGTCGATCCGCGCGTCGTCGAGGCCATGATCCCCTGGTTGTACGAACACTTCGGCAATCCGGCTTCGCGCAGCCATGCCTGGGGCTGGGAAGCCGAGGAGGCGGTGGAGCGGGCGCGCTCGCAAGTCGCCGAACTGGTGCATTGCGACCCGCGCGAACTCGTCTGGACCTCGGGCGCCACCGAGTCGATCAACCTGGCGCTCAAGGGAGCGGCGCATTTCTACCAGGGCCGAGGCAAGCACCTCATCACGCTGCGCACCGAGCACAAGGCCACCCTCGACACCTGCCGCGAACTCGAGCGCCAGGGCTTCGAAGTCAGCTACCTCGATGTCGAGGCCGACGGACTGCTCGACCTCGATCGCTTCAAGCACGCGCTGCGCCCCGACACCATCCTCGCGTCGGTGCTGCTGGTCAACAATGAAATCGGGGTGATCCAGGACGTCGGCGCGATCGGCGCGATCTGCCGCGAGCGCGGCGTGCTGCTGCATGTCGACGCGGCGCAGGCCACCGGCAAGGTCGGCATCGACCTGCGCGACAGCCCGATCGACCTGATGAGCCTGGCTTCGCACAAGACCTACGGCCCGAAAGGCATCGGCGCGCTGTACGTGCGGCGCAAGCCGAGGGTGCGCATCGAGGCGCAGATGCACGGCGGAGGCCACGAGCGAGGCATGCGCTCGGGCACGTTGCCGACCCACCAGATCGTCGGAATGGGCGAGGCCTACCGCATCGCGCGGCTGGAAATGGGCACCGAGATCGAGCGCGTGCGCATGCTGCAGGCGCGGCTGCTCGCGGGCCTGCAGGGCATCGAGGAGGTTTACATCAACGGCAACCTCGACCGCCGCGTGCCTCATAATGTCAATGCAAGTTTCAATTTCGTCGAAGGCGAATCCCTGATCATGGCCCTCAAGGGCATCGCGGTGTCCAGCGGATCCGCCTGCACCTCGGCCAGCCTCGAGCCGTCGTACGTGTTGCGCGCGCTCGGGCGCAGCGACGAACTGGCGCACTCCTCGCTGCGCATGACCATCGGGCGCTTCACCACCCAGGAGCAGATCGACCAGGCGGTGGCGCTGCTCAAGGAAAAGGTGGCCAAGCTGCGCGAACTCTCCCCTCTGTGGGAAATGCACCAGGACGGAATCGACCTGAACACCATCCAGTGGGCCGCGCACTGAGCGCGCCACACGACCGCACGAATCAGGAGGACATCATGGCTTACAGCGACAAGGTGGTCGACCACTACGAAAACCCCCGCAACGTCGGGTCCTTCGCGAAGGACGACCCGTCGGTGGGCACCGGCATGGTCGGCGCCCCGGCCTGCGGCGACGTGATGAAGCTGCAGATCCGGGTCAACGAGCAGGGCATCATCGAGGACGCCCGTTTCAAGACCTACGGCTGCGGCTCGGCGATCGCGTCGTCCTCGTTGGTCACCGAGTGGGTCAAGGGCAGGACCCTGGACGACGCGCTGTCGATCCGCAACACCCAGATCGCCGAGGAACTGGCGCTCCCCCCGGTGAAGATCCACTGCTCGATCCTGGCCGAGGACGCGATCAAGGCGGCGGTCGCCGACTACCGGCAGCGCCACGGCGACCAGGGCCGGCTCGCGCAGCCCGCGGGCGCGTCCAGCCCCGAGTCGGCCGACGCGGCCGAAAAAGCCGCGGCCTGAGGTGCCCCGGCCGACCACCCAACAGCGGAGTGCATCGCAATGTCCGTCACCCTGACCGAAACCGCAGCAAGGCATGTCTCCAAGTACCTCGGCGACCGAGGCAAGGGCGTGGGCGTGCGCCTGGGAGTCAAGACCAGCGGTTGCTCGGGTCTGGCCTACAAGCTCGAGTACGCCGACCAGATCGCGCCGGAGGATCAGGTGTTCGAAAGCCATGGCGTGAAGATCCTGATCGACCCGCAGAGCCTGAGCTACCTCGACGGCACCGTGCTGGACTTCGTGCGGGAAGGGATCCAGCAGGGCTTCAAGTTCAGCAATCCGAATGAACGCGACCGTTGTGGCTGCGGCGAGTCGTTCCGGGTCTGAATTGCAGGCCTGCGCCGACTCCCGTCGCGATCATGCGCCGCAGCCGGTGAGCGCGGCCGCGCCCGACTTCGCCGGCGACCACTTCGCGCTGTTCGGGTTGCCGCAGCGCTTCGACCTCGACATCGAGGCGCTGGGCCAGGCCTGGCGACGCCTGCAGGCGCTGGTGCACCCCGACCGTTTCGCCGGCGCCGGCGCGGCGCAAGCCCGGCTGGCGATGCAGTGGTCGACCCTGGTCAACACCGCGTACCGCACGCTGCTCGACCCTCTGACGCGCGCCGCCTACCTGTGCCGGTTGCGCGGTGCCGAGGTCGACGCCGAATGCAACACCGCGATGCCGGTCGAGTTCCTCGAGGAGCAGATGGAGTGGCGCGAGCAATTCGACGAGGCGCGGGCCGGCGGTGACGCCGCCGCGCTGCGCGAGTTGCAGGCGCGCGTCGAGCAGCGTCGCTCGCAGGTGCTGCAACGCATCGCCGGCGCGCTCGACTCCGCGCCGGCCGAGCCGCGGCTGCGCGCCTGCGCGACCTGCCAGGCCGGCTCCGAGGTGCGGGTGCTGATGTTCATCGACAAGTTCCGCCGCGACCTGGCTGCGCAGCGCTCGCGCAAGCCCGCCGACCCCGGGGCCTGAGCGGGCGACGCCCGCCGGCCCCTTCGTTCCTTTCGTCCCTTCCGTTGCGCGCGGCCACCGCGCGCGTAGCCCAGCATGGCCCTGCTCCAGATTTCCGAACCCGGTCAATCGCCCGATCCCCACCAGCTGCGCGTGGCCATCGGCATCGACCTGGGAACCACCCACTCGCTGGTCGCAGCGGTGCGCAGCGGCGTCGCCGAATGCCTGCCCGACGCGCAGGGCAGGGTGCTGCTGCCGTCGGCGGTGCGCTACGCGCGCGACTCCCAGCCCGAGGTCGGCTGGCAGGCGCTGGCCGACAAGCCCCGCGACCCGCGCAACACCGTGGTGTCGGTCAAGCGGCTGATGGGTCGCGAGCTCGCCGACCTGCAGCCGCAGCAGCGCCAGGCCTACGACTACGAGGACCGCCCGGGCATGGTGGGCTTGCGCACCGCGGCCGGCGTGAAGACCCCGGTCGAGGTATCGGCCGACATCCTGCGGGTGCTGGCCGAGCGCGCCCGCGAGGCGCTGCAGGTCGAGCCGGTGGGCGCGGTGATCACCGTGCCGGCCTATTTCGACGACGCCCAGCGCCAGGCCACCAAGGACGCCGCGCGCCTGGCGGGCCTGCAGGTGCTGCGGCTCATCAACGAGCCCACCGCGGCCGCGCTGGCCTACGGTCTGGAACGCTCGGTCTCCGGGGTCTGGGTGGTCTACGACCTCGGCGGCGGGACCTTCGACGTGTCGGTGCTGCGGCTCAGCCGCGGGGTGTTCGAGGTCATGGCCACCGGGGGCGATACCGCGCTGGGCGGCGACGACTACGACCAGCGGCTGGCCTGCGAACTGGCCAGCGGCGCCGGACTGGGCCCGCTCGATGCGCAGGCCCAGGCCGCGCTGCTGCGCGCGGCGCGCCTGGCCAAGGAGCAACTCAGCGAGCAGCCGCGTAGCGCGGTGCGGCTGGACCTCGGCGAGGCCGGGCGCATCGAGCGCGTGCTCGACCGCGACGACCTGGCCCGCTGCACGGCCGACCTGACCCGCCGCACCGTGGACATCCTGCAACGCGTGCTCGACGACGCCGGGATCGGTCCCGACGAAGCCTCGGGCGCCATCCTGGTCGGCGGCTCGACCCGCATGCCGGTGGTGCGCGACGCGGTGCGCGAGTTCTTCGGCCGCGAGCCGATGGTCGACCTCGACCCCGACCAGGTCGTCGCGCTGGGCGCGGCGCGCCAGGCGCACGCGCTGAGCGGCCATTCCGACGACGACACCCTGCTGCTCGACGTCATCGCGCTGTCGCTGGGGTTGGAGACCATGGGCGGGCTGGTCGAGCGCATCATCCCCCGCAACAGCACCATCCCGACCGCCCGCGCGCAGGAGTTCACCACCTTCAAGGACGGCCAGGCCGCGATGTCCCTGCACATCGTGCAGGGCGAGCGCGAACTGGTCTCGGACTGCCGCTCGCTCGCGCGCTTCGAGTTGCGGGGCATACCGCCGATGCCGGCCGGAGCGGCGCGCGTGCTGGTGACCTACCAGGTGGACGCCGACGGACTGCTGCAGGTCAGCGCGCGCGAATCCAGCAGCGGCGTGCAGGCGCAGGTCGAAGTGCGCCCCAGCTACGGCCTGGACGACCGGCAGATCGCCGACATGCTGCGCGCCGCGTTCAGCAGCGCCGATGCCGACGCCGCGGCGCGCGCGCTGCGCGAGCGCCAGGTCGAGGCCGAGCGCCTGCTGCAGGCCACGCGAGGCGCCATGCAGGCCGACTCCGACCTGCTCGAGCCGACCACGCGCGATGCCATCCACTCCGCGATGGCCGAGCTGGCGCAGGCCATGCGCGGCGACGACGCGGCGGCGATCGCCGACACCACGGAGCGGCTGGGCCGGGTCACCGAGGCCTTCGCCGCGCAACGCATGAACCGCAGCATCCAGCGCGCGCTCGCCGGGCGCAGCGTGGACAGCCTCGGCGCGGCGGGAGACTGAAGCGATGCCGGTGATCACCATACTTGCGCACGAGGAATACTGCCCGCAGGGCGCTCGCATCGAGGCCGGCCGAGGCACCTCGATCTGCGAGGCGCTGCTGGAACATGGCGTGGCCATCGAGCATGCCTGCGAGATGTCCTGCGCCTGCACGACGTGTCACGTGGTCGTCCGCAAGGGCTACGATTCCCTGGGCGAGCCCGACGAAAGCGAGGAGGACCTGCTCGACCGCGCCTGGGGGCTGGAGCCCACGTCGCGGCTGTCCTGCCAGGCTATTCTCGACGACGAGGACGTGACCATCGAGATCCCCCGATACTCGATCAACCATGCCAAGGAGAAGTGAAATGGACGTGCCGACCATCGACCAGGCCTACTCCCAGCTGCAGGCGCAGGACCAGACCATCTCCCAGCAACTGCAGGCGCTGGCCGGCAAGCTGCAGGCCGCGGCGCAGGGCGGCAACACCGACGCCCGCGAATGGCAGCTCGACCTGCGCGAACTGGCGCTGGCGGTGCAGGCGCAGCAGCAGCAGACCAACACCCTGCTGCAGGCCATCCACGGCATGTGGCAGGCCGAGCACGACCGCCTGCAAAGCGCGCCGCCGCAGCAGCAGGTGGTGCAGGCGCAGCAGCCCGCCTATGCGCCGGGCTACCCGCAGCAAGGCGGCTACCCGCAGCAAGGAGGCTATCCCCAGCAAGGCGGCTTCGGCTCGGCGTTGCGCGGCTTCCTCGGCGGGGGCTTCGGCCAGGCCATCGCGATGGGCGCGGGCATCGGCCTGGGCGAGGACCTGATCAACAGCATTTTCTGAAGCCCGCGGCGGGCCCCGCGCGGCCCGTCGGGCGCCGCGTCACACCAGTCCGTCGAAGGGCAGGAAGTCCACCCAGTCGCCGCTGGCCACGTCGCCCTGCTCGTGGTGCAGCACCAGCAGGCCGTCGGCCTGGCTCATCGAATGCAGCACCCCCGAGCCCTGGTTGCCGGTGGTGTGCGCCTGCCAGCTGCCGTCGGGCAGCCGGCTCAGCACCGCGCGCTGGAACTCGGTGCGCCCGGCACGCTTGCGCAGCGCCTGCGCGGCGCGCAGCCGCAGCAGGGGTTGCGGCGCGGCCTCGGTGCCCATCAGGCGCAGCAGCAGTTCGCGCACGAGCACGTAGAACGCCACCATCACCGCGACCGGATTGCCCGGCAGCCCGACCAGCACCACCCGGCGCCCGGCGGCGCACGACAGGGTGCCGCAGGCCAGCGGGCGCCCCGGGCGCACGGCCAGGTTGCGAAAGCTCACGTCGCCCAGGCGCGCCAGGGTGCGCCCGAGGTGGTCGGCGTCGCCGACTCCCATGCCGCCGGAGCTGAGCACCACGTCGGCCTGCTCGCAGCCGCGCAGCAGCGCCGCCTGCAGCCGCTGCGGATCGTCGGGGAGGAGCCCGAGGTCCAGCGGCTCGCAGCCCAGCCGGGTCAGCATCGCCCACAGGGTGTGGCGGTTGCTGTCGTACAGCGTGCCGGGATCCAGCGGCTGGCCGATGGAGCGCAGCTCGTCGCCGCTGGACAGGAAGGCCACGCGCAGCCGGCGGCGCACCTGCAGGCGTCCGATTCCCAGCGACGCCGCCAGTCCGAGGTCGGCCGCACGCAGCAGACGGCCGGCGCGCAGCGCGGGCTGGCCGGCCGCCAGGTCCTCGCCGCGCCGGCGCACATGGGCGCCGCGGCGGGTCGCCCCGGGCGGCACCAGCACCTCGGCGTCGACCAGCCGGCACAGCTCCTGCGGCACCACGCAGTCGCAGGCCGCCGGCAGCACGGCCCCGGTGGTGATGCGCAGGCAGGCCCGCGGCGGCAGCTCGCCGCCGAACAGGTGGCCGGCCAGGCCCTGGCCGGCCACCCGCAGTCGCGTCGGCGCATCGGCCAGCAGTTCGTCCGAACGCAGCGCGTAGCCGTCCATCGCCGCGTTGTCGTGGGGCGGCACGTCGAGCGGGGCGACGAGGTCGGCTCCGAGCACCCGCTGCAGGCCTTCGTGCAGCGCGACCTCGGTGTTCTCCAGGGTCGGCGCCGGCAGCCCCGCGAGCAGCTCGCGCGCCTGTTGCAGGCTGAGCGGCTCGTCGGCGGTGGGGGCGGCGGGGGATGGCATGGCAGGAGTGGCGACGGAAAGCGCGACGGAAAGCGCGACGCAACGCGAAGTGGGGTTCAGGCCGGGTGCTCGGGCTGCGACTGCAGCTCCTGCAGTTGGCGTGGCAGGTTGACGTTGTCGAATCCCCGCGGGTCGTCGAAGCGGGCGCGGGCGCAGCCCACCGAGTCCAGCCAGGTCTCGACCTTGCGCCCTCCGCCGGCCAGGTACTCCAGCAGGGAGTCGACGAGTTCGCGTCGCAGCAAAGCGAACACCGGCTGGCTGCGCCCGCCGGCCTCGGCGATCGCTGCGGGGCTGCCCGCGGCCAGCGCCGCGGCACCCAGGCGGCGCGCCAGGTCTTGCGGCAGCCCCGG
>JAKBBQ010000152.1 GCA_021808405.1 Pseudomonadota bacterium | reverse complement strand
ACCACCAGGGCCAACCCGATTCCGATCGGCCCGAAGACGCGCAGGCCTCGCCCGGAAACCAGGGCCGCCGCGACCGCGGCCTCCGTCAGGCCCACCACGACGGCCACCGTGCGGGGCCCCAGCGCAGTGCTCAGGGCGATCCACATGCCGTCATAGGCGCCTCGCAAGCTGCCGGCTCCGACGTCCTTCTGCGCCGTGGCCAGATAGTCGAGATAGTGGCCGAGAAAATACGGCTGGAATTTGAGGACGGCGTCGTAGGCCCAGAGCAGGCCGAAGGCGACCCGCGCCAGGGCTAGGATTTCGTTGCGCGCCACATCCCCGTCGCGCCGCAGCCGGTCGGCGGCGACGACGAACAGCAACAGCACGGCGTATGGCAGGCCGACACCCGGATCGGTGGCGTCCTTGCCGAAGTCGCCGCCGTGCTCCATGACGATCCAGACGAACAGCCCGTACGCTGCGCCGAGCCACCCCATGACCTGCACCCCGCGGCCGGAAAGCAGGCTGGCCGCGATGGCCAATTCGAGAAAGGCGACCCCGGCGACCAGCAGCGCCAGCCAGGCGCTGCCCATGCCGACCCCTAGAAAATGCGCCATCTCGGTCTTGTGCTCCCACGTCAGCACCGCCCAGGAGTCGTAAAGCACGACCAGCCCCACGGCGATGCGCAGGATGTCGAAGCTCCGTGACGACGTTGCCGAGACGGCCGCGGGGTCTACCCCGTAAAGCCCCAGCGCGCGCAGGGCGCGACGCAACGCGCCAGCCGCCAGAGGAGCCGATTCGGTCGGAATGGCCACTGGAGATTTCATGATCGCCTCCTTGAGTCGTCGATCGTCGATCCGGCGTGCACACCGCACGGCGGGTATCAGCTCACCGTGAACTGGCCCATCATTCCATTGCCCTCATGCTCGAGGATGTGGCAGTGGTACATGTAGGGATGCGCCTCGTCGGCCCGCTGCGTGAAACGCATGGCCAGACGCACCGTCTCGCCGCGGCGCACGAGCACCGTGTCCTTGCGGCCGCGTTCCCACTCGGGCGGGCTCGCGCCATCGCGCGACAACACCTGGTACGACACGCCATGCACATGGATCGGGTGCGCCATGTAGCCCTCGTTGCGCAGTTCCCAGATTTCCACATCGCCCAGACGAACGCGCTGGTTGATCAGGTTCATTTGCATGAACTGATCGTTGATCGAGAACAGGTTCTGCCCTCCCACACCGAGGCTCATGCCAGCCGGGCCCGAGTCGATCGGGGCGCTGCGGTCCACGTTGCGCGGCCCACCCATCATCGAGCCCATGCGCATGCCCTGGAGCGTGAAGCGCCGCACCCTGGCCGCCGCGACAGGAATCGGATCGATCCCGACCAGCTTCGCGGGAACGCCGGACTTCGCGCCGTTGGGCGCGCCGATGCGCAGCTGCAGCAACTCGATGGTGCTCTGGTCCCACGCGTCGGAGCCCATCGGCGAACCATTGAGGGTGTCGACCACCTCGGCAAAACGGCTCTGCAGCACCAGTTGCCTCCCCTGATCGCCCGACAGATCGACGACGATCTCGGCCCGCTCTCCCGGCGCGAGCACAAGGCGCCGGGTCGTCTCAGGGCGGGCCAGCAATCCGGCATCGGACGCGACGACCTGAAAGGATCGTCCGTCGTCGAAGGCGAAGTTGTAGATACGAGCGTTCGAACCGTTGAGCAGGCGCAGGCGAACGTGTTGCGCCGGCACCGCGACATGGGGCTGCTCACGCCCGTTGACCAGGAAGCGATCGCCCTTCATGCCCATCAGGTCATGCATGCTGCTCATGTAAAGCAGCGTGCCATCGGCCGCGATTCGGCGATCCTGGACGATCACCGGGATGTCGTCGACTCCCCAGGCATGCGGCAGCCCGAGGCGGCGATCCACACCGTCATCGACCAGCAACAGCCCGGCCAGGCCCGCATAGGCCTGCGCACCGGTACGCGTGTCGGGGTGGGGATGAAACCACAGCGTCGCGCCGGGTTGATCGAGCGTGAAGCCGACCCGCTGCGTCCGTCCCGGCAGAATCGGGCTGTGCGGGCCCCCGTCGACCGGCCCCGGCACGATGGCGCCATGCCAATGCAAGGTCGTCGACTGCGCCAGCCCATTGCGCAACTCCACGCGCACCGGCTGTGCGCGTGGAACGACCAACGCGGGACCGAGCATGGAGCCGTTGTAGCCCCAGGTCGGAGTTTGCAACCCGGCAACCAGTTCGCTGCTGCCCGCCTGCGCGGTCAACGCGAAGTGCAGCGCGCCATCGCGCCTGTCGCCGCGCAGTTGGGGCGGGATCGGAAGATTGCGCTGAAAGGGCGTAGCCGGAAGCCGTGCGGCGCCCGCCTGCGCGCCCTTCACCGGGGCCATGCGGCCCGGTTCCTGCGCATGCGCGGCGCGCAGGAAAAGTGGTGCGGCCGTCAGCGTGGCCGAAGCCAGCACCAGCGAACGGCGACGTGCATCGAGAGCGTCGGCCTGCGCGCTCAAGCCGCGCGCTTTGCTCGCGGATTCTGACGAATTCGAGATCTTCATGAGACAACACCTTTGCGTGTTGGAATGGAATCGCTTCGGTCGGGAGGCGCGCCATGCGCGCATCCGATCCACGACACCAGCCTAGGCATCCGATGCTGTCGGCTCGATGACGGCTGCGTGATATTGCTGTCATGTCCGCGCACCATGATGCGTCGCAGAGGCCGAGCGGACGCTGCGAACTATCGATCAATGGGGTGAGCGCGTCGAATGCGATTCGCCGCTGCTGACGCTGATCGGCGTGATCAAGGCCTCCTTTCATTTCGGCAGCGCAGAGTCATGCGCACGCAGCTCAGGGGGGCTGCACCGGGATGTGGGACATGCGACGATTCACGCTGTCATCCTGCTCCTCCGCGGGCCTGTCGAACAGCGAACCCCCTGCACGCGCACGGATCAGCGGGATCCGCGGATAGCGCAAAAGGCCGCCGATACGCGCACCCAGCTGTGCGGCAGCGTCTGCCTGGGCCTCGGCGCCCGACTCGGGCACGAAATGGGGGTCGCGCCGCCTCGCGGCGGCAAGAGTTCGACGCACGGCGAACGCCAGGAATCCATCCCCGACCAACACGAACAAGACGGATGACAGCCAACTCGACTGTGATGCAGCGCTGGCGGACGCCGCCACCACCGGCACGCTCGCCGGCTGCGCTCCGGGCGATGCCGTGCCGGTCCGAGTGGCGGCGACCGGGGCGCAGTTCCAGCCAAACAGCGAACGCAGCGCCTCGAACATCAGGAAGTTGCTCCAGTTCCCGCCCCCACCAGCCGTGACCGCTGATCAGCGAGCCTCGGTGGCCTAAGCGCGGAAGCTGCCGAACGCAAGGCGCGGGGGCGACAGCTCGGTGGGTTGCGGATGAAAACCCGCGGCAAAGCCGCACTCGCGCGACGCGGGCATGCGCCATGCACGAAACCCCGACGATCGGAAGTGCACTCCCCTTCCCCCACGCGCCAGAACCGGACCGGCGAACGCCACGCACAGCGCCAGCAGGGTCATCAGCCGGACGATGCGCATGTGCACAGACGTACGGATCTCCGCGCAACGCGTTGGCACCTCCATCTCGTGCCACGGCTTCGCCCGAATCTTCCTCCCTTCGGAACCGGTGCACGAGATTGGCGTGAATGCGTGAAACTAGGCAGTTCGCGCCAATCGAGCAGGACGATGTTCACGCATCCCCAGAGTAGCTTTCGGGAACTGACCTGCCGATGACCGATACATGACGGTGCTGTCATCGGGATCACGGCCTTCGCCGCATCGCCGCCAGCGGAGATCGTCCGCGCGTGTCAGCCGCGCAGCGACGCGGCCACACGCTGCAACCTGGAACGAACCTCACGCCCCAGGCTCTCGATCTCCGGTCGGTCGACCATGCCCAGCACGGGTTGCGGGTCCATGAACACGACATGAACCCTGCCGTCGGCATCCTCGCGCACGACCACGTTGCAGGGAAGCAAGGCACCGATGTCCGGGTCGGCCTGCAAGGCCTGGTGGGCGAACTGGGGGTTGCAGGCCCCGAGGATCGTGTACGGGCGCTGCTCGACGCCCAGCTTGGCCTTGAGCGTGGCCTGCACGTCGATCGTGGTCAGCACGCCGAAGCCCTCCTGCTTGAGCGCGTCGGTGACGGCCTGCACGGTGGCCTCGAAGCCCTTCGGGCTCTGGACGCTGAAGACGTAGGAACTCATGACACTCTCCTCGTATGGGCCGGGATGGGCCCAGCATTTTGCAGCCTCGCTGCGCGCGCCCCTACACCTTCGCGTGCCGCAGGCGCAGCGCGTTGGCTACCACCGAGACCGAACTGAAGGACATCGCCGCGGCGGCGATCACCGGCGACAGCAGAACGCCGAAGAAGGGGTACAGGATGCCGGCCGCCACCGGCACGCCCAGGCTGTTGTAGACAAAGGCGAAGAACAGGTTTTGACGAATGTTGCCCAGCGTGGCGCGGCTCAGGCGGCGCGCGCGCACAATGCCCCGCAGATCGCCCTGGATCAGGGTCACGCCCGCGCTTTCCATGGCGACGTCGGTGCCGGTGCCCATCGCGATGCCCACCTGCGCCTGCGCCAGCGCCGGCGCGTCGTTGATGCCGTCGCCGGCCATCGCGACGAAGCGCCCCTCGGCCTGCAGGCGCTTGACGTGCTGTGCCTTCTGCTCGGGAAGCACGCCGGCGATTACCTCGTCGATGCCCAGGTCACGGGCCACGGCCTTGGCCGTGGTCTCGTTGTCTCCGGTGAGCATGACGATGCGCAAGCCGTCCTCGTGCAATTCGCGAATCGCCTGAGGCGTGCTGGACTTCACCGGGTCGGCCACCGCCACCAGGCCGGCCGGCTGACCGTCCACGGCCAGGAACATGGCCGTGCGTCCCTGCGTGCGCTGCACCTCGGCCGGCGCGGCCAGTGCCGAGATGCCGATGCCGTGCCCCGACAACAGCGCCGCGTTGCCCAGCAACACCGCGCGCCCGCCGATGCGCCCGATCACGCCCTTGCCCACCACGGCCTGAAATTCCGCCGGGGCCTCCAAGGCGAGCTCACGCTGCTGCGCCGCCTGCACGATCGCCGCCGCTAAGGGGTGCTCGCTGCCGCGCTCCAGGCTGGCCGCAAGGCGCAACACCTCGTCGTCCGCCCAGCCCTGCATCGGCACCACCTCCTGCAGGCGCGGCTTGCCTTCGGTGAGGGTTCCGGTCTTGTCCACCACCAGGGTGTCGACCTTGCGCAGGGTCTCGATGGCCTCGGCGTTCTTGAACAGCACGCCCATCGTGGCACCTTTGCCCGTGGCCACCATGATGGACATCGGAGTGGCCAGGCCCAGTGCACAGGGGCAGGCGATGATCAACACGGCCACGGCGTTGATCACGGCATAGGCCATGGAAGGCGCCGGGCCTAGCCACGCCCACAGCGCGAAGGTGAGCAGCGCCACCGCGACCACGATGGGCACGAACCAGGCGGCCGCGATGTCCGCCAGGCGCTGGATGGGCGCGCGGCTGCGCGAAGCCTCCGAAACCATGTGCACGATCTGCGCCAGCAGCGTGTCCGCACCCACGCGACGGGCCTCGATGATCAGCGAGCCACTGCCGTTGACGGTGGCGCCCACCACCTTGTCGCCGCCCGACTTCTCGGCCGGGATGGGCTCGCCGGTGATCATCGACTCGTCCACCGACGAAGCGCCTTCCAGCACCACGCCGTCCACCGGAATCTTCTCGCCGGGGCGCACGCGCAAGCGATCGCCCACCTGCACCTGGTCGAGCGAAACGTCCGACTCCGAGCCGTCGGCCGCGATGCGCCGCGCCATTTTCGGGGCCATGTCCAGCAGCGCGCGGATCGCCGCGTTGGTGTTGCTGCGCGCGCGCAGTTCCAGCACCTGGCCCAGCAGAACCAGGGTCACGATCACCGCGGCCGCCTCGAAGTACACATCCACGGCTCCGCTGGCCGGATCGCGGAACGCCGGGGGAAAGATCTGCGGCGCCAGCTGCGCCACCATGCTGTACAGGTAGGCCACGCCGACACCGAGGGCGATCAGCGTGAACATATTCAGGTTGCGCGTGCGCAGCGAATCCCAGCCCTTGACGAAAAACGGCCAGCCACCCCACAGCACCACCGGAGACGCCAGCGCGAACTCGGCCCACGACCATCCCACCCGATGCGGCCCGAGCACGCCCGACAGCCCGGGAACGTCATGGCCCATCGCCAGCGCCAGCACGGGAACGGCGAGCACGAGACTGACCCAAAAACGCCGGGTCATCGAATCGAGCTCAGGGTTGCGCTCCGGCTGGGCGGCCACGCTCCGTGGTTCCAGCGCCATGCCGCACTTCGGGCAGGAACCCGGCGCATCGCGCACGATCTCCGGGTGCATCGGGCACACCCACTGGGTGCGTGACGCCGGCGTCGCAGGCATCACGGGTTCCAGCGCCATGCCGCACTTGGGGCAGGCACCCGGAGCATCGCTGACGACCTCCGGGTGCATCGGGCAGGTATAGCGCGCGGCGGGCGTGGTGGCGCCCGCATGCGCAGTCTGCATCGCGCCCACCACTTCAGGCTGGTGTCCACGCCCGTGCACGTGTTGGTGGTCATGGTCGTGTTCATGCGAGCACGCCTGCGCTTGCGTTGTCGGCTGCTCGTGCGTTCGATCGTCCATCGTGTTCCCTCCTGATTGGGATCGCGTTGCCCGGAGCTCATCCAAGTTGCGCCGGCACCTCGATCGCCGATTCGCTTGGGGCCTCGCCCACTTTGCTCGTCCTTTACAGCTTAGGCATTCCTTCCGATCGAATACATGACCGCCTGATGACGATCCTGTCATGTTCGAAAGCACAGGGCCTTGGGGTTGGCCCGACGTCGATTCCGGCTGCTTCAAGTCAAGGATCCTCCAGTCGATTACGGCTACGGTTTGCTGCGGCGTATCGACGCCGCACGCCCCACCGAATCAAGAACCCGATCATGCGTGCACATCCGATACAACGCCTCCTCGCCCTGCTCGCAATGCTTCTCGCGATCGCCGTCGGCGCCACGATCACGCAAGCCGCCGCCCCCTTCCAGAGGGGCACGGGCTACAACGAGTTGTCCGCCCGGCAACCGGTGGGGCACCCGGGCAAGGTCGTGGTCACCGAGTTCTTCTGGTACAACTGTCCGCACTGCAATGCGCTCGAACCCGAGCTCGACGCGTGGGTACGCAGGCAGCCGTCCTACGTGGTGGTCGAACGCGTTCCGGTGGCCTTCACGGAGCAGTTCATCCCGCAGCAAAAGCTCTACTACACGCTGCTGGCACTGGGCAAGGTCGACAGCCTGCAAGGGGCCGTTTTCCAGGCCATCCATGAACAGCACATCACGCTGAACGCTCCGGACCAGATGGCCACGTGGCTGGACGCGCACGGCATTCCGAGGCAGACCTTCCTTGCGACCTTCAACTCCTTCGGCGTGGCCATGCAGGCCCGACGCGCCTCGCAGATGATGAAGGACTATGGCATCGACGGCGTTCCGACCATGGCGGTGCAAGGCACCTACGAGGTCTCGGGCGACCTTCCGCAGACCCCGACCGACGGCCGCATCCTGCAAGCCGTCGATTACCTCGTGGGCCGGGTCCACGCGCAGCAGGTCAGCGCGCGGTAAGCGCGGATCCCCCAGGCTGCCAGGGCCACGGCGGCGGACCTCGCAGCTGCTACGCCGCTGCCGCGCGCGCCGTGATCCATGTGCCTGAAAAGCCCGTGACCGTGACACGCTGCCCCGGTTCTAGGCAGGGATGCTGCATCATCGCGTGGGTATGAACCACCAGGATGCGCATGCCGTTGTCGAGGTCGATCCCGTTGTGGCAATGGCTCAGGCCACGAGCGTCGGGTGCGCAGTTCGTGTCGCTGGTCACGGTCCCGCGCAGCGTCGCTCCGCGCGGCAGCGCGATGCCGCCGATGATCTGCAGCAGGGACAGACCTCCTCGGCCATTGTCGGCCCAGCTTCGTATCGGCGCGCCCGCCGGAATGCGAGGCTCATGGGGCGCCGCGTACTGCGCGGCGCGAGCGTGGGATACCCAGAATAGCGCCCCGCCCACCGCGCCGGCAAGAGCCAACGTCGCGGCGACGCGCCGAACCGAGGCGAGGGAAAGGCTTCGTGAGGCTTGCATGATCATCGATCTCCGTGCGAATCAGGGATGCTGACAGGCGCGCTGCGCCTGCATTGCCGTCCATGATCGCGCTCGGTTCCCGACACGCCGATGACCGTGCGATGACAATTCCGTCAGGTTCGCGCGGCACCTGCCGTACCGCGGCCGGGCAACCCGCGTGCAGGCGTCACCGGATGATGAACCGGCCGACCATGCCCTTCTCGGCGTGCTCCGGTGTCGGACATACATACCAGTACGTTCCCGGCTCGCCGGCGACGAAGCTGGTGGAAAGCGCCGCGTAGCTTGCAGCCCGCAGACGGCTGTCGCTGCGCCACGGCAGCAAGGGC
>JAKBBQ010000151.1 GCA_021808405.1 Pseudomonadota bacterium | reverse complement strand
CGACCTCTCCCATGTCGCCCAGCACCAACATGCGACGGCCCGGCAGCGCGGCCAGCAGATCGATGGCCGCGCGCACCGAATCGGGGTTGGCGTTGTAGGTGTCGTCGATCAGCAGCCACTCGCTGCCGTCGGCGCGCCTGAGCAGGCTGCGCTGCATGCGCGAGTGCACCGGACGGAAGGCCTCGAGTCCGTCGACCACCGCTTCCAGCGGCGCGCCGGCGGCCAGCGCCGCGGCGGCCGCGGCCAGCGCGTTGTGGGCGTTGTGGCGTCCCAGCACGTGCAGCCTCAGCCGCGCCTGCGCGCCGGCCGCGCGCAGCGCCAGCTCGAGCCCGGCGCCACCCGCGGCGAGCTCGCCCAGCAGCCAGCCCTCGACCTCGGCCGCCGGCTGCTGCGCAGCCCCCGCGTGCTCGCGCAGCGCAAAGCGCTGCAGCCGCCGCGGCGCGGCCATGCCCGCCCACAGCGCGGCGTACGCGTCGGTGGCGGGAAACACCGCGACGCCGCCTTCGGGCAGCGCCAGCAGCACCTGGGCGTTCTCCCGCGCCACCGCGTCGACGCTGCCCATGAACTCCAGGTGCTCGCGCTGCGCATTGTTGATCAGCGCCACGTCGGGCTCGGCGATCGCCGCCAGGCGGGCGATCTCCCCCGGATGATTCATGCCCATCTCGACCACGGCCGCCTGGTGCTGCGGGCGCAGCCGCAGCAGGGTCAGCGGCACGCCGACGTCGTTGTTGAAGTTGCCGGCGGTGGCCAGGCTGGCGTCGTCACCCTGCCAGGCCCGCAGGATGCTGCCCAGCATCTGGGTCACCGTCGTCTTGCCGTTGCTGCCCGTCACGGCGATCAGGGGCATCGCCGGCTGCTGGCGGCGCCAGGCCCGCGCCAGCGCGCCCAGCGCGGCGCGGCTGTCGCCGACTTCGACGCCAGGCAGGCCGCTGGCCTGCACCCCCTGCTCGGCCAGCACCGCCGCGGCCCCGGCCGCCGCCGCCTGCGGCAGGAAGGCGTGGCCGTCGTAGCGCTCGCCGCGCAGCGCGACGAAGAGCTCGCCCGGGCCGAGGCGCCGGCTGTCGGTGCCGATGCCCGCCAGCGCGAGCGCGCCGTCGCCGTGCAGCCGGCCGTCGCTCCACCGGGCGACCTCGCGCAGGCTCATCCAGCCGGCGCCGCGCGCTGCCAGCGCGGCACGGGCATGGAACATGTCGCTGAAGGCCCGGCTGCGCCCGCGCGCCTGCTGCGTGGCCTCGTGCCCCTTGCCGGCCAGCAGCACGACGTCGCGCGGCTGCGCATGCGCCACGGTCTGCGCGATCGCCTGCTCGCGTTCGGCCAGCACCAGCATGCGCGACGGCGCCGCCGCCCCGGCCAGCAACTGCTCGAGAATGTCCTGCGGCGCCTCGCTGCGCGGGTTGTCGCTGGTCAGCACCACGCGGTCGGCGCCGGCCTCGGCCGTCGCCGCCATCGGCGCGCGCTTGCCCTGGTCGCGATCGCCGCCGGCGCCGAACATGCACCACAGCCGGCCGCCCCGCTGCTGCGCCACCTCGCGCAGCGCCTGCAGCGCCTGCGCGAGCGCGTCGGGGGTGTGCGCGTAGTCGACCACCACCAGCGGCGCGCCCACACCGCCCAGCGGCTGCATGCGCCCGGGCGGCGCGGAAATCGCCGACAGCGCGTCCAGCACCTGCTGGAAATCCAGGCCGCAGCACTCGAGCAGGCCGCAGACCAGCAACAGGTTGGATGCGTTGAAGGCTCCGAGCAGCGCCGGTTCGACGCTTGCGCGCTGCTCGCCGCGCCGCAGCCCGAGCCGCATGCCCGCGGCGACGTGGCGCACGTCCTCGGCCTGCCAGTCCGCCGCCGCGGCCGCGCCGCCCGCGCGCGACACCCGCAGGGTGTCCAGCCCGCGCTGGCGGCAGTGGGCCGCGAGCTCGGCGCCCATCGGGTCGTCGACGTTGAGCACCGCGCCGCGCAGCTGGGGCCAGTCGAACAGCCGGCGCTTGGCCGCCGCGTAGGCGGCCATGCTGCCGTGGTAGTCGAGGTGGTCGCGGCTCAGGTTGCTGAACGCCGCGGCCTGGATGCGCAGTCCGGCCAGGCGCTGTTCCTCGATGCCTATCGACGAGGCCTCGATCGCGCAGTGGCGCACCCCTCGCGCCAGCATGCCCGCGAGCTCGGCGTGCAAGCGCAGCGGATCGGGGGTGGTCAGCCCGGTGGAGCGCAGCTCGGGCGGCACGCCGGCGCCCAGCGTGCCGATGACCCCGCACGGCCTGCCGCTGGCGCGCAGCGCCTGCGCCAGCCACCACGCGGTGGAGGTCTTGCCGTTGGTCCCGGTCACCGCCAGCACGCTCATGTGGCGCGAGGGATGGCCGAGCCAGGCGTCGGCGATCTCACCCGCCAGCGCCTTCAGGCCGCGCAGCCGCAGCACCTGCCGCGGCCACTCGACGCTGTCGGCG
The DNA here is from genome assembly GCA_021808405.1 of Pseudomonadota bacterium. GTDB lineage: Bacteria > Pseudomonadota > Gammaproteobacteria > Burkholderiales > Burkholderiaceae_C > Thiomonas_A. Next base: position 6,038 of record JAKBBQ010000151.1, on the reverse strand, counting down.
CCCTCGTGCTCGACCAGCACCGCGCCGGCGCCGCGCGCCAGGGCGTCGCCGACATGGCGCCGCGGGTCGTTGCCCGCTCCCGGCCAGGCGACGAACACGTCGCCCCCGCGCACCCTGCGCGTATCGGCGAGCAGCGCGGCCTGCGGCGCCACCAACGCGCGCAGCGCATGCAGCGCAGCGCCGACCGAGGTCAGCGGCGACGCGGGCGCCGAGCCGACGCTCATGCCGCGCCTCCCGGCTGCTGCTGGCTCGCGGGGGGCACGTCGGGCTGCACCGGCAGATCGGGCGGCACGCCCAGGATGCGCAACGCCTGCCCGATGACCTCGGAGAACACCGGCGCCGCGATCTGGCCGCCGAAGTGGTGGGAGGCGTCGGGCTGGTCCACCGAGACCGCCATCACCAGCCGCGGGTGGTCGAGCGGCGCCAGGCCGACGAACTGCGCGCGGAACAGGTGCTTGTCATAGGCCTTGCCGCGCCACAGGTAGGCGGTGCCGGTCTTGCCGCCGACGCGGTAGCCCGGCACGCGCGCGCTCGGAGCGGTGCCGTTGCGCGAGGTCACCAGCCCCAGCATCGAACGGATGTCCGCCGCGACGCGGCGGGAGATCACCCGCACCGCGGGGGTCGGCTGGGGGCTGTCGAGCAGGGTCGCCGGACGGATGCGGCCATCGTCGGCGAACAGCAGGTAGGCATGCGCGAGCTGGAAGGTCGACAGCGCCAGGCCGTAGCCGAAGCCCTGGGTCACGGCGTCGATCGGGCGCCAGTTCTTCCACGGCCGCAAGCGGCCGCTGGCGGACCCGGGGAAGGGAAGCTGCGGGCGCTGCCCGAGACCGGCCGCGGTGTACATGTCCCATTGTTCCTGGGGCTTCATCCGCATCACGATCTGCCCGGTGGCGACGTTGCTCGAGTATTCGATGACCTGCGGCAGGCCGATCAGGCCGTTGTTGGAGTCGTCGCAGATGTTGTTCCCGTACATCATCATGCACCCGGGGGCGGTCTGGAAGGTGCTGTGCATGGTGATGACCCCGTCCTGCAGCGCGGCGGCGATGGTCAGCGGCTTGATCACCGAGCCGGGCTCGAAGATGTCGGTCAGCGCGTAGTTGCGCATGTCCGCAGGGACGTAGGTGCTGCGGTTGTTGGGGTTGAAGCTCGGATAGTCGGCCATCGCCAGCACCTGGCCGTTGCTGGCGTCGATGACCACCGCGCTGGCGTTCTTCGCATGGCTGGTCTTCACCGCCTGGCGCAGCGCCTGGTAGGTCAGGTCCTGGATCTTGCTGTCGATGGACAGCTGGATGTCCTCACCGTTGACCGGGGGCGTTCCGCCCTCGACGTCCTCGATGACGTTGCCCAGGCGGTCGCGCATGACCCTGCGCGTGCCGGGGTGGCCGGCGAGCTGGTGCTGGAAGGCCAGCTCCAGGCCGCCGCGCCCCTGGTTCTCGATGTTGGTGAAGCCCAGCAGCTGCGCCGCCGCCGGGCCCTCCGGGTAGTAGCGCCGGTAGCTGGGGGACATGTAGACCCCCTTGATGTGCAGCGCCTGCACCTTGCGCGCCAGCCCGACCCCCACCTGGCGCCTGACGTAGACGAACTGCAGCGGCTGGGCGAGCCGCTGCTGCAGCGCGCGCGGGTCCAGGCCCAGCAGCCGGGCCAGTTGCTCGACCTGCTGGGCGCTGGCCTGCAGCGTGAGGGGATCGGCCCAGATGGTCTGCACCGGGATGCTCGAGGCCAGGATGTTGCCGTTGCGGTCGAGGATGCGTCCGCGCATCGCAGGCAGCTCCAGGGTGCGCACGAAACGCAGTTCCCCCTGGTGCTGGTAGAAGCTGGTGGTGATGCCCTGCACCCACAGCGCGCGCAGCGCCAGCGCGGCGAAGGACCCATAGAGCAGCCAGCGGATCAACCAGGCGCGTCCCGGCGGCAGCCGCAGGCGCAGCAGGTGGCTGTTGCGGCGCTGCACCGGAATGGCGAACGGGCGCGATGCGAGTCTCATGGCGCGGCGCTCAGTCGGTGGGAATGCTCGAGCGCAGCCCGGGCCATTGCGCGGCGCTGACGTAGTCGCTGCTCGCCGGGGTGATCGGGACCATGCCCAGGCGTCCCCGCGCCACCGACTCGATGCGCACCGGCACGGACAGCGCGCGCACTTCCACCTGCAGGCGGTCGCGGTCCAGCGCCAACTGCGCGGCCCGCTGCTGCGCCGCGTCGAGCGCCGCGAAGGCGCGCCGCGCCTCGTACTGGGCGCGCACCAGGCTCATCGCGAAGCCCATGCTCAGCGCCAGCAGCAGAAGGTTCAGGCGGATCATGCGCCCTCCCCGCCGGCTTGCGGCTGTGCGAGCCGCTCGGCCACGCGCATGATCGCCGAGCGGCTGCGCGGATTCTCGCGCGCCTCGGCGGCATCCGGGCGCACCCGCGCGAGCAGCCGCAGGCCGGCGACGAAGGGCACAGGCGGCAGCGGCAGGCGGCGCTGCTGCGGGGTGAGGGCGGGAGGTCGCGCATGGCTCTGCAGGAACTGCTTGACCATGCGATCTTCGAGGGAGTGAAAGCTGATGACCACCAGTCGGCCTCCCACAGCCAGGCGCCGCATCACCTGCGCAAGCGCCGCCTCAAGCTCGGCGAGCTCGGCATTGACATGAATCCGAAGAGCCTGAAAGGTGCGGGTCGCGGGATCCTGCCCCGGCTCGCGGCTGCGCACCGCTTGCGCAACGAGGGCGGCAAGTTCTGCGGTGCGGGTGACGGGGCGACCGCGTTCGCGGCCAGCCACAATCGCCTTTGCAATCGCGAAAGCCGCCCGTTCGTCCCCGTAGTCGCGCAGCACCCTGGTGATTTCATCGACGTCGGCCTCCAGCAGGAATTGCGCTGCGGTGAAGCCGCGCGTGGTGTCCATGCGCATGTCCAGCAACGCGTCGCCGCGAAAGCTGAAACCACGCGTAGGGTCGTCGAGCTGCGGCGACGACACGCCGAGGTCGAGCAGCAGGCCCTGCACGCTGTCGATGCCCAGCTCGTCGAGCACCTGCCCCCATTGCGAAAAGGCCGCCTGCCGCAACCGCAGCCGCGGCTCCTGGCGCGCCAGCTCCGCGCCCGCCGCGATCGCCTGGGGATCGCGGTCCAGCGCCACCACCCGCGCGCCGGCACCCAGGCGGGACAGCAGTTCGCGCGCATGTCCGCCACGGCCGAAGGTGCCGTCGACGTAGGTGCCCTGCGGGTCGCCGACCAGCCAGTCGACGGCCTGCCGCAGCAACACCGTGCGGTGCTGCAGCGGCGCCGCAGCGGAAGGGGGGACGCGGGACATCGGGCAGCACCTTCACACCACGATGTCACGCACGGCGTCGGGCATGCCGGCATCGATCACCGCCGCCTCGCGCGCGCGGTGGGTGGCTCGGTCCCACACCTCGAAGTGCGAGCCCATGCCGATCAGATCGATGTCGCGCCCGATGCTCGCCGCCTCGCGCAACTCGGGCGGGATCAGCACGCGGCCGCTGGCATCGATCTCGGTTTCGGTCGCATGACCCAGGTAGATGCGCTTCCAGCCCTGCGCCGACATCGGCAGCGCGGCGATCTTGGAGCGGAAATCCTGCCACTGCGGGTCGCCGAACATCAGCAGGCAGCCCTCCGGGCTCTTGGTCAGGGTCAGGCGCCCGGCTGCCTGCGCCAGCAGCACGTCGCGATGGCGCGCCGGCACGGTCATGCGACCCTTGCCGTCCAGCGTCAACGCCGAAATGCCGATGAACACGCCCGCCTCCGCTCCGCCTGGTGCAACGGCTCAAACGCTGCACTTTGACCCACTTTTCTGCACCTGGCGCCACTGTATGGGGCAAACCGGGCCCAGTCAATACCGGGCTGAAAATTTCTCTTACCAAACAATGACTTAGCGAGGATCCGGGTACTGTTCTTCTAAACAGCTCGAAACCAAAAAGCCCACTTTAAATAAGGACTTGAAGCCCATGGTGCAAGTAATGGTTTGGCCCGGGATCCGGCCGAAGCGGGGCGGCGGGAGGCGGCGGCAGGCCGTGGGCGGCGGGTTGCCTCGGGAGGCGGAACGGCACCACGACAGGAAAAAGGCGAAGCAAGTCTGTAGGCCGGATTCTGTGCACCGGTTTCCCGGCGTGACGATCATTCCTCTGGGCCGCGCGTTGCCGACACGGCTCGATGCCACCTACCCGCAGGCTCGCGCGGGCCGCGCTCCCGACGCCTTGCGGCGCCATCGCCTGCCTATTTGGTGTTGCTCCGGGTGGAGGTTGCCGCGTTTCACCTCGGCGCGGCATGGCCGCGCTTGCTCGTCTCTGTGGCCCTGTTCGTCGCGTCGCCGCGCACGGTCGTTAGCCGTCACCCTGCCCTGCGGAGTCCGGACCTTCCTCACCGCTTTCGCGGCGCGATCGTCCGACCTGCTTCGCCACCCGACATTATGCCGGTTGTTGCGACGCAACACCGGGGAGCGCGCGCCAATCCAGCCGCCGGCCCGCGTCCAGCGGCACGATGCCGTCGTCCACGTAGTCCAGCCGCTGCGGCACGCTCCACGCCTGGCGCCGCAACTCGATGCGAGCGCGGTTGCGCGGCAGGCCGTAGAAATCGGCGCCGTGGTGGCTGGCGAAGCCTTCCAGCCGATGCAGGCAGCCTGCCTGCTCGAAGGCCTGGGCGTACAGCTCCAGCGCGTGCACGGCGTTGAAGCAGCCGGCGCAGCCGCAGTCGGCCTCCTTGGCGCCGCGCGCATGGGGCGCCGAGTCGGTGCCCAGGAAAAACCGCGGGTCGCCGCTGCAGGCGGCCTCGAGCACCCGTCGGCGGTGGCTTTCGCGCTTGAGCACCGGCAGGCAGTAATAGTGGGGGCGCAAGCCGCCGCGGAACAGCGCGTTGCGGTCGTGCAGCAGGTGCTGCGGGGTGATCGTGGCGGCCAGCAGCGGCGCGCCGCGCGAGTCGCGCGCGGTCTGGGACAGCACGAAATCCACCGCATGCGAAGTGGTGATGTGCTCCAGCACGATTTTCAGCGCGGGGAAGTCGCCGCGGATGGCGCCGAGGTGGCGCTCGATGAACACCGCCTCGCGGTCGAACACGTCGACCTCGGGATCGGTGACCTCGCCGTGCACCAGCAGCGGCATGCCCTCGCGCTGCATCGCGTCGAGCACCGCGTGCACGTGGCGCAGTTCGGTGACCCCGCTGTCGGAATGGGTCGTCGCGCCGGCCGGGTACAGCTTGACCCCGAACACCGCGCCGCTGGCCTTGGCGCGGGCGATTTCCTGCGGCGGCGTGCGGTCGGTCAGGTACAGGGTCATCAGCGGCTGGAAGTCCGATCCCGGCGGGCGCGCGGCCAGCACCCGCTGCCGGTACGCCAGCGCCAGCGCGGTATCGACCACCGGCGGCTTGAGGTTGGGCATGACGATCGCGCGCGCGAACCGCGACGCGCTCCACCCCACGGTGTAGGCGAGCGCGTCGCCATCGCGCAGGTGCAGGTGCCAGTCGTCGGGACGGGTGAGGGTCAGGCTGGTCGGAGCGCTGGACATCGCATCGGGGAATGGCGCCGCGTCGACGCGGCCTGCGGCGATGGTAGCCCGGGCGGCCGCGCGCCGGCGCGCGGCCGTCAAGCCACCTCGCGCAGCCGCTGCTGCGGCTGGGGATCGGCGGCCTCACCCTGCTGTTGCAGCTCCCACATGCGAGCGTACAGGCCGCCGGCCGCGAGCAGTTCGGCGTGGCTTCCGCGCTCCTGCACCAGTCCGTCGGCCAGCACCAGGATCTGGTCGGCATCGACCACGGTGGACAGCCGGTGGGCGATGATCAGGGTCGTGCGATCGCGGGTGGCGATGCGGATCTGCGCCTGGATCGCGCGCTCGTTGGCGGAATCGAGCTGCGACGTGGCCTCGTCGAACACCAGCACCGCGGGCTCCTTGAGCAGCGCGCGGGCGATCGCCACCCGCTGCTTCTCCCCGCCCGACAGCTTCAGCCCGCGCTCGCCGACCTGGGTCTGGTAGCCGTGCGGCTGGCGCACGATGAAGTCGTGGATCTGCGCCGCGCGAGCGACCCGCTCGATGTCGTGCTGACTGGCGCCCGGCCTGGCGTAGCCG
>JAKBBQ010000150.1 GCA_021808405.1 Pseudomonadota bacterium | reverse complement strand
TACACCTGCGAAATCGCGGCGGCAGCAAGCGCGACACCAATGACAATCCTTTTCATTCTCGATCTCCAAGGTTGAGCGAAGCGTTGGCGCGGGGCGCTGTGCACAATAACGCAGCTGTGCGCCGGCACGTTGACCGCGAGAAGGCAAAACCCCCTCGCCGCAACAGCAAAGGATATGCTACCCGAGGCCGCATTGCGAGCGGCAGCTTGGGGCGCCTTTTCGCGAGGCGTTGAAACACCTGCTTGGGCCCTTTACCTTATGGCATTCCAAGCCGGTGCCTGGCCAATCCTGGGAGATGCTCGATGTGGATCCTGCTTGTTGCTATCGCGCTACTCGGCCTGAAACTGGGAAAGGTCGGGCCCTTCGCCACCCTGTCGTGGTGGTGGATCCTGCTGCCGCTGGCGGCGGTGTTCCTGTGGTGGGAGATCATCGACCCGATGTTCGGGGTGTCCCAGCGGCGGGAAATGTCCAAGATCGACGAGCGCAAGGCCGAGCGCAACCTGCGCGCGCGCAGGCGCCTGGGGCTGCGCGCGCCGGCTTCGTCGGCCGACAAGCGCGAGCGCTGAGGCCGGCGTGCGCCGCCACGCCGACCCACCCGCGCGGGGGATGCCCGCGGCGCGTCGATTCGGCTACACTGCGCGCCGTCAGGAGAGTGCCCGGCGCGCAGCAGTCTCGCCTCGGGCCGCCGAAGGCGTAAGCCGGCGGCGCGGCCTGTAGGGCCGCGCCGGCCGGCGTACCGCGCAGGCGCCAGGACTGACGGGACCCCGGCGTGGGGTTCACCTCACTGGAGAGCGGCGCCTCGCGGGCGCCCACCGAAGGGGCAAGCCCGGCGCAGGCCGGGTCAATCTCTCAGGTACCAAGGACAGCGGGGGCGGGAGCACCGGGCAGTCGCCCGGAGCGAACTGTGTTCCGAGGAGCCTGGCTTGTCCGATCCGACACCCGCCGCCGACGCGGCCGAATTGCAGCGCACCCCGCTGCATGATCTGCACCTGAGCCTCGGCGCCCGCATGGTGCCCTTCGCCGGCTACTCGATGCCCCTGCAGTACGCCAAGGGCATCGTCGCCGAACATCGCCACACCCGCAGCGCCGCCTCGCTGTTCGATGTCTCGCACATGGGCCAGTTGCGCCTGCGCGGCGAGCACGTGGCGCAGGCGCTGGAGACCCTGTTGCCCATCGACGTGCTCGGATTGGCGGCGGGGCGGCAACGCTACGGACTGCTGCTCGATGCCGGCGGGGGCATCCTCGACGACCTGATGGTGGCGCACCGCCCGCGCAGCGGCGACGCCGGCGCGGCGCACGAGTATTTCGTCGTGGTCAACGCCGCGCGCAAGCAGCATGACCTCGAATGGTTGCGCGGCCACCTGGCTGCGCGTTGCGACATCGTGGCGCTGCCGCGCCACGCGCTGCTCGCGCTGCAGGGGCCGCGCGCGGCCCAGGCGCTGCAAAGCCTGATGCCTTCGGTGCGCGAACTGCGCTTCATGGACGTGGCCTGGGCGCGGCTGCCGGCCGGCGTCGGCGATGCCCATGTGTTCCTCAGCCGCAGCGGCTACACCGGCGAGGACGGTTTCGAGATCTCCGTGCCCGCCGAGCACGCGGCGGCGTTGGCGCAGGCGCTGCTGTCGCTGCCCGACGTCGCGCCGGCCGGCCTGGGTGCGCGCGACACCTTGCGGCTGGAAGCCGGGCTGTGCCTGTACGGCCATGACATCGATACCGCCACCACGCCGGTGCAGGCCGGCCTGCAATGGTCGATCCAGAAGGTTCGCCGCGGCGGCGGCGAGCGTGCCGGGGGCTTCCCCGGCGCCGAGGTGGTGCTGGCGCAACTGGCCGACGCGTCGAGCCTGGGCCGCGTGCGCGTGGGCCTGCGCGGCCTGCAGCGCGCCCCGGTGCGCGAGGGCGCCGAACTGCGCGACGCCGCCGGCAGCACGGTCGGGCGGGTCACCAGCGGCGCGCTGACCCCCAGCGCCGACGCGGCGATCGCGATGGCCTACGTCGACACCGCCTGCGCGGCCACCGGCACCGAGCTGCTGGCCGTGGTGCGCGACAAGCTGCTGCCGATGCGGGTGGTCGACATGCCCTTCGTGCCCCACCGCTACGCGCGCTCCTGAGCGCCGGGCCGTGCGCCCGCGAACCTGATCCCGCAGCACCCCAGAGTCCCTCGTCCCAACCCTCCGGAGCCTGTCATGACCACCAAGTTCACCCCCGACCACGAATGGGTCCGCCTGGAATCCGACGGCACCCTGACGGTGGGCATCACCACCCACGCGCAGGACGCGCTGGGCGACGTGGTGTTCGTCGAACTGCCGGCGACCGGGCGCAGTTTCGCCGCCAAGGACGCGGCCGGGGTGGTCGAGTCGGTGAAGGCGGCCGCCGACGTCTACATGCCGCTGGCCGGAGAGGTCGTCGCGGTCAACGACGCGCTGGTGGCCGACCCGTCGCTGGCCAACAGCGACCCGCAGGGGGCCGGCTGGTTCTTCCGGCTGCGCCCGGGCAACGCGGCCGACTTCGATTCCCTGCTCGACGCCGCCGCCTACGAGCGCCTGCTGGCCGGCGCCTGAGCGCGCGGCCCGCGCCGCCCGCCGCCCGCCGCCGATTCCCCGTCGCCCACCCCCATCTTCCGGCGACCGCCCGCCGCGGCGGCCGCCGGCCCTGGAGCCCAGAGCATCATGTCCGTTGCGCAATTTCCCGGCCTGGCCGAACTCGAGGATGGCGAGGCCTTCAGGCGGCGCCACATCGGCCCCGATTCCCGCCAGCAGGCCCATATGCTGCGTACCCTGGGTGTCGACAGCCTCGACGCGCTGATGCGTTCGGTGATCCCGCAGACGATCCGGCGCGATGCAGCGATGGACCTGCCGCCGGCGTGCGGCGAGCAGCAGGCGCTGCAGGAACTGCGCCGCATCGCAGGTGAAAACCGGGCGCTGCGCAGTTTCATCGGCCAGGGCTACGCCAACGCCCACATGCCGGGGGTGATCCGCCGCAACGTGCTGGAGAACCCGGCCTGGTACACCGCCTACACGCCGTACCAGCCGGAGATCAGCCAGGGCCGGCTCGAAGCCCTGCTGAGCTTCCAGACCATGGTCGCCGATCTCACCGGGCTGGACGTGGCCAACGCCTCGCTGCTCGACGAGGCGACGGCGGCGGCCGAGGCGGTGACCCTGGCGCGACGCGCCGGCGAGCACGCCTCCGACGCCGTGTTCGTCGCCGACGACGTGCTGCCGCAGACCCTGGAGGTGCTGCGCACCCGCGCCGAGCCGATCGGCCTGCGGGTGGTCAGCGGGCCGCTGGAGCAGGCCACGCAGGGCGAGTACTTCGCGGTGCTGCTGCAGTACCCGGGAGTCGACGGCGGGGTGCACGACCTGCGCGAACTGGTGGCCGAGTCGCACCGCCGCGGCAGCCTGGTGATCCTGGCCGCCGACATCCTGGCGCTGACCGTGCTGCTGTCGCCCGGGGAGATCGGCGCCGACATCGCGGTCGGTTCGACCCAGCGCTTCGGCCTGCCGCTGGGCTGCGGCGGCCCGCACGCCGCCTACATGGCGGTGCGCGACTCCCTCAAGCGCCAGCTTCCCGGGCGCCTGGTCGGCGCCAGCGTGGACTCGCGCGGCAACCCCGGGCTGCGCCTGGCGCTGCAGACCCGCGAGCAGCATATCCGCCGCGAGAAGGCCACCAGCAACATCTGCACCGCGCAGGTGCTGCCGGCGGTGCTGGCGGCCATGTACGCCATCTATCACGGGCCCGAGGGCCTGCTGCGCATCGCCCGCCGGGTGCATGCCATGACCTGCGCGCTCGCCGACGGGCTGCGCGCCCAGGGCTGGCGGCTGCGCCACGACAGCTTTTTCGACACCCTGTGCGTGCTCAGCGGAGGCGATACCGAGGCGGTGCATGCGGCCAGCGTGGCGGCGGGCATCAACCTGCGCCGCGCCGGCGCCGACGCGGTCGGCATCACGCTGGACGAGACGGTCGAGCGCGCCGACGTGCTGGCGCTGCTCGGAGCCTTCGCCGCGGTGCGCAAGGCGCCGCCGCCGCAGCCCGGGGTATTCGACGCCGTCGCGGCGGGCAGCGCGCCGCGCTGGCCGGCGGCGCTGGCGCGCCGCAGCGCGTACCTGGCGCACCCGGTGTTCCACGCCCACCACAGCGAGACCGAGATGCTGCGCTACCTGCGGCGGCTGGCCGACAAGGATATCGCGCTCGATCGCGCGATGATCCCGCTGGGCTCGTGCACCATGAAGCTCAACGCCACCAGCGAGATGGAGCCGATCGGCTGGCCCGAGTTCGCCGACCTGCATCCCTTCGCCCCCGCCGAGCAGTTGCGCGGCTACCGGCGCCTGGCGGCCGAGTTGCAGCAGTGGCTGGCGCAGGCCACCGGCTACGACGCCGTCAGCCTGCAGCCCAATGCCGGCTCGCAGGGCGAATACGCCGGGCTGCTGGCGATCCGCGCCTGGCACGTCAGCCGTGGCGACGCCGGCCGCGACGTGTGCCTGATCCCTTCGTCGGCGCACGGCACCAATCCGGCCTCGGCGCACATGGCGGGCATGCAGGTGGTGGTGGTGGCCTGCGACGCCGAGGGCAGCGTCGATCTCGAGGACCTGCGGGCCAAGGCGGCCCAGCACGCGGAGCGGCTGGCCGCCTGCATGATCACCTATCCGTCGACCCATGGCGTGTTCGAGCCGCGGGTGCGCGAGATCTGCGACATCGTGCACCGGCACGGCGGCCAGGTCTACGTCGACGGCGCCAACATGAACGCGATGGTCGGGCTGGTCAGCCCGCCGGAGTTCGGCGCCGACGTGTCGCACCTGAACCTGCACAAGACCTTCTGCATCCCGCACGGCGGCGGCGGTCCCGGTGTCGGACCGGTGGCGGTGCGCGCCCACCTGGCGCCGTTCCTGCCCGGGCATGCCAGCGCGGGCGGCGCTGCGGCTGCGGTCGGCGCGGTCAGCGCGGCGCCGCTGGGCAACGCCTCGGTGCTGCCGATCGCCTGGATGTACATCCGCATGATGGGAGCCGAGGGCCTGCGCCAGGCCAGCGCGGTGGCCATCCTCAGCGCCAATTACCTGGCGCGCCGGCTGGCGCCGCATTTCCCGGTGCTCTACGGCGGGCAGGGCGGCTGGGTGGCCCACGAATGCATCATCGACCTGCGCGGCCTCAAGGAGGGCAGCGGGATCACCAACGAGGACGTCGCCAAGCGCCTGATCGACTACGGTTTCCACGCGCCGACCATGAGCTTCCCGGTGCCGGGCACGCTGATGATCGAGCCCACCGAGAGCGAGCCGCTGGTCGAACTCGATCGCTTCGTCGAGGCGATGGCCCGCATCCGCGAGGAAATCGCCCGCGTCGAGCGCGGCGAGTGGCCGCGCCAGGACAACCCGCTGAAGGCCGCGCCGTTCACCGCCGAGTCGCTGCTCGACGCCGCCTGGGAGCATCCCTACAGTCGCGAGGAGGCGGCTTTCCCGCTGCCGCAGCTGCGGCAAGCCAAGTACTGGGTGCCGGTCGGCCGCGTCGACAACGTGTGGGGCGACCGCAACCTGCAATGCGCCTGCGGCCCGCTGCAGGCGCCGCCGGCGGCGAGCGACTCGGCCGCCGACGCGGCGGCCAACACCGCCGCCGCGGGGCGACAGGCGGCCTGAGGGGCTACTCGACCACCAGTCGACGCGGCGCGGCGCGCATGCTGCCGATCTCCGCCGCGTCGGCGAAGCCGGTGGCGGCGAACACCTCGAGCACCCGCGGCAGTGCCTCGGCGGCGCAGCTGACCAGCAGGCCGCCCGAGGTCTGCGGGTCGGTGAACAGCGTTTGCGCCAGCGGGTCGGCGCAGCGCAGGTCGACCTCGTCGGCGTAGCTGTCCCAGTTGCGCCGCGATGCCCCGGTGACGACGCCGGCGGCGGCCAGTTCGCGCACCCCGGGCAGCAGCGGCACGGCCTGCGCGCGCAGGCAGGCGCCGAGCCCGGCGCCGCGGCACAGTTCCAGCGCATGGCCGAGCAGGCCGAAGCCGGTGACGTCGGTGATCGCATGCACGCCGTCGATCTCGGCCAGCAGCGGGCCGGGGATGTTCAGGCGGGTGGTCGCGTCGACCATCGCGCGGTAGCCGGACGGGTCGAGGAGGTCCTTTTTCAGCGCCGCCGAGTAGATGCCCACCCCCAGCGGCTTGCCCAGCACCAGGCGATCGCCGTCGCGGGCATCGCGGTTGCGGCGGATGCGCCGCGGGTCGGCGATGCCGATCACCGCCAGCCCGTAGATCGGCTCCACCGAGTCGATCGAGTGCCCGCCGGCCACCGGGATGCCGGCGCGCGCGCAGGCCTGCTGGCCGCCGCGCAGGATGGCGCCGATGGTCTGCGCGGGCAGCACCCCCACCGGCATGCCGACGATGGCCAGCGCCAGCAACGGGCGCGCGCCCATCGCATAGATGTCGGAAATCGCATTCGTCGCTGCGATGGCCCCGAAATCCTCGGGGTCGTCGACGATGGGCATGAAGAAGTCGGTGGTCGCCACCAGCGCCTGGCTGTCGCTCAGGCGCCAGACCGCGGCGTCGTCGGCGGTCTCGCTGCCCACCAGCAGTTCGGGCGGGGCCGCCAGCGGCAGATGCTGCTGCAGGATGTCCCGCAGCAGCGCGGGGGCGATCTTGCAGCCGCAGCCGCCGCCATGCGACAGCGAGGTCAGGCGCGGGGGAGTGGGCGTGGTGGAAGGGGAGGTGGTCATCGGTGGAGGTTCAGGCGGCTGAGGCCTCGAGTGCGCGGGCGGGCCGGGGCGGCCGCCGGCGCAAGCCAGGCGGGGGACTCAATGCAGGTGGCTGCAATGTTCGATGAAACGCCGCAGCGGCAGCGACAGCACCTTTCGGCGCGGGTGGATGCGAAACAGCATGCGCTGCAGCCGAGGCAGGTGCTGGTCGACGCGCACCAGGCGGCCGCTTTCCAGCCAGTCCTGCACCACCCGCAGCGACAGGCAGCTCACCCCCATGCCCTCGGCCACGGCGCGCTTGATCGCCTCCGAGTTGCCCAGGTGCATCGCCGATCCGAAGGTTCCCAGGTGGGGCAGCAGCACCGACTCGACAGCCTCGCGGGTGCCCGATCCGGGTTCGCGCAGGATCCAGCGCGCCGCGGCCAGCGCGCCGGTGGCCGCCGGCCGCCGCGACAGCGCGTGGTCCGGAGCGGCGACCACGCACAACTCGTCTTCCATCCAGGCGTGGACCTCGAGCTCGGGGTGGTGGCAAGGTCCTTCGATGAACCCCAGGTCCACCCGGTACGCGGCCACCGCGTCGATCACCTCGCGGGTGTTGCCGACCTCGAGTTCGACCTGCGCCAACGGCCAGCGCCGCTGGAACGCGCCGAGCACCGAGGGCATCAGGTAGTTGCCCACGGTGGTGCTGGCGCCCACCCGCAGCGCCCCGGCGCCATCGTCGAACAGATGCTCGATCTCACGCATCTGGTCGAGCACCCCCAGCGCCCGCGGCAGCAGCAGCCGCCCGCAGTCGTTGAGCACCACGCGCTTGCCGACGCGGTCGAACACCCGGGTGTCGAGCTGGCTCTCGAGTTCGGCCAGCGCCGCGCTGACCGCCGATTGCGACAGCGACAGCTCCCTGCCCGCCTCCGTGGTGCTCCCGGTGCGTGCGATGGCCACCATGACATCGAGTTGCCTGAGGGTCAGTCTCATCGGAATTTCTGGTCGATCGCATTGTATGCCCCGACGGCTTCGCTGGATCGGACGCACAGGCCCGCTGCGTCGCGTGGGCTCGCGCGTGTCGGGGCGTCCAAAAAACCCTTTATCTACCAATAACTTGAAAATTCCATCAAGCTTTAGGGGAACCAACGGCAGGCGTGCGACTCTTACCAGTTCGGACTTGGCGCTTGTGACAACACGCTGCAAGGTGTTGTCGGATGCAAGGCGTCGAGAAGTTGACGAATCCAGTCGGGCTTTCTACAATCCCGACTGAATTCGTCAGGTATTGCGCAGCCCCACCTGCCGCCTTGGCGACACGATTCCAGGATCCGGCAGGTGGCTGCGCTCGCACACTTGGAGACCACCATGAGACTGACGACCAAAGGGCGATTCGCCGTCACCGCGATGATCGACGTGGCGATGCGCCAGCACCTGGGGCCGGTGACCCTGGCCAGCATCAGCCAGCGGCAGCGCATTTCGCTGTCGTACCTCGAGCAGTTGTTCGGCAAGCTGCGCCGTCATGAGCTGGTCGAGTCGGTGCGCGGGCCGGGCGGCGGCTACAGCCTGGCGCGTCGTCCGGAGGACATTTCGATCGCCGACGTGATCATCGCGGTCGACGAGCCGCTGGACGCCACGCAATGCGGCGGCAAGGCCAATTGCCACGGCGACGGCGCCGACGGCCGCTGCATGACCCACGACCTGTGGGCTGCGCTGAACACCCGGATGGTCGAATTCCTCGATTCGGTCAACCTGAAGGCCATGGTCGAGCAGAACCTGGCGCAGGGGGTGTCGATCGAGCAGACCGCGGTGATCCGCAAGCCGGAGTCGCCG